>JAPPIE010000111.1 GCA_028874765.1 Gemmatimonadota bacterium
AGACTATTAGACCAAATTCTGCAAGTTTTTTTGTTCATTTCAATACATAATTCCCGTTGAAGCCATTGTTACTCTCCTTTCGTAAGGTAGATGGTTGAAACCGAAAAGATAGTGCTCGGCAGGCGTAAAGTCAAATTTTTTTTGCGGTCGTTTTGGCTATTGAATCCAGTAGTGCTGACGCTGGAATGGATAGCTCGGCAGTGAAATGCGGCGGCGCGTTTCTCCCGCAAATAGCCCGGGAAATGATACCGAAAGTCCCGCTTCATAAGCCTTTGCTACTGCTTCTATAAAACCGTTGTCTCCCAAACTCGACAATACAACGGGTGGATTCGCGTCGCCCGCTATCGGACCCGGCACCGCGTTCGGGCCGATCTCGATGAGCACATTGACCCCCAGATTCACAAGCTTCTTCGCGCATTTGTCGAATGCCGCCGGTTCCTGAGCTTGCCGACGCCAATACGCCGCGTCGAGAACTTCGACGCCCCCTGTCACACTGCTCACAAGGACCAGAGATGGCGATGCGATTGTGACGTCTGTGAGGGTGGCTTCCAGATTGCCCGTATCCCATTCCAGTGCAACCCGCAATCCATCCTCCAGGCTAAAGACGCCCGCCGCTTGCGCCGCTGCAATTTCCCCTATACCGTGCCCGACCACCACGCTGGGCTGAATCCCCACGCTTGACCACAGTGCCGCAAGTGCGGACTCCATTGCATAGATGGCTGGCAGGTCAGATAGATCGCCGGTCTGGCCGAACATCGCGTCCAGCAAGGAGGTGTTTCTCTCTTCCCGAAGGACTTTGTCGCAACGGTCCAGAACGGCTCGGACTACCGGCTCGCTTTCGTAGAGGTCTTTCCCCATGCCGATCCACTGGCTGCCCTGTCCGGTGTACGCAAAGGCGATTTTTGTCGTTGCGCGCAGTTCTGGTCTTTCTCCTGTTTCTGAGAGTGCCTGTAATTTTTCTCGCAGCGATTCGACATCCTGGAATACGATGCCCGCACGGTGATCGAAATGGCTGCGTCCCACGCCCGCTGTCCACGCCATGTCGGCAAGCAGGTCCACATCTTCGGAGGCAAGCGCGTCGAGCCAGGACAGATAGCGTCCTGTCAGGTCTCGAAGTGCCTCGTCGGATTTTCCCGACAGGGGCAGGAGCCGCGTCTGGCGCAGAGCGAACGCTTCTTCCTCGTCTGGGGGATCCACAACCGACAAGGAAACGGGTTGTGCGGAGCCCACAGGCGTTGTATCCGGGCTGTCATATCCTTCTACGACAACATGGGCATTTGTTCCCGATATCCCGAAGGCGCTGACTCCCGCTCGCGGCGGGCGATTGGGATGGCTCGGCCAGTCCGTCAGTTCGGAAGTCACCTGTACCGGCAACCGGTCCCAGTCTATATGCGGACTCGGTTCCTCAAAGTGCAGGTGCTTTGGTATCTTCCCCTGTTTCATGGCGAGTACTGCCTTGATCAGGGCTGCAACGCCAGCAGCTGGCTCCAGGTGGCCGATGTTTGTTTTTACGGAGCCGATCAAAAGCGGGCGGTCTGCCTCGCGGCCTTTGCCGTAAACAGCAGCCGCTGCCTGAACTTCGATCGGGTCGCCCTACTCCGACCCACCCCCGTGAGCTTCCAGATAATCTACTTCTGATGGAACGATACCCGCTCGCGACAGTGCCTCTTCAATTACTCGCTCCTGCGCTGGCCCGTTTGGCACGGTTGGTCCCGCGCTGGCCCCGTTCTGGTTGACTGCAGACCCGCGGATCACGCCCCAGATGCGGTCGCCATCGGCTTCTGCCTCGCTCAGCCGTTTGAGGACGACCATCCCACAGCCCTCGCCGCGCGTGAAGCCATCCGCAGAGGCATCAAAGGGCCTGCCCTGTCCCTCTCGTGACAACATGCCCAGGTCCGCCATTTCTCTGGTTAAATTAGGTGACAGAACTGCGTGCGTCCCTCCAACCAGAGCCATATCTACTTCGCCCTGTCGCAAACCCATCACTGCCTGGTGTACCGCGACCAGCGATGACGCGCAGTTGAGTTCCACCGGTATCGTCGGTCCCTCCAGACCGAGGAGAAAAGAAATTCGCCCGACCGTCATGCTCGCGGCAGTGCCCAGATAACTGATGCCGTAGTCGCTGGCTGTCATCAGGTCCCGGTATTCGCTGGTGGCGATGCCGGCGTATAGCCCGGTGCGGCTGCCTCTCAATACGTCTGGATCCATCCCCGCATCCTCAATCGCTTGCCAGGTCGTCTCCAGCATCATGCGTTGCCGCGGATCCATCAGGCGCGCCTCAATCGGCGAAATCCGAAAGAATCTCGCGTCAAATTGATCAATGCCCTCAACAAATCCGCCCCGGCGATAAGCGGCGTATTTGGAGGGAAGGTCTTTGGCGAGATTGTTCCATGAACCGGGATCCTGGCGTCCGTCGGTCACCGCGTCCACTCCTGCTTCGAGCAGGTGCCAGAAGGTGGAAAGATCCGGCGCACCGGGGAAGTGGCATGCCATGCCCACGATCGCAATACCGTCATCCTCGCGCTGCACTATTGGTTCTGGTTCGGGTTGCACCTGAGGCTGAGGGGCGGGCGCATCGCTGACTTCGCCGAGTTCCTCGACCAGATGGCGGGCGAGACTGGCGATGTCCGGGTAGTCAAATACCACGGTGTTGGGGACCACGTACTCATCGGCAAATGCCCGGTTCAGGCGATTCCGCAACTCTACCGCCATCAGCGAGTCCATCCCCAAATCGAAAAATCCCACTGTGGGTTCCGGCGCTGTCGGCAACCTCAGCACGGCCTGTACCTCCTGCTGCAGGAAGGATACAAGCAGGTCCTCGGGTGCCGCTGCAGGTGCCTCTCGCAGTTGGGAAAGCAGGTCCTTTGACGAGGCCGAGGCGTCGGCTTCGTCGTCCGCATCGGCGGACAGCAAGTCCTCCAGGAAGAGAGGACGATCTTCGACCGCCTCTTCGAACACTGACCAGTCCATCGACATCACCACGGAAGTCGTGGCGTCCTGACGCACCAGTTGATCGAATGCCCGGATACCCTGCTGTGGGGTGAACCAGCGGCCGCCGAGCGCTGACCGCTGTTGGTCAATCCGCTCCCGCTGTTCCGCTGCTTCGCCGATCTCCGACCACGCTCCCCAGGCTATGGCCTGCCCGGGCAACCCCATCGCGCGGCGGTGCCCGGCGAGTTGATCCAGAAATGCATTGGCTGAGGCGTGGTTTGCCTGGCCCGGATTGCCCATGACGCCAACCCGGCTCGAAAAGAGGACAAACATGTCCAGATCGCGATCCAAAGTCGCCCGATGCAGATGCCAGGCACCCAGTACCTTTGGCCACAAAACGGTTTCGAATCGCTCCCAACTCTGGTTGGTCAGCGCGCCGTCCGACAGCACGCCCACGCTGTGGATCACGCCTCCGAGCGGCGGTAGCGTCTCATCTATCCGCGCCATCATCTCATCTATTGCGACGGCATCCGTCACGTCTGCGATCTCTACCTGCACTTTCACACCGCGTTCCCGCAGCCTGTGGATCACCTCCTCAGCCTCGGGGTCCGGTGCCCGGCGTCCGTTTAGTGCTATTGCGCCCGCACCGCGATCCGCCAGCCAGTCTGCTACGGCGCATCCGATCCCTCCCAGACCACCCGTTACCAAATAGGTGCGGTCCTGTCGCAACTTGCCCTTCAGGATCGGTGGTGTCGTTACGACGATCTTTCCTATGTGCCGGGCGGCGCGCATGAAGCTCAACGCGGCTCCGGCTTCGGCGAGCGGCCACCTGCTGTGGGTGATTGTTTTCAGTTCTCCCGACGAAAGGCGCGCCATTGCGTCCCGCAGAACTCTTCCCACCCACGCCGGGTCGGTTTTTTTCAGAACATCTAATTCCAGGATGTCGTAGGCCACGTCTGGACGCACAGCCGCCATCTCTTCCTCGCTCAAGATGTCCCGCCTGGCCAATTCCACGAATCGGCCGCCGTGCTTGAGGCAGGACAGGCTCGCGTCGATGAAGCCCTCTCCCGTCAGGCTGTTCAGCACCACATCGATGCCCTCTCCATTTGTAGCTTCGAGGATCTCTTTTCCAAATGCTGTCTGGCGGCTGTCGAAGATGTGTTCCACGCCCAGTGATCGGAGATATGCCTGCTTTGGTGCGCTCGCGGTGGCAAAGACCTCCGCGCCCGCGGCTTGTACCAATTGGATCGCTGCCAATCCCACACCGCCCGAGCCAGCGTGAATCAGTACCCGATCGCTGGCCTCCAGCCCCGAGAGTTCGAAAGACAGTGCGGCGGATACGAATGCGCTCGGCACTGTGGCAAGTCCAGTGACCGAGAATCCCGATGGTGCGGGCGCCACCAACTCTTCTCGCGTGACCATTTGCGCCCCGAATGCCCCAAATCCCAATCCAACCACATGGTCGCCGACGGAAATGGTCGAGACATCGGAACCCACTTCGAGGATGTAACCGCACATCTCCCTGCCCAGATTTCCCTCCTCAATAAAGCCGAGTGAACGAAACACATCCCAGAAATTGAGCCCGGAGGCTTCGACTGCGACGCGAACTTCGCGCGGTTCGAGAGAAGGTGCCGGTAGCGGCTGGACATACGGTCTCTCGAACACGCCGTCCGGATCCGGAGCCAGCACCCATTCCGGCTCTTCCGGCAAGGTCAGGCGCTCTACTCCGGCGCCCATCCGAATCAGGCGGGCTACGCGGCGGGTATCCCCGCGGTACGCGATGTGATTCTCGGGATCGGGATATAAGAGTTCATTGACGAGGTCGGGTGCCGGTGCCATCTCGCCGGGGTCCAGATCGATCATCCTCGGCTGCAGATGCGCCGCTTCTCGGGCTACTGCTTTGCCGAAGCCCCAGAGTGCTGCGCCGGCGAGTTCTCCGCCTCGCTCTCGCTCCAATACCTGTGCTCCGCGCGTGATAAACCACACGCCCTTTTCAGGTGTCATATCGGAGTCGGCGACGGCCTGCACCAGCGCGAGTGCGCTCGCCCCTGCTCGTCGTACATCCTCCGCCATTTCCCCGGTCGTTGCCTCTGTCCCATGGCCTTCCAGTGACGCGAGATGCACAATGCCGCTGAGCGGCACATTGTCCGGCAACTCCTTCAGGAGTGTTTGCCACGCCTCGCGTTGCTCCATATCTATGGTTTTTCTGATAACTTCAGAGCCTTCCTCCACCTGCGGGTCATCGCTGCAGGCCAGCACGACCGTCTGGTTTCGCGCCGCGAGTTCTGCTGCGAGTTCTGCCGCCGCGCCTCCCTGGTCTGCAGCCAGAACCCACGCGCCTCCCTGCTCTGCCACCACCGCTGGCCCCTGCGCCACGATCACGCCCTTATCCAGCATCCTGGTGAAATCGGACTCATCTACTCCCAGGACTTCTACTTCCTCAAAGCCCACATTGCCGAGCGCCCCTCGCCACACCACAGGCCCGGCGAGGGCGTGGTGCGGGCGGAAACTGTCGGCAAATCGCCACCAGCCGTCCAACTGTCCGAAAGTCAGGTCCATCCAACCCAGACCGCGAAGGTTCTCGAGAGCAATTAACTGTCCCGATGGCGCGAGAAGGTCACGACAGTGCGCGAGCGTTTCCTCCAGGTATCGCGTGGCGTGTAGCACATTAGACGCGATCAGCAAGTCATAACCATGGGCGTCAAAGCCCTGGGCGATCGGGTCCTTCTCGATATCCAACGGACGGTACTCGATGCACCCTCCGCCATCGCCGAATCGCGCCTCGGCTTCTGCAAAGAAGCCCGCAGAAATATCCGTGTACATGTAGTCGAATCGTCCTTCCGGAAGTTCTGGCAATACGGACGCGGTCGCCGATCCCGTACCCGCTCCGACCTCGATCACTCTGAGGCGTCGTCCCTCTGGCAACGCGGCTACGAGTGCTCGCACCGCATCTCCCAGCATACGGTTCGCCGCTCGCGCCACGGGTGCTTTCAGATATAGATCGGCCGCGGTCGGTTCTCCGCTACTAAACAGAAGTGTCAGCGGATCCTCGTGACCGCGAAGCACCTCGGCCAGGGCGCTACCAGATCGCCGAAACAGCCCGATCTCGGTCAAGCCGTGCGGGTATAGCCCGGTCATCCGGGTGGCAAATTCCTCAAGATCGCCAGGCATTTCTTTCGGCAATGGATCCTCGGGTCCTACGACTACGACAAAGCCATCGCCCGCCTCCTCTAAAACCCCCGATTTGGCGAGCATTTCGAGCATTCGGCGGAAGAGGCGCTTGTGTTCCTCCGTGACCTGCAGGCGTTGTCGCAAGTCTTCGGGATCCACGGTCTCGCCTGCCCTGCGCTGCCAACCCAGCTCTTTTAGTGTCGCAAGGGCGCGGGACCACGACCACCGCTCCAGGTCCGCGAGCAGAGCGTCCCTGCCTTCGGGATCAACGCCCGCATCCGTCAGGTAACCAGCGAACGACTGCGAACTCTCCGCGACAGTTGTCGGACCTGGGAAGAAATCCGCAGGTGTTATTCCGGGTGGAAGATCGCGCTCGCGCCACACCACCTCGTACAGGAGGTCCTTCACCCCTTCGACTGCCGAGAGCAGTGCTTCCTGCGTCGCCCGCTTCACTGTGTACCCACTCAGGCGGCCAAGCGGAACGCCGTTTAGATCGTAGATGTTCAGTTCACCGCTCAGGACTTCCGGAGGTTCGTCCGTTTCCAGTCCCTGGGAAGCCTCACTCAAGCGCACGTGACAGATGACCCGGTCCGGTAGCCGTCCCGTCAGCCACAGCCGCTCCCAGCCAAACGGCAGATATGTGGTTTCGCTCCCGGACCCCTCCAGGTTACGCGCCGCACCCACGACCTGAAAACAACCGTCCAGGACGAGCGGATGGACATCCAGTCCGTGTCCGGTCAGGGTTTCCGGCAGAGACACCTCGCCCAACGCCTCGCCCGCCCGGGACCAGACCTTCCCCAGCGTGCGGAAGAATGGACCGAGATCGACCCCGGTACTCGCTCTGTGGCGGTAGTAGTCCGCTACGTCCATCGGCGACAGGCCAGCCTTGAGACTTTCCAGATCGATCCTCTCACCTGCTTCCGGTATAGGGACACCCGATGACACGCGACCCTCCACGTGTACCGTCCATTCCCCTTCACTCCCTTTGCTGAATATCTGGACTTCGCGCGACGATGCCTGCTCAGAGGCGTCGAGCGCGACCTGCATCTTCCTGCCTTCTTCATCGTTCCCATCTTCCTCCTCGAAGACCATTGCGTTGTGTAGTTGCAGGTCCTCCACGGCTACTGATCCGCTCTCTTCGAGGAACGCTGCCGCGCACGCCATGGCCCCGTAGAGCGCGCCGGGCGCCACGATCCGGCCAAATACCTTGTGGTCGTTCAGATAGGATGGATCCGAGGGGAACACTTCTGTCTCGAAGGTGATTTCTCCTCGGGCTGATTCGTGCCGGGCACCCAGCAGCGGATGGTCGGAACTCCGGCGCTGACGCTTCGGTGGCTCAAGCCAGTGGTGTTTGCGCTGGAATGGATAGCTGGGCAGCGAGATTCGCCGCCGCGTCTCCCCTGCGAAGAGTCCCGCGAAACGAATCGGGAGTCCCGCCTGGTATGCCTGTGCAATCGCCCCCACGAAACCGTCGGCGCTTTCGGTCTCCGCTGCGTTGTCCGATGGCGGAGAGAGGCTCGACAGCACTACCGGCGCCGGTGTCTGCGGCGACTCTGGCCAGGCGGAGGCCGCCATTGGAGCCAGCACGGATCGCGGGCCGATTTCCAGCACCACATCTACCCCGAGATCCGCCAATGTCTTCACCCCCTGGGCGAATGCCACAGGCTCCCGGGCATGCCGTCTCCAGTAGGCTCCGTCCTGTGTCTGGCCCGGTTCTACGGCACTACCCGTCAGGTTGCTGACCACGGTAAGGGAGGGTGGCTGGATCGCCCTGTCGCTGAGGGACGCCTCCAGTTCGTCCAGGATAGGCTCAACAAGGGCGCTGTGGAACGCTTTGGCTGTATTCAGTCGCCTGACCCGTATGCCTTCCTGTTCGAATCGCTTTGAGATCGCTTCAATTTGCGCAATTGGGCCGCTGACCACCTGATGGGTACCGTTGTATCCCGAGATGCTCAACCCGACAGCAAAGGATGCTGCGTTTACTTCCTCTACCGCTGGTGCCACGCGATCTGCTGGTGCGAAGACCGCGGCCATGCCGCCCTCTTCCATCTGCGACATCAGCGCGCCCCGTAAGGCGGCGAACCGCATCCCATCCTCCAGGCTGAACACGCCTGCCGCCTGCGATGCTGCGAGTTCCCCGATGCTGTGTCCGACGACCACATCGGGACGGATGCCGACGCTCGACCAGAGCGCTGTCAGCGCGCATCCCAGCGCGTAGAGTGCTGGTTGCTCCCACGCCGTGTCGCCGAGGTCCTCTTCGCCTTCGGACCGACCGAACATCACGTCCAAAAGCGAGGTGCCTCTTTCCCGAAGAAGGACTGCCTCGCAGCGGTCCAGAACCGCCCGTGCCACTGGCTCGCGCTCGTAGAGTCCCTGTCCCATGCCGACCCACTGGCTTCCCTGTCCGGTGTAGGCGAACGCCACCCGGGTGGGTGTTCGCGACGACGCGCCCCCATCTGCTTCACTTAGTTCACGGAGGCGCTCTCGCAGGGATTCCGCGTCATGGAAGACGACGCCTGCGCGGTGATCGAAGTGGCTTCGTCCAATGCCCGCTGTCCACGCCATGTCCGCAAGTATTGCCTCATCTTCTTCGGCGTGTTCGTCGATCCATGAAAGGTACCGTCCCGCTATGTCCCGAAGTGCCCCATCGGATTTTCCCGACAGCGGAAGGAGACGGATCCGGCGCGGCTGGACCTCTTGATCCGACAGCGGCAGATCCCCAATGGTCGCCGGTAGCGAGACCGCCACCGATTTCCCAGAGCCAGCGGACGTACCGTCCAGGGCACGGTATTCCTCCATTACAATGTGGGCATTTGTCCCGGATATCCCGAAGGAGTTCACTCCCGCGAGTCGCGGTCGGTCGGGACGGTGCGGCAAGTCCATCATTGACGATGTCACCTGCAGCGGCAGACGGTCCCAGTCGAGACTCGGGTTGGGATTCTGGAAATGGAGGTGTTTTGGAATCACACCCCGCTTCAGTACCAGCGCGGCTTTGATCACTCCGGCTACGCCCGCGGCCGACTCCAGATGGCCGACATTGGTCTTCACTGAACCGATGAGAAGGGGGCGGTCAGAAGAACGCCCCTTCCCGTAAACATTGGCTACAGCGTTGATCTCGATTGGATCGCCCACCGTCGTTCCGGTCCCGTGCGCCTCCAGGTAATCTACGTCCGATGGGGGGATTCCCGCGTCGGACAGCGCTGTCTCGATCACTTCTTCCAACGCGGGTGTGTTCGGCACCGTTAGCCCCGTACTGGCTCCGCCGTGGTTCACCGCTGCGCCCCGGATTACTGCCCAGATTCGATCGCCGTCCGCCTCAGCCTCGCTCAGCCGCTTGAGGACGACGACCCCGCAGCCTTCACCTCGCACGTAACCGTTCGCCGACGCGTCAAAGGTTTTGCACTGCCCATCTGGAGACAGCATCATTGCATCCGCGCGCAGTTCGTAGATGCGACCGTTCAGGATCGCCTGTACGCCGCCCGCGATGGCCAAATCCGCCTTGCCCTGCTGCAGGTCTGCCACCGCGTCGTGGACTGATACCATGGATGACGCGCACGCGGCATCTACTGCCTTTGCCGGTCCTCTTAGTCCCAGCACAAAAGAGACCCGCCCGCTGGCGCCGTTGAGGTTGGTGCCGCTGAGGGCGTAGAGACAACTGGCAGCCTCGGCGGGCTTGCTCGAGTCCACGACCAGCATTCGGTATTCATCGTTGCTGATCCCGGTGTACACGCCGGTGTGGCTCTCTCTCAATCCCTCTGGATCGATTCCCGCGTCCTCAAGAGCCTCCCAGCTCGTCTCCAGCATCATGCGCTGCTGCGGATCCAGCAGTTCTGCCTCCACTGGGGAAATCCGAAAGAAAGTGTCGTCGAACTGGTCGATGTCATCGACGAAGGCGCCGAAACGACACCCTTCGCTCTGCACTGTGTCGTCGGGAAAGAGCAAGCCCCAGCGCCCTACGCCTGAGCCCGGGACTCCTTCGCTGACGGCATTCCCGCCGGATTCGAGCAGACGCCAGAAGGCAGAGATATTCGACGCACCGGGGAATCGGCACGCCATACCTATGATCGCTATTGGTTGGTCTGATACGGAAGGACCGAAAGATTTGTCCGGTTTCATGATTTAATCCTCCATGTTCGGACGGGTTTTACAAAGACGGGCGGGCACGGGGACGCCGCCCCTACAATTTTCCCCTGTTTGAATAGGGTTTTACAACAGGTCATTGCTCTCGAGAAATTCCCGAACCAACTCAACGCATTCTTCTGGTTTTTCCAATTGAAGAAAGTGCGTTGTTTCAGGGACAAAATCGTAATCTACAGTCAGAATGTCACCGAGGTCAATTGTCGGCAGGAATGTATAAGGCAGGGTGGGATCGGACCCGATGACTTTTGTCGGACAAGGGAGTGTTTCAAAATCCATCAATGCGGAGAAGCTTCTCATATAATCGACGATCTGCGCTTCGTAGTCGCGGGGACATCGAAGCTCATAACCCTGCCCATCGGCGGCCTTTCGAAGGGTTGTTCTCGCCATGAGTTCCCGAACCCCGGGAACGAGGCGCGAGAAGCCGGGTAGATAGCTGAGGAGTTCTGAAAAATCCTCTTCTGTTTGGAACAGATACCCGCGGCGGCGGGTAACGTCGGCTGCGTATTCGGCAGCCTCATCAAATTCGATCTGGCTATTGCCGGGCTTGCACAGGGGGGGATCAAATAGTATCATCGCCGATAAATGGTCGCTTTGGGCAGATGGCCCGAGGTCTGCCATAGTCGTTAGTGATAGGAGTGTTATCAGTGCAGAAGCAGAGTGAAATATACCGATTTTTGGTTTGTTTTCGTAGTGACGATCAATGGCTTCAAAAATACAGAGATGGTCGCGGACCAGCGTTGGAACATTGTGATTTGCGCGTGGGCCAACGGTATTCCAGCCGTGGTTCCTGAAGTCGAAGATGATGAGGTCGAAATCCTCGGCGAGCAGTGACCAGAAGGGGTAATAGAGGTCACTTGCGAGACCATTGCCGTGGCTCAGAACGAGGCGGGGTCCCGCGGGATTTCCATGTCGGCGCAGAATGGTGACGGTATCGTCGTCGAGCTGGACTTCACAGGTCGAAAGTGGCTCGGGTACTTCCCATACATTATTCATAACAGGGTTTCCAATGGCATTCGTACTAAAGAATGGCACGCACCCACGACACAAATGCATCGAGGACGAGCGTGCCAATAGAAATATCATTCTCGGAGGTGTTCACGTGGCCGTTACATCAAGGTATGCAGTTACAGAAAGTCGTGCAAGGATATTTTTATATTACCAGTTGTTAAAAATAAAAAACAAAACACGGAATAGCCCTTGACAGAATGTTTGGAAAGGGGTTGTTTTACAGAGTGTTAGTGGTAAGAAGTAATCATGGATCAACGGTAGGCCCGTTATCGCTTTGCTGTGCCTGTAAATAGGTTCTTACACGGAGGCGTTTCCATGCGTATCCTCATGATCACCTTATCAATTTCCTCGCTCTTCCTGACGGGCAGTGGCTTTGCTGCCGATTGGCCGCAGTGGTTTGGTCCCAATCGCGATGGGATTTCCTTTGAGACAGGTGTGCTCAAAAATTGGCCTGATTCTGGGCCTGCTGTTCTCTGGCGAACACCGCTGGGCGAGGGTTTCTCGGGCATTGCGATTGCGCGGGGCGCAGCTTACACTATGTTT
Source organism: Gemmatimonadota bacterium (assembly GCA_028874765.1). GTDB lineage: Bacteria > Latescibacterota > UBA2968 > UBA2968 > UBA2968 > VXRD01. Next base: position 11,794 of record JAPPIE010000111.1, read on the forward strand.
GCTGAAGGCAAAGATGAGTACGCGGTATGTCTGGATGCCGCTACAGGGGAAGAGCGTTGGCGCGTTAAGACGGGAAGCAATTTTTCGGACTGGCAGGGTGGGAATGGTCCCAGAGCGACTCCCATAATTGACAAAGAACGGGCCTTCTTTTTGGGTGCAAACGGGCAACTTTATGCACTCAATGTTGAGGGCGGAGAAACGGTATGGTCTCACCATTTACAGACTGAATACATAAGTGATCCCCCTCACTGGGGCTTTTCTACTTCCCCTTTGATAGAAGGTGACTTGCTGATTGTCGAGGTTGGGGGTTCCTCTGGAAAATCTTTTATTGCCTTTGATAAAACCACCGGCAATGTCGCATGGGCTTCTCAAGATGACGCGCCTTCGTATGCTTCACCCATTGCAATTACTGTATCTGATGTCCGGCAAATCGTCTTTTTTCCAGCCTCTGGCCTGGTTGGTGTCGCTGCCAAAGATGGCCGATTCCTGTGGCGATATCCCTGGCAAACGGGTCCCGATGTCAATGCCGCGACGCCTATTTTTCTCCCTCCAGATAGACTTTTTATCTCTTCGGGTTATGGCAAAGGCGCGACGGTGATCCAGCTTATTTCCCAAAACGACCAATTTGTAGTAAAAAAAGTATGGTTCAATCGCAGTATGAAAAACCATTTTGCCACGTCTATTCATCACGAGGGGCACCTCTATGGGTTTGACAACGCCATTCTCAAGTGCATTGCCGCGGATACCGGGCAGGAGCAATGGCGCAAACGCGGCTTTCAAAAGGGGTCCCTCATCTTTGCGGACGGGCTTTTGATCGTCCTGGGCGAACAGGGTAAGCTGGCTCTGGTAGAAGCTACACCTGAAGCGTACATAGAAAAAGCCAGTGCCCAGGTTTTGTCGCCCCGCTGCTGGACGCCACCCACGCTGGCTAATGGCAGGCTTTATCTTCGAAATCACAATGAGATGGTCTGTTTGGATTTGAGCCGTTGATCGCTGCCTTATTTTCCTATTGCTACCCAAACATCTTTTGTGGCTGTTGGTTTCCCCGGGCGGATCAGGTCGGTTACGGTTACGCCAATCGTGAGTTTTTGTCCCGGTTTTGCCGCTACATTGAGGGCTACATATACGGGTTCTGTTTCTGTATTGCCCCGGTGTTCATAAGATACCTGTACCCCTTCTTGCTTTTCAGATATGCCCAGCAATGTGCCGATGCCTTTTAGCAACCGGGCGCTGGCATTTTTGCTGCCCCGCACGGCATAATCCACGCGGTAATGCGTTTGTCCCGTGTCGTCTCGGAAGAGGTTATACACTTTATAGTACAGATAGACTGGCTGTTCTGGGGCAAAGGTGTGTGACGGCAGAGGGAGCACTTCGAGTTCGTCTCGGATGAATTTGCCTTTTGTACGGGCTTCTATTGTTGCAATCTTTCCCGCCACGACAAGGTCGCTTACCATCAAGGTCGGGGCGTTGTATGCTTCTACATCAACGAGTTGTCGGTGAATTTGCAATTTCCCCGAGGCCGGGTCGGACACTCGCACAGCCATCAGATAGTGGCCGGGTTTAACTTCTGTTGTGACCTGATCTACCCATAAAACGCCGGGGTCGTCAACGGTTTCGGGCTGTGTTGCCCGCGTGTTCAGGCTGTCGCGGGCAATTTCTGTTCCCTGTGCGTCAAAGAGGACCCACATTCGATTCACCGAAGCCGCTACCCGTGTTCCCCGTTTTTGCGTTTTCAATGCAGTCCAGGGTATGCCGATAAAGGCATCCAGGCGCGTATCGCGTCCATTGCCTCTAAAATCTGCTACGGACATAAGCAGCGGCATTGGGTCTCCGGGATATGGGTAGTGGTAAACAGAGGGTGTGCGGTTGACGACCCGTGCGACCACAGCTTCGGGTGCGAGGTGTTGCCACAGCAATCTATTGGGCGAGTCAATAGGCGGCTGGGGAAATTGAAAATCGAAATTGCCCAGAGCGTCGAGAAATGTCACTTCAATTCCTTCGCCAATATGGGCGTAAATCCAGGTTTCCCACTTGTAGTTCAAAGACGCGCCATCTCGGAATAATGCCCCCTGGTGCGGCATGGGAAATATCGGTAGCCCTCGAACCTCGGGGGTTACGCGAAGGACTGTGTTCGAGCCGTATGACGACTCTGCTTGCAGCGATGTTGTAGGAGCGATTTCATGCAGTGCTTGTCCCGCCAAGTCCATAAGTCGGTTCTTTACCCGAATCACTTTTGCATTGGTTTCGAATACGAGGTGGTCGGACCAGCTTCTGTGATCGGGATGACCAAAGCGGATATACACGTCCCCGCGCGCATCATAGGGTATTCGGCCTTCGGAAAAGTTCTGTATCGCGTAATTGACGCGCCGGTAGTGTTCCAACCTGCGCTCGTTAACCAGTGTGGTGGGTGTTGGGTCTATCTTGCGCCAGAACAAATTGGTAAATGCGCGTTTCTCTTCTCCCCTGATCATGCGAAAGGTCTCAAATTCTTTTGCGGACAGGAGCAGGGTGACATCTTCGTACAGGTCGCGTTCATTGTCCGGCAGAATGGATAAAAATTGCGAAAATGACGCTTCTGCCTGCTCGTACGCACCCGATTCCAGATATTGTGCGCCCAAAAGCGGCAGATAACGCTCGGGGTCTTTTTGGGCGAGGTCGCGCAGTTCTGTGGTGGTGTGCAATTCTTGTTTTAAATATTTCAATTCCATAGCCACGCGCGCCAACCTGCCCCTTGCCACGCTGTGTGCTGGATTTACAGCGACTTGCTTTGACAATGCCTTGACGGCTTTTTCAAAATAATAGAGCGATTCGTAAAATATCCCCAGCTTAAAATACGCATCGCGGTGTTGCGGAAAGCGCTTGACTACATTGCTAAAATGATGGTCCATATCCACGCTGCGCATTGCCAGGTGGCACATCGCTAAATTGTAATACGCCGCCTCGTATTGCGAATCGAGAGATACGGTGTCCTGGAAAAGGTCCAGTGCGCGGCGCACCTGTTTTTTCTGGATCAAGCACGCCAATGCCCGCCCGTGTCGCGCGATGAGAAACCGCCGATCTTTTTCCAGTACGCGCACAAAAATGCGTTCTGCTTCTACGCCTTTGTGTTGCTCTAACAAACAATATCCCAGCGCGCACAGGGCGATTCGGTCGTCGGCATCGTCCCGTAGCAGGCGTTCAAATAGTGCAACAGCATCGTTGAGTAGGGCGGGATCTGGTGGTGTGGCGCGCGTTTTATAGCGCTGGGGTATCAATCGACCGCGTTCAAAAAAAGCGTCTGATACCGTCAGGTAGCGACGTCCGATGTGATATCCGTAATAAAATTGCAGGACTACGGGATTGTGTCGTTGCCAGAAGTCGATTAAAAATTGCGTTTTTTTCTCCCGATTTAATACTCGATAGACGTCTGCGCTGTCTGGTCCGGCGCGTTCTGCGATCAGGACCGCAGCGAGCGAATCTGCCCGTGCACCGAAACTTTCCTGCAGACGATCTGCCCAGGCTGGCACACCTGTCAGGAGCAATAAGGCGATAAGGATGGGTTCGCGAATGGCGCGAATTGTCAGGGAGATGGTCACGTTGATTTCCGTAAGAAGTGAGATGCGGGAGCTAAAAGCTGATCGCTCAATACAATGCCAGCGAATGTCCCTGCCCAGGGAACCATATACAATCTACCAGAAACGACACGAATACGCCCGTGAAATACCCCACCATAAGTCCCAGGAAAAACGGCGATGCTTTGCGGTACAGATCAATGCCGCCCGCCCGTAAGATGACAAATTTGGAAAACCAGGCAAAGAAGATCGAGAATACAATGCGGTTGACCGGATAGGCTGTTACGGCGGCAAATCCGATCGGATGCAAGGGCCACCAGGGCCATACATAGCGCAAGGCCAGCATCAGTGCCGTGGTTGCCATTCCAATGAGCGCGATGAGCAGGCGCTCGCGCTTCAGGGCAAAGGGGTCTCGAATATGACCGGCAATGGTGTCAAAAGTGTTTTGCACATAAGGGCCGTAAATGCCGCCGTAATTAAATGCGCCGGTTACATAGCTCGATGATATTTGATAATACGCGCTTGTGGTTATCACCACCAGCATGGCCAATCCCAGGGCGATGACCAGGCGCGTTCTTTCGTGTCGGATGCTGTCGTAAAGCCGCGTGGCATTGGCCAGGTTGGCCATCAATATGGTTTTTATGTCGTGGTGCCATGTTTCTGTGAGGGCGAATGCCGCCATTCCCGATGGGGAAATATTTACGGGACCGAGCAGGTGATATGCGACAAATTGTCCCTGTATCATGCGGCTGCTGATCATGCCGCCCTCGACGCAGACGCGCGTGATGCCCAACCAGATAATGCCGACAAGGCTCAAAAAAGTCAGGGCGACAAAGATCGACATGCCGGAGGCTACGCACCAGCTTAAAATAAATAGTCCGCTTGCCAGCAGTCCACCGAGTGCTGTGCGGTAGGACAATAATTCGCCCGCGTCTTCGACCTCCCGCGCATTGAGCACGGCTTTGCGAAATACGTTGCTCAAATGTTCTCGCGCCATCCACAAGCTCCACGGCACCAGTACGCACAGGGCACCAAATCCCTGCCAGTTTTCAAATTGCGATGCCGGCCACACATGGGTCGGGCCTATTTCGATTCCCATGCGGTTGAACAGCCCCATTTCAAGGGTCAATAACAGGTGAAAGACGATGATGCTAAGCAATACATCCAGGTCCATAAAATACGATACGCCGATGATTACGGGATAAAACCGCGTGTGAATCGGCGGGAAGTACTGGCCGAATTCCATCAATCCCAGGTCTCGGGGAATGGTTGGAAAAAGCGGCTGGAAATATCCGACCATGTTCCAGTATATGGGAAATGAGGCGAGCGCGAATCCCCACCAGAATACGGGGCGATTCATGATGCCTATGGGCCAGAATCCACGCGGTTCTCTGTTGACGAGTTCCAGTGGCAATGTCATCAATGGAAAGGTCAGGCGCTCGTGTTCTACCCATTGTTTGCGCAGGATTGAGACCGCACAGAATCCAAATACGCCGATCATAAATACGAGGCTCAGGCGCCAGATCATCGGCGTTATCCAGATTTCCCAGGGGATGGTTGCACCGGCTGGCAGTCCCTCAAAGAACCACCGCGCAGCCGTCACATCGGTTACGACCGCCCAGTCGGCCAAATACGGATGTATGTCGTCTGCCCATCGGTTTTCCGTGTTGGCAAAGTAAAATGGCGCGGATACGTTGGCGATTAAATGTCCCATGAAATAACTGGGCAATGCCGATGCGACCAGGCCCATGCTGAAGATGACCAGCAATTCCGATGGGCGCAAGACCCATTGCGGACGCACTTTTTCCAGGATCTTATTCAATATGACCGCTATTAACAAAAACGGTACGACTGCGCCCCAGGGCAAGTGGTCCTGCGCCATTTTTGTGGTGTGGGCAATATGGCGCGTAAAATGCCCACCCCATCCCAAAAAGCCCGCACACATGGCACCTATTACAATGGACCGCGCGGTTACGGCGCGTTGAAGCGGTACTGTCTGTGTTTGCGTTTCGCGAATTGCCATTCGTGATACTCCGGATCGATGGAAAGCGGAGGGCAATATAAGGATGGTAATATCAGGTGTCTATTTAATTTAACGCGTGCGCGCCATCCCCGCTTTTGCCGAGGGGTGATCGGGCGCTGTTTGCAAGACTTGCTGCCAGGCACTGCGCGCTTCGTCTGTCCTTCCCAGAGACCAGTATGCCCAGCCCATGTTTGCACGCGCATTGTTGGTATTGGGATCTCGTTTCAATGCTTCCCGATAGTTATTTATCGCTTCGTGAAATTTTTCTTCGTAAAACAGGATGTTGCCCAGGTTGACATAGGCGCGCACCATGTCGGGGTCCTGGGATAGTGCCTGGATATACGCATTTTTGGCGGCTTCTGTTTTTTGCGTACGTGCATAAGCCAATCCCAAATTGTAATACAATACAGCATCGCCCTGTCCATATCTCTCTGCTTCTTCCAGATATAATCGCGCCCGTTCATTTTCGTTGGCCCACAAATAAGCCGTGCCCAAATTAAAGGGGTCCATTGCCCAATTGTTTTGGGCGAGTTGCCCATTTTGTTCAATGCGGTAGCCGGTCCACAGGATGATCAGTGCCGCTGCACTGATGCACAGGTTTTTCCACTTTTGCGATTGTACACAGGATATCAATGTCCATATTCCCATGCCTGCAAATATCATGAGGATGGGAATTGCGGGCATGCGGTAGCGCGATGATACGTGAAATGCCAATACGCCTGCCGCGTATCCAATGAGCCACAGATACAGGATGGCATGGCGATCAAATTGCCGGGCCGCGACGATGAGGCCCACGATGGATAGGGGAAATAATATCCACAGTTCTGCGATTGGAAAGCGCAAGAAGGCAGAGAATTTTCTCTGGTAATAAAAATTGTAATTGAGCGGGATTTCGTATCCCGATGCAAATAGGCGCACTTTTCGCAAGGTTCCGGCTATCGCGCCCACGGGATCGTCTATCCAGAATGCGAGTCCCTTATTAAACCAGAAGGAAGAGACTTCAGATGCTTTCAGAGATCGCCCCAGAGCATTTTCGGCCACGCGGCGCGGGCCTTCCAAATTGCCCTGTGCCCCATCCGGGGTGATCTGTGCATCCACACCAGGAGGTGCGGAGAACCAGCCCGGCGCATCCGGGTGGTTGCCCATGTAAAAGTTGATGCCGCCGTGCGCGGTCATCAGTACCCAGTCGTCTGCGACCAGGCCATTGCGCAGTCCGCACAGGAGGAGTGGGAGGATGAGGCCCCCTAAAAAGTAACTGGCCAGTCGTATCGAGAGCCTTGCTGGCTTTGCTTTGTGGTAGGCCCACCAGGCGCCGAATAGTAAGAATGGGATTGCGGATAAGATGTTGGGGCGCATGAGTGTTGCCAGGCCAAAGACCAATCCAGCCAGCCCCAGGTGCCAGTGGGTTTTATTATTACCCGAGATTAGCGTCAAGCCTATCAGGCTGAGAAATACGGCACCCGATGTGCCCAATAGCATGCCTTCGTAAAATAGTTGCGGTCCATAGCTCGCAAATAATAATCCCGCAAATAATCCGACCCACGGACCAAAATGCCGCGCGCCCAATCGATAGACCAGTATCGCACTGGCACATCCGGCGGCGGCCTGTAAGCCTATGATCAGTTTGGGCGCGTGTCCAAAGACCGCATATACAACCGCCATGAGGTATGGATACAGGGGGGGTAGAATGAAGACTTCAGGAGCACCGAGCCAGTCTCCAGAGGCGATGCGCAGTGCCCAGTCGTCGAATATCCGCGCATCGGAGATCAGTTTTTGCGAGAATGGGTGATCAGCCCAGAATGACTGGAGATAAAGAAATCGGATCACGACCGCAGTTCCGCCCACAATATAGGGAAAATAGTGCGAGATCCGATCCTGTGCGTTGTTTGTTTTCGATGTCATGTGTTGTAATATCTAATCCGCGACATTAGAATGCAACCCAAATTAGGAGAGGAATTTTTGTTACAAAACGCGACAAACAAATAAGCCCCCACATTTTGTGAGGGCTTGTGTTTATGGGATACGCTGGCATAAAGCGAAGTGCCCGCCTTCCAATATTGCCAGCGTTGAAACAGGAGATGTGAGGTAGGCTCTACTTGGGGTCGAGCGTCATTAGAAATTCATGAGGTGGCAATATGTCAATTCCTCGAAAAGGACTTAGAACAATGAGATCTGCATCCCCGCTGATAATGCAGTCCGCTTTACCATTGACTGCCAGTTCCAAATACTGGTCGTCTTTGGGGTCTCGACAAATCTCTATGTGCGCTATTATTTCAATAAATGTTGCGCTTTGAATAAGTGATTGAAGAAATTCTTCGCGTGTTTCTCTTTTCACATAGCGATCAAAACGATCCCTTCGAAGCACCTCTTCCAATTCTTCGGCGACTGCCTCTGAAAGAAGTAACGCACCTTGATTCAGCGCAATTTTTAATGAACGACCAGATGTTGATTGGGCAAAAAGAAGAGCACTAACAATGACATTCGTATCGAATACATAGCGCGATTTATGTTTCACTAAGCAGTTCTTTCAATATTTCAGGCGTCAAACCATTTTTTCGCGCTTCTTCACTGGCTTCGCGCATAATATCTTCAATTGGACGTGCTGGTTTTCTCAAACCACTCAATTGCAGACTTAACAAAACATTTAATTTTTGCCGATCTTGTACTGATGCAGACTGATAAACACGAGCGGCCTCTGGCGTTACGCAAATTGTAATTTCTTGATTTTTCACGTCACAACCTTTCTCTAATTTACCTTCTTGGGCGCGAGTTTATAGGGCGCGGCACATCAGGCCACTCAGAATTATCGCTCCGAATGCGAATGAGATAGATTTTCTATTGTATGAATCGTAACGGTCAGGGACTTCACCGTTGTCACAGACCAAATCAATATAAGGAAACTGAGCACACAGAGCAATATCGCGTCTATAAATTTTGTCATAATATCCAAATACAAATTGCACCTGATCATCAATCGGAAAATGGGACGCCATGCCCTTGTCCGTAAAACCAGATCATATCGAC
>JAPPIE010000273.1 GCA_028874765.1 Gemmatimonadota bacterium
CCAGGGAATCGGTTGCCCCTGTATCCACCAGAAAAAGCCCTTCCCAAAACCTGTCCGGATCCGCCGGGTTTGTAATTCTGACTGTGACGTGTGTTGCGCCCATGTTTTTCTCCTTTCTTTTTCGAGGTTCATTTTTCTTGCAATTGTGCGAGTATATCTGCCAAATGCCCGTCAATCTCACGGGCTTCTTCATTCAGTTTGTTCAAGTCTGCAATAATCTCTGAGATAGGCCGGTGGTCAAAGGCGTCCGTCTGCCCTGCCCACCGGCTCGGGCTGAGGTTGTAGTCTGCTTCCACTACTTGCTCCCGCGTGATGACTGCGACCTCGCCTTCAACTGGTTCGCCTTTGAGATAGGCTGCTGCGAGTGGGCGTAGATCTTCTTCTGGGATATAGTTTTTCGGTCGGCCCTTACGCACGAGCTGGCTGGCGTTGAGGAGCACGATTTTGTTCTGTCTTGTAGCGGGTTTACGCTTTGAGAGGACGACGATTACACCAGCGGCACTGGTGTTGTAAAAGAGGTTGTCCGGCAGCAGGATCACGCCGTCAATCAGGTCATTCTCAACAAACCACTTGCGGATGTTGCGTTCTCTGTCCTCATTTCTGGAACCAGATCCGCGCGTCACTGCGCCTGTGTCGAGTACCACTGCCGCACGTCCACGCTCGCTCAAGCATGTGAGTGTGTGCTGAAGCCAGGCCCAGTCGCCTTTGCCGGTGGTGACGCCGCCCTGGGTGCGGAAGCGGTCGAAGGGATCGTCGGTAAAGATGTCCGGGTTGAACGGCTGATTCCACATTGGATTGGCGACGACGATGTCGTAAGTGCGGATTTTGCTGTCTGCGGTTTTGAACTTCGGATTGATCATGGTATCGCCTCGCTCAATCTCCGCTTCCATGTCGTGGATGATGGCGTTCATTTTGGCGACCGCGTAGCTTTCGGCTTGTAGCTCCTGTCCATAGAGTTTGAGCGGCACGCGGCTGATGGGATCGAGTTCGCGGGCGACGAGTTGGAGCTTGACGAGCAGACCAGCCGAACCGCAGGCATAGTCGTGGCATTCCTCACCCGGTCTTGGACGCATGATGTGGGCCATTAGGAAGCCGACTTCGGTTGGGGTGAAAAATTCGCCCGCGCTCTGGCCGGAGCCTTCGGCAAATTTTCGCAGGAGAAACTCGTAGGCGCGTCCGAGAAAATCGGGTTGCACATCGGCAAGCCCCAGGCGGTAGCGCGGATCGGAGAAGGTCTCGACAACCTCGATGAGTTTTGCTGCGTTAATGTCGCGCTGTCCATTGCGCTCGGCGGCGAAATCTACAAGGTCAATGACGCCGGATAGCGAGGGGTTATATCGCACGATGGCGCGGACAGATTTTGTCAGGTGCTCACCAATATCCTTCGGGCGTGTACTTCGCCCCTGGTCATCAGGCCAATCATAACTCTCTCGCCCATTTATGACAGCCCATCGCGCCTCGGGTGGCAGGTAGAAGCGCAGCAGGCTATGGTCAAGCTCGGCAATTTCCAGGGCGGTCTCCTGGTCGCCGTATTCCTCTGCGAGACGCTCGATCTCATCGTCGAAGACATCGGACAGGCGTTTGAGAAAGAGGAGGGGGAGTAGATAATCCTTGAACCTGGGCGCGTCCTTTTCACCTCGGATGGAGCAGGCTGCGTCCCATAGCATCTGTTCCATGGTTTTCGTAGAAGGAGCTTTGGAAACGCGCCGTCGTCTCGTCACTTGTGCTGCGGCTTCGACTGGTTCTGCGGCAACTTCCGCCATGTCGATTCCCGCCTCGTCTGCGAGTGCGACGATGGCCTCTCGCGCTGCCTTCTGGGGCTTAGTTAAGCCACCTTCCCAGCGGTTGACGGTGGCGAAGGCAACGCCAAGTCGATCCGCGAGTTGCTCTTGTGTAAGATCAAGATGGGCGCGAATGGCGCGCAAAACAGCCGAAATGTCGTGTATTTCTGTTATGTTTGTCATATTTATAGTATAACAGATTGCAAATAGGCTGTCAATATTCTTTTCATTACCATTCGACCGAACAGGCATGGATCGTTGTTTTTATTTATGCGACACATAACAGGGGATTTTTTCGCATTGACACGCGGGGTTCTGTCGTCTATTATGCGAGAGACTTTTTTCAGGAGATTTGCGATGCAGAGTAAGAT
>JAPPIE010000067.1 GCA_028874765.1 Gemmatimonadota bacterium
CAGCGTTCACCTGTGCCGGGAACAACGCAGGCGCGGTTGTATTCGAGTGGGTCGCTGGGATAGGGGATAACGCCGTAGCCACCGAAATTATACGCGCGGCGATTTGGTACATAGCCACATGACCCCTGGGAATAGCCCATGACTATCGTGCGCGCAAAGGGGGATGACGATTGGGTGGATAGAGATAGCTCGATGAAGGGTTCACCCTGCCAGAAGACGAGTGATAGGTCGTCGCTTATGCGGATGGCGGGGATTTCGATTCGGATGGTTTTTTCGTTTGTGTATCGGTTGGGAAGTGTGTCTTGCCAGCGCTCTACTTTAAGTGAAAGATTTGTTTCTGGCGTTGCTTGTGTCCAGGCAACGATGGCTTCTCTGGCGAGCGCTTTGCCCATTTCTTCGACCGTATCATAATTGTCTCTGGGTTCCTGAATCGGAAGTATGTTGCCACATGCCCCTTGTAGAAATATTGAGAAGGGTACAGATGTGCCTGCTTCAAAGTGGTGACAGGTAGCGCCGGGATATTCGGCGGTGAAGAGTCGATTGGCGGTCATCATGATGACGGGATGAGCGGCAAAGTGGATTGCGGTCGCGATGGGTTGGCCCTGGGGTGTGTCGAATCGCAGGACAGTGACTGCGGGGTCAACAGGGCCGTTGGGGAGTTTTTTGGGATTGAGGTTAAACGATTTAAAGCTGCCGTCGGGCAATATCTGGCGTCTGTTGTAGGCGAGGTCGGTGTTGACAGCGCCCGTTGAGAGTGTGGCGGGTTTGAGATTGGTTAGAGACTCGACAGCAGCCTCGACAACCTGCTTTCTTATGTGAACAATCGCATCATCTTCGGGGCTTCCGCCAAAGTAATAGATGCATTCTGGGCCACTGTGATTGTGGGTGCTACACAGGATCAGGTTTTCGGGGGGAAGATCGGATTGTGCGGCAAAAGCATTGCGCATGGCATCGACGTCGATCCACTGAAAGCTCAGGAGATCTGCCGAGCAAATGACGATAGTGGTCGCGTCGTCAGATAGTGCCAGCGCTTTGACGTATAATGGGTCATGGATGCCTTCTGCAATGCGGGGTTGCATGGGCGAGCGGTTTACGGGAAAAGCACCCATGGCCGATCCCGTAGATGGTGTGATGTCTCGTTGTGCTGTACCAATCTTTATTATTTCTGCCAAGGCTCAGATATCCTATTTTGAATGTTCAGGAAATCCATACTGTTTTGTATTCGAAAAAGGGTTCCAGACCCATCTCGCCGTAGCGACGGCCAATGCCACTCTGTTTGAATCCACCCCAGGGTGTGCGATGGCTCAGCATGCTGGCGCTGTTGATGGCCACGATTCCCATTTCCAATCGCTTGATAAAATAGCGCTGGCGCTCAGGATCCTGGGTCCAGACCGAAGAGATCAGTCCGTAGTCCGTGTCGTTGGCAAGTGATAGTGCTTCGTCGTCGCTGTCAAAAGTCAGCACGGATACAACCGGTCCGAAAATTTCGTCGCGGCAAACCGGGCTGGACTGATCTGCAAAGGCAAAAGCTGTAGGTTCAAAATAGCAGCCTTTTGCGTACTCGTTTCCCGATGGGCGAGCACCACCAAACAGTAGAGATCCCTGTTCTTTTCCCATTTCGACGTAGCGTTCCACGCGCTCTACCGCCGCCTTGTCAACCAACAGGCAGGGTCCTGCATTTTGTGCCTTCTCTTTTAGTCGCGCGATAAATTCGTCGCGTATGGATTTGTGCAGCAATACCCGGCTTATCGCCGAGCACGCCTGCCCGGGGAAGGCCGATCCCACAGCCGCCGTCGCGGCCGTATCCAGATCGGCGTCTGGAAAGATAATCTGTGCTGTTTTGTTGCCCAGGTTGAGTTGCACGCGTTTGAGATCTTCGGCGGCAGCAGCCATGATCTTTTTGCCGGTCGCCGTGCTGCCGGTAAAACTGATCAGACGTGTTGCAGGATGTGCGACGAGAGCCTGACCCACTTCAGGCCCCTTGCCACTGAGCGCGTTGACCACTCCGGCAGGGAAACCAGTTTCGTGGAATGCCTGCATGGTCTTGATCGCCTGCGGTGCTTCCTGGTCGGGTGCTTTAAGCACGACCGTATTACCGGCTACCAGCGCCGGTACAGCAGACAAAATAGTGCCCAGCATCGGTCCATTAA
>JAPPIE010000195.1 GCA_028874765.1 Gemmatimonadota bacterium
TGGCTGGAGGCTTTGTCGAGGGATTTGATGAGTTCTACTGCCTGTGCGGTATAACGGGCGCGGGTTTGCCGGTAGTCGTCTTCTTCGACTTTTCCCATGCGATGGTCAAAGTCGAGTTCGCGGATGGCTTCATAGACCATGTCGCGCTGTTCGATCAGTTCGCGGCGTCGCGCTTCTCTGCGGGAGATCTGGTTGATGGTGTTGGCGTCGCGGGGGTCGAACAGCGGTGTGAATATAAAGAGCAAGATGCCCGCTGCGATGAGGATAAAAGCGGCAATGGTCATTACTCGCGCTCCTTGAGGTCGCTTTCAAGGCGGTCGAGGTACGGGTCGTCGCGCGCGGGTTGTGCTGCTGGTGTGGCGGGGCTTTTTGTTTTTGACCAGGCGCGAAGCACGCTGCGTACGGCGAAGAATCCGATGAGGAGAACGAGGGGCGGCATAAGCCAGGCCGTGAGGTTGAAGCCTTTGGCTGGCGGTTTGGAGAGGATTTCCAGGCCGAATTCACTGATATAAGCATCGACAATGGCCTGCGGCGTTTGACCGTCGGCCAGCATTTTTTTGATGCGTTCGTGCTGTTGTTGTGCATATCCGCAGATGCATTCGTCGAGTGGTCTGCGCGGGCAGTCGCCGCACAGGCAGGCGAGTTCTTTGCCGACTTCTTTGATCTGCTCCCGGGTCACTTCGGCGCGGACGGGGATTGCGAAGAGGAGAAAGAATATTGGGATCAGGAGTGCGGGTTTCATGCCATCGCCTCCCGCATTTGCAATGCCTGTTTTTCGCGCTTGTCGGGCCACATGACGACGATGGTGCCGATTGTGATGATCCACGCGCCTATCCAGACCCACATGACGAGGGGGTTGATGTACAGGTGAAAGAGGGCGACTTCTTCGCCGTCTCGCATATCAACGCCCTGATAGAGTGCGTAGAGGTCTTCTCGCAAGTTGGAGCGGATGGCGACTTCTGTGGTGCTTTGTTGATCTTGTCGCTTGTAATAGACTTTCTGGTGGGGCCACATGGTGCCCAGTCGCTGTCCGTGTTTATAGACGCCGAGCTGGGCGACGATGTCCGCGGTGAGTGGGTTGACGGATTCGGTAATGCCTTCATACGTGAGGGTGTAGGGTCCGATGTCGGTGGATTCCATGTATTTGAGTTCGACCTGGGAATCTTTGTTGAACGCATTGCCAGTAAATCCGATGAAGAGCAGGACCACGCCAAAGTGGATGATATAACCGCCGTATCGGCGGCGATTTCGCCGGGTGAGATTGACGATGGCGCGGAGATAGGATTCGCCAGAACTGCTGCCGCGCGCGCGCGCGCCGCGGTGAAATTCGGTGATGATGGTGCCCGTGACAAAGCCGCAGAAGAGAAAGGAAATGATGGCGTAGATGTCGCGTACACCGAGGGCGAGGGCGACGATGCCGCAGATCAGCCCCAGGATGCTCGATCCCGTGAAGTGTTTTCTCAGGCTTTTGCCCGAGGTGCGCCGCCAGGCGAGCAGGGGACCTATGCCCGTGAGTACGAGCAGGAGCAGGCCAATGGGTACCATGACGGTGTTGAAGTAGGGGGGACCTACGGTGATTTTGTCGCCGGTAACTGCTTCGGAGATCACGGGAAACATGACGCCCCAGAAGACGGCGAATGTGGCGGTGAGGAAGAGCAGGTTGTTGAGCAAAAAACCACCTTCGCGGGAGATGGGAGATTCGTATTGGGTTTTGGTTTTGAGCAGGTCCAGGCGCGAGACGAGGAGGAGGCTTGAGAAGATGACGATGAGGACGACGAGGACGCCAAACCAGGGTCCAATGGGGGACTGGGCAAACGCGTGTACGGAGGATACGACGCCACTTCGAGTGAGGAAGGTGCCGTAGATGCACAGGGTGTAGGTGGCGATGATGAGGACCATGTTCCAGATTTTGAGCATGCCCTTTTTTTCCTGGATCATGACGGAGTGCAAGAAGGCCGTGCCGGTCAGCCAGGGCAAGAGGGCGGCGTTTTCGACCGGGTCCCAGCCCCAGTATCCGCCCCAGCCGAGGACGACATAAGCCCATTTGCCGCCGAGGAGTTGGCCCGTGCCCAGAAAGAACCAGGCGAGGAGGGTCCAGCGGCGGGTGGTGCGAATCCATTCTTCGTCGATTTGTCTGGATAA
>JAPPIE010000315.1:0-17563 GCA_028874765.1 Gemmatimonadota bacterium
ATTTACAAACAACAGTACACGATATCTTGACCTTTATCCAGGATCGGTTGTATTTTAATCGGGCAGACCTGGAGATCGAAGGACAAAAACACAATGCCGCTTTACTGCTCAGCACCCTGACGGGATTATTAGGTGGCAAAATTCTGATCGTGGGCGAACCCGGCCTGGGCAAAACAACATCGGCAGAGTATATAGGCGCGCTGATATATCGCATGCCATTGGGGGCTGTGTGGGAAGCCGAAGTAAGTGGCCATCCCGAACAGACCGAAGAAAAAATCGTCGGGCGCCCAAACCTCGGCGCACTCAACCGCGGCGAAGAAGATGTGGTGTGGTCGGCATTTTCCGTCTTACCCGTCAAAGTCGTAGATGAAATCAACCGCCTGCCGGAAACAAAGCAGAGCTTGATCCTCAATGGCGTGGATCGCGGCAACTGGTCCTACTTGAACCAGATGCAAATCAACGAAGAATACTGTTTGTTCGCAACGGCCAACTATCAGGACCGCGGAACAAATACCATCGTTGTACCCCTTTTGGACCGCTTTGACGTAATGGTAGAATCCAAGTATCCGGGCGCGAATTTGTCCTGGATGATCGGCACCGAATCCTCTCCCGCACATCTCCTGCGAGATCCCCAACGCGAGCAAGCACTCCAGGCCTGTCTGGTCAACCCCAATGCCGAATCGGAGATAGAAGCGATTTGCGAGGATTATGGAAAAGCGATCTCTGAGCGTTTGTCCGTGCCCACTCTGGGGAGAACTGAGCGCGAAACCATTCGCAGTGAAATGAGCGCACTGCCTTTCCAGGCCGATGCCAGTGCCTATATTCGAACCTTTTTGGCCGAATTGTCTTTCTGCTGCAAATACGGACAAAAACGCACAAATGAAGTCTGTGGCGAAGGCTGTCATTACACGGGCTACCTGTGTTATGAAGTACAGACATGCCCGTCCAATCGCCTGCCTATTTCCATCCGGCGCTACGCACAGGCACTCGCCTGGGTGCTGCGCGACAAAGAAGTGCATATCGAACATATCCGCACGATATTGCCATACACATGTGCTCACCGCATTCAATGGCGAGATGAGGAAGAAACGCAAGACCACCGGGATGATGTATTGCCCATTCACAGAGCGCGAGAAGCAGTGCGGCAAGTCTTTCGACGCTATACCGAGCAAAGCGAACGCATCCAAACAGCTCTAATGACTGCCAACCACATCTTGAGTGGTGCCGACGAGAAACCCATTCAGGGCGAACACCCCATTTACATGGAAATTATGCGCGACCTGGGACAAGAGCCTGCACGTCCAGAATTTTCGTAATTCCAGGAGCCAAACATGCGACAAAATCCATTTCGAGAATTTGATCGGATTGCATCATCCGATTTGAACCCTGAAAACGCAGTGCGCGTCAACGGCTTGCTATCCCCAAAGCGCAATCCCTTCGCCGAATTCGTCGAAGACACGCGCAAAAAGCGCGCCCTGCCCATGGATGAAATTCTCGCATCTCACACCGAGACAATGGATCGGCTGACGGCAGCTTACCGCACCCTGATCGCCGAAGGCGTCGGCGAGGGACTCTGGCAAGCCGACCGCAAAACCATTGAATCGACCTATGCTGCGGCATCGCAGATCGTGGAAAAAATCGATTGGGAAATAACCGATATCGAAGCGTTTTGTGCGCACGCCCTGCAAAGCAATGACGCGGCTTTTTTTGTCATGGAACCCCTCGGCTTGTTCTTATCGGCCTTTTGTAACGCATCGTCTCAGTCGGATATTCATCTCGATCTCACGGGTCACGACTTGCGCCTGTCCCTCATGGGATATCGCCTTCGCAAAGACATGACACTGACCATTGTGGGCGACCTGGGCGACCTCACGGGCATTTCGCTCCTGGGAGGCTGCCTGAAGGTCGAGGGAAATGTCCGACACTATCTGGGCGCGGGTATGATAGACGGACGGATTGAAGTCTCGGGAGACGCTGGCAGATCTATCGGCGAACAAATGCAAGCCGGCGAAATCCATATCGGCGGACGCCTGGGAGGTGTGGGCAATGCCGAAGGCGGCGCGATTTATCACCGCGATCAAATGCTCAGAGGGGAAAAAGCATCCGCAGAATGAAGGCGAGTAATTCGAGCATGAACGCAGATGGACGCAGATAAAATAATAGAGGGATTGGGGGCTGGGCGGACTAACCCTTAACCACTAATCACTAACCCATGAACTTCAACGACATCATCCAGCGCGTTTGGCCCGCTGTTCGCAAGCGCCATCTATTTCCCGAATTGCCGACGCCAGAAGTAATCGAAACAGGCGACGAAGCCGCGAGCATTCAAATGACGGACAAAGTAATCCAATTGAATGCCAATCGGCTGACCGCCCTCGCGCAAGTAATGGACATAGAAGACGCCACCTCTGCACTGCTGGACCACGGCGTGGGGCATCACACCATTTGTCCCTGGGATTTTGAGACGCACTTAAAGCTATATGCCGCGCTCAAACCCGTGTTATTGGACGGGGCACTGGTCAAACAAGTAGTCGAATATTTCTCGGACGTAGTAGTCGATACCCATGCTGTGCGCGAGCGCGAATCGAAATTGCCCGAAGTGTATCGCCACACAGAATCGAGTGAAGTGACAGACGTAATTCGGGCATTGTACCAGCGCCTCTGGGGAGAAAATTTGGGCGTGGAAGATCGCGGCGAAGTAGATCGGCTCACCCGCATACCCTATCTGGACGCCTCGCAGTGGGGCGATAGCCTTCGGTCATTTGCACAGGTAATTGCCCCGTTGATCCAAAAAGAAATGGAGGATGGGAATGGACAGGGTGGCATGATGGGCGATACCCAGCAGTATTCCGCAGGCGAACTCGCAGAGGGAATCGCGCAATTTGCCGAGCAGGGATTTTATGCCTTTCGAGAAATGGTGCGCGATTTTGCCGACGAACTACAAGACGCCAACATGATGCCCGATATGGGCCGGGGCAAAGGCACGCCCTCAGATGCCGACCTCTTGTTTTACATGGCGCGCGCATCCGCATTTCGCTTGCCCGTGCAAACCATACCCCTGGAAAAAGTGGGCGGATTACATCCGCATTCTCACTCGCCCTGGGAAATTGGCAAACCCGTTCAGCACATCGATGTATGGACGAGTTTTGGGCGCGTCATGCCGGGCATTTCCCAGATGTGGAACTGGCGAGATGGCGAAACCCACGGCGATGGCGATGGCATACCCGATTGTGTGGTCATTGTCGATTCCTCGGGCAGTATGGTCGATCCGTGTCGGGAAATATCCCACGCAGTCTTAGGTGCCGGATGCGCCGCCGATGCGTATTTGCGACGGGGCAAGCGCGTGGCCGTTTACAATTTTAGCGATGCACAGGCAGGAGGAAAAGAAGTACTGGATTTCTCAAGAGATCGCAAGCGCGTATTCTTCACACTGTGCCGCTACTTCGGTGGTGGAACAGCATTGCATCTGCCCGATCTGGATCCCCTTCTCAAGAATCATGTAGATATTTTTCTCATAACAGATATGCAGATTACCAACCTCGATGCACTGATGCAATTTCTGATCCAAAAGGAAAACCGGGTAACCGCTGTTCACGTAGCGCAAAACCGGGATGCCCAACGATTCCGTCAGCGGGCTGCTGATGCAGATCACATCTGTGTTTATGCAGTTGAACGCACAGAGGATATTCCAGATATTGTGCTATCGGAAGTAAAAACGCGATTTCAGGCTATTTAGTCTGTACACGTCCTGCACAGACCTGCGGGGACAGACCTTACAGGCGGACGTTTACCTATCATTCAGGAGAAAACATGAAGCGTCTTTTTGCAGTATTCATTGCTGCTGGCTTATTGGGTTGCCAGGCACAGGAAAAACCCGAATTTGTAGAAGTCAACCTCGAGGACAAGCAACACAAGCTGAGTTATGCATTGGGCTTAAATCTATCCGATCAATTGAAAAAGCAGCAGGGCATGGAGATCGATATGGATGTATTTGTACAGGGATTCAAAGACGGTTATTCTGGAGAATCCCCCCTGCTTTCCTCGGACGAAGCACTAAAAATTCTAATCGAGATACAGGAAGAACAAAGAGCACAACAAATGGCGGAGAAAAACAAAATGGCAGCAGAAAACAAAAAAGCTGGCGAGACTTTTCTCGCGGAAAACATGAAAAAAGAAGGCGTGATGACATTGGACAGCGGCTTGCAGTACAAAGTGATCAAAGCCGGCGACGGACAGAAACCCCAAAAAACCGATTCAGTAGTATGCCACTATCGCGGAACACTGCTCGACGGCACGGAATTTGACAGTTCTTACAGCCGAGGAGAACCGGCAGAATTTCGCGTAGATCAACTCATTCCCGGCTGGACAGAAGCCCTGCAACTCATGCCCGCGGGATCGAAATGGGAACTCTATATCCCATCCTATCTGGCCTACGGCGCGCGGCAAGCAGGACAAATTAGTCCCAATTCAACGCTTATATTCGAATTGGAATTGCTCGAGATTAAGTAGCGAGAATTGATTTTGAAGCTGAACATCCTGTATGGCGACAATGATCTTGTTGCCATACAAAAACCGTGTGGCTGGTTTGTACACCAGACCCACCTGGATCGATCGGCCATGTGTTGTATGCCCGTATTGCGAAATCAACTCGGGCAGTGGGTCTATCCGGTTCACCGCCTGGATCGCGGGACATCGGGCGTTGTACTATTCGCACTTCGCCCTGAAATCGCACGCACATTGGGCGCTGCATTTTCAGCGCGACAGGTAAAAAAAGAATATCTGGCCGTAGTGCGCGGGTACTTACCAGACAAAGGGCGGATACACCACGCCTATTGCCCACCTAACACATCGTCGCCCGTCGATGCCGTCACAGATTTTCACTGCAAAGGCACAGTTGAACTACCGTACCCCGTGGGCCGATATGAAACCGCGCGGTATTCGCTCATGCGCGCAATGCCAGTAACAGGTCGGCAACACCAGATCCGCCGCCACTGTGCGCATCTGCGCCACCCAATCATCGGCGATGTGCGCTATGGCGACCGCCATCACAATCGCTTTTTTCAATCCCATTTTGAAATTGACCGATTGCTGCTGATGGCTACCCGCATCGGTTTTGCACACCCCACATCGGGAACATGGACCGAAATCTCCGCGCCAATCCCCAGCCCAATTCAGCGCTTATGCCAGCAATTTGGCTGGGAATCCGATCTGGAGGACAAATTATGAATGTACTGATCACAGGAGCCGAGAGCCGATTGGGACAGGCCATTGCCAGAGAATTGGCACCGGGTCATCGGTTGCGACTCTGGGGAACGGGCGATCCGCCTTCTGAACAAGATGAAAATATCACCTATTTTGAAGGCGACATGCGCGACCCGGACGTAGCGTGGCGTGCCGTTCGAAACATGCAGGCTATTATATACACAGGTGAGCCACCACCCAATCTGCCCGAGGACGACCTCGCCTGCGAACAAGAACTGCTGGACCTGGCAACGCGGGGCACCCATGTCCTATTCAAAGCTGGTATAGATGCCGGTATAAAGCGGTTTGTATATGGAAGCACCCTCCAAATATTCGAATCCTACCCCGATGATGTATATATCAGCGAAATGTGGCGACCCATGCCATCGACAGACAAATTTCATCTCACGCGCTATCTCGGCGAAATGACAGCACGCGAATTTGCGCGCGATTTTCCCGTAGCCGTCACAGTATTGCGCCTGGGCAAGCTAATAGCAGAAGAAGATGCTTCCCCGCAGGACCCAGACCTCATGTGGGTCGATTATCGCGATGCGGCGCGGGCATTTCGCCTATCGCTCAACCGCGATGCCCAGTCCGAACTGAAGTGGAACAATCGATTTGCCCTCCACCACATTTGTGCAGACATTCCAAATCCAAAATATCTGGTCGGCAAAATTAGTGGATTTCAGTTGCGGGGTTTTCAACCACAGCACAACTTTGAAGCCATCTGGCGTGGAGGTGGCGCATGAAAAAAGTACTTTTGCTGGGTGCTTCGGGACAGATTGCACCCAATATCATACCAGATATGGAATCGCATTGCGATTTCACATTGGCCGACATAAAACCCTATCCCGATGGTAGGCCCATTGAACATGTGGATATGCGCCAATACGACCAGGTGCGCGATGCCATGCAGGGCATGGACGCGGTGATGAATTTCACTGTAAATCGCCCCGACCCCATACTGAGCTTTCACGTCAGTACACTGGGCGCACTGCACGTCATGAAAGCCGCCGCCGAATTGGGCATAAAAAAAGTAGTGCATACGGGACCGCAACTGGTGCGGAGTTATTACGATCAGGATTTTGAAATCACCGATGTCCCCCGCGCCCCCGGCACCGGGTATTACGGCATAACCAAAATGCTCAGCTACGAAATTTGTCGCACGTACGCGCGGACTTACGATATACAGACAATTTGTTTTGTATTCAACGGCCTGGGTCTGGAACCGAGTGAGCCAATCAAAGGCGAGGACTTCCCTCCATTTCGCATATTCTGGAAAGATCTGGCCCATGCGTGTTGTCTCGCATTGGATATCGAATCCGTGCCGGATAATTATCAGGAATTCAACATGGTGAGTATGACAGCGCACCAGAAATACACCATGGAAAAAGCACGACGCATTCTGGGTTACGAACCGGCTGAACGCTGGGAAAATTATTACAAACGCGACGTGTGATAGAGCCATGTCCTCTTCCAAAACAATTTTCCAAAAAAACCGCACAGTCATCCCCGGAGGCGTGGTATCAGTCAACCGCGCCGTCGCCCCGGAAATAGCCTTTGTGCGCGGGCAGGGCAGCCATGTGTGGGACGCTGACGGCAATGAATACATCGACTATCACGCGGCATTCGCGCCATTTATTCTCGGACACAACGATCCGGATGTAAACGCGGCAGTGGCAAAAGTCCTCGCCGACGGCACAACACTGATGGGATCGGGCACCACCCCCTGGGAAGGGCATTGCGCCGCATTAATCGTAAAACACGTACCATCCGTCGAAAAAGTCATGCTCACCAATACGGGATCGGAAGCCACCTATCACGCCATTCGAATTGCGCGGACGCACACGGGGCGCAATGGCGTCATCGTAATGCAGGGAGGATATAACGGCTGGCACAACGACGTAGCATTGAATGTCATGACGCCAATAGATGCAATCGGACCGCGAGTTTCCCCGGGTGAATACAAAAAAATACCGCTCTCTGCCGGCGTGCCCAATAGCGCGTTAGACGATGTACATGTAGTAAATTTTAACGACCTGAATTCAGTACAATGGGCAATAGACCAGTACGATATCGCCGCGTTAATCCTCGAACCTATTTTACAAAATATCGGCATCGTACATCCGCAAGCGGGCTATTTACAGGGACTGCGCGATTTGTGCGATGCGCGAGGGATTGTGTTGATATTCGACGAAGTGAAAACGGGATTTCGCCACGCGATGGGAGGCTATCAAAGCATAAGTGGCATCATGCCAGACCTGTCCGTATTTGGCAAAGCAATAGCCAATGGCTATCCCATTGGTGCGATTGGCGGACAGGCATCGCTCATGGATTATTTTGTCCACGAAAATCCAGCAAAGCGCGTACTGATCGCCGGAACATACAATGCCCATCCCATATCATGCGCGGGCGCGATTGCCACAATGGAAAAACTGGCATCGGCAGATTTTGAACAACTTTACGCGATGGGTGAACAATTGGAAACGGAATTGACCGCATTATTCAAAGAAGCCGGAATAGAAGTATCCATTGCCCGACAGGGATCGGCTTTTTGCGTTTATTTTATGGACCACGCGCCCGTTGATTGGCACGATATTGCCGAACACCACGATTTCGCGCTTGACGAGCGGTATCGCCGTGCATTGATTGAAAAGGGTATCTATCACTTTCCACTGGCAACAAAGCAAGGCAGTATTTCGTTTGCACATTCACAATCGGATATAGATGAAACGCGCTCAAAAACGCGAGACGTTCTTCAATCACTTTGAGGAGGAGTACATGGAAAGTCCAGCAAAAAAGGCAATTGTCATAGGGATGGATGGGGCGAGCATGGAAATTGTGAAAAACCTGGCCGACTGGGGGCACATGCCCAATATCGCAAAACTTATGGAACGCGGAGCCTGGCGCCCCATGATTGGCGTATTTCCCACCCTCACGCCGCCGGGATGGACGGCGATAGCCACGGGATCATGGCCGGGCAATCACGAAGTCATGGATTTTAACATCCGCGCCCTGGGCAAACGACTGGATCAAACCGTCTGGGGCATCAATACGGATCTGTCCAAATCCGAATACATCTGGAATACTTATGAGCGCGCGGGTAAAACGCCGATTCTGGTCAAATGGGAAATGTCGTGGCCGCCCACTGTCACGACCGGGATCCAGGTGGAAGGCACGGGACCCGGCGTATCCAATCACCATCAGGTCGCGGGCTATCACTTATTTGTAGGAGGCAAGTGGGCACCGCGGCGATTGGTCGTACAGCGCGACCCCGAAACACTGGATCCGAGTGCCCTGCAAACCGTATCGGAATTTGATCCCGTCACCCTCAAAGCGGCAGATGGATGGACGGCACTGCCCGATTCCGAAAAGCCACCGCTCGAAGTCGAAATGGTGATCACGCCTCTGGCGCGCGGACGCGCACCCATGAACCGGGGAAAGCAGGGCACGCCCAAACCATTTTACGGTTTGATCTACGCGACCACCGCAAAGGGATACGATCGCATATCCGTCTGTCGCACGCGGGACGGGGATTCAAAAATGTGTGACCTCGGCGTGGGCGAATGGAGCGATTGGTGGCTCGACACATTCGAAATAGACGGCGAAGAGGTAAGCGGCCACGTACAGATGAAATTGATCGCACTGACCGAAAATGCCGATATGTTCGAGCTATTCGTACCGCAAATCTGGCCTCCCGACGGATATACCAAACCGGCGTCAATCGCGCGGGAAATCGACGAAAACGTCGGCAATTTCTTGCAAAACCCCGGCCGCGATGCCCTGGGCGTAATTGACGACGACACGTATTTTGAACTGCTGGAATTCCACCACCAGCGACTGGCCGATGTGGCGCAGTACCTGACGGGATCTCGGCCCTGGGATCTGCTGATGATTGAAACGCACGCGTCGGATTATACGAGCCACTTCTTCCTGGGACAAGCCGATCCCACGAGCGGTGCCGAGCAATCGGTCCTCGAACGATCGCGCGAAGGCGTCTTCCGCACCTATCAGTCAATCGATCGCATGATCGGGCGCATCGTTGACGATATCGCCGATGACGATACCGTCGTCGCAGTGGTAGCCGATCACGGCGGCACATCCAATCAATTTCCCGCTGTCAACATCCGCAAAGTCCTCACAGAAACGGGATTTGTGAAATACCACGAAAATGGGCAAATCGACTGGAGCAAAACGCGTGCCTGCGACGTGGGATTGGTGCATATTTTCATCAACCTGGAAGGACGCGAACCCGACGGAATCGTTTCCCAGGACGATTATGAAACCGTGCGCCGAGAGCTAATCGCCGCACTGATGGAATACAAAGACGAAGCCACCGGACGCCACCCCTTCGCCCTGGCTCTGAGCCGCGAAAATGCCGAAATGGTCAACTTGTGGAGCGATCTGGTCGGCGATGTGGTCTATGCACTGCATCCCGAATTTGACGGCGCCCACGGCAAGCAATTGCCCTCGGTGAGCTTTGGCATGGCCGGGCAGCATTCGACATTTGTGATTGCAGGCGCGGGAATTAAGCAGACTGGCAAACTCACAAAACAAGTGCGCTCAATTGATGTCGCCCCCACAATCTGTTATCTCACCGGCGTGCCCATGCCGATGCAGGTCGAAGGCGGCGTGGTCTATGAAGCCCTCGAAGACCCCGATTGGCATATAAAATAATATGGCAGAAGCATCGACATATCGGGCAACAGAGGTACAAAGCGGTCGCGCCGTAACGCCCCGGGCCATTTTTGTAGCCATCGTGATCATCGTCGCAACCGTCTTGTGGGACGAGTGGATGGCCTACTACATGAGCGGCTCCAATATCAGCCGCAGCCATTTTCCCCTGGCACTGCTCTTTCCATTCTTGTCGCTGGCCGTATTGAACATCATCGCACGCCGTGCCCTGCCCTCTCTCGTGCTCACACCACCGGAATTGCGCGTGGTTCTGGGGATGGGGCTCGTTGCCGCGATTGTGCCTTATGACGGCGTTACCGGGCACCTCATCGGTGTCTTGGCCGGAGTGTACTATTTTGCCACGCCAGAAAATGGATGGAATTTTTATCTCCATCACAATATCCCAACCTGGCTGGCACCGCAAAATGATACGGGTGCGATGAACTGGTTTTACGAAGGCACGCCCGCAGGCCATGTCCCCGCACTCGGCGCGTGGATAACCCCGCTTTTCTGGTGGACCTGCTTCCTCGGCGCGGTCGCATTTGCCGTCTTTTGTGTGGTCGTCATGTTGCGCCGACAGTGGGTAGATCACGAACGCCTGACCTATCCCATCGTAGAAGTGGGCACACTATTGACCGAGACCCAACAAGGAGGCAGGCTATCTCAGGTTTTTTCGTCGCCGCTGTTCTGGATCGCGTTTGGACTCGTGATGCTGCTGAAAGTCTGGAACATCGGATCGTACTTCACACCGATTTTTCCGCACATTCCGTTTGAAGGCGGGCAGTTTCGGTTCTATCCCGACTTTCCTTTTTTGATTCGCAGAGTCAGTTTTTACGCCATTGGCTTTGGTTATTTTGCGCGATTGGACGTGCTGTTCAGCGTTTGGGTATGGGTGCTTTTATCGGGCTTTGAGGTCTTTTTATTCAACAAATTTGGGTACACACCCGGCGCAGCAGACCGCCAGTGGCAAAGTCCCGCCCTGGGTTGGCAAAGCGGTGGCGCACTCATTTTTCTCGCAATCTGGAGCCTGTGGATGGGCCGCGCACACCTCACAGATGTCTGGCGAAAAGCCGTGCAACCAGATTGCGAAGTCGATGACAGCGGCGAATTGCTATCGTATCGCACGGCTGTAATCGGCCTGATCATCTCCCTGTTATTTGTCGCCACCTGGTTATACGCTGCCGGCCTGGCACTATTTGTCATTCTCACATTTTTGCCAATTGCCCTGTTGACATTTTTGGGACTCTCGCGCGTAGTTGCCGAACTCGGCCTCGTGTACGTGTACTATCAGGTACAGCCTTTTGACGCGGTGTTGCAAATTTGGGGCACGCCAACAATCAACGGGCAAAGTGTCACAATCCTATCGTTTATGCGGATATTTAACAGCGCAGGCAAAGGCTATGTCATGCCCGCCATGACACAATCCGTCAAAGCCGTAGATCGCGTGGTAAAACCCAGACAAATTGCCCTGATGATCGGGCTATCACTCATCCTGGGCTATATGGTTTCCGTCGCCAACACACTGTACCTGGGATACGCTTATGGCGCGTACAACCTGGGCAACATGGGACTCAAAAACGCCGCGCCGGGCGCATTTAATAAAGCGATCAACTCCATTCGCAATCCAATTCCAATGGGTGGCAAAGGCGGATTGGCGATATGGGCTTTAATCGGCGCGGCAGCTATGGGCGCGTTCACAATGGCCCGCTATTGGCTCCCCTGGTGGCCCTTGCACCCCATTGGCCTGGCCGTACAGGGCAACTACGGCGTCACAAAGGTCTTCTTTTCAATTGTGATCGTCTGGGCAATCAAATCGTTGCTCATGAGAATAGGCGGCGTGGATCTCTACGAACGCGGCAAGCCCTTTTTTATCGGATTGATCGTCGCCCAGGCTTTGAGCACAGCCCTGGTATTCGCCATCGATTGGGTATGGTTCCCCGCACGCGGGCACAATGTACACAATTACTAAAAAGGAAACCCAATGATCGGAGTAGCAATTCAGGGCGCGGGAAATGTATCCACCGAACATATCAAAGCATACCAGAACAATCCCCATACCCGGGTCGTAGCCATTGGCAGTCGCACGTTGGAAAGCGCGAAAAAAAAGGCCATCGCCTGCGGTATAGATTGTGAACTATTCGATTCTTACGACCGCCTGCTCGCCCATCCCGGCGTGGATCTGGTATCGATTTGCACACCCCCGGATTTACACGCCGCAGAAGCCATCGCAGCAGCCGAAGCCGACAAACACATCCTGATCGAAAAACCCGTGGCCTTGAACCCAGACGAACTTCACGCCATGGATGCAGCGGTTCAAAAAGCCGGGGTAAAAACCGTCGTGAGCTTTGTCCTGCGATGGAACCCAATGGTCCTATCCATCAAACAAGTCATTGAAAAAGGATGGATCGGACAGCCACTTCTCGTACAGGCCGACTACTGGCACGGACCAACCCATCAGCGCCCCAAAAAATTTGAAAAACCCGGGTGGAATCCCATGAATGCCGGGGCTATTGTACACGGAGGCTGTCACGCCATGGACGCAGCGCGATATGTGCTGAACAATGACCCCATCGTTCAGGTATCAGGCGTCTCTGCTCGCAATTCCAGTCATCCCGAAACATATCTCGCAACAACCGCAGCCGCGGTTCAGTTCGAACGCGGCACCGCGGGAAAAATTTCCGGATCGACCGAATTTTTCATGCCCTATGTATTCAATCTGGAAGTATTTGGCGACGAAGGCATAATCCGCAACAATCGATTCTATACAAAACAAATCCCCGGACAACAGGGTCTGGCTGAGATTCCAACCGTATTGCCAGACAGCGGCGCAGTATCACACCATCCCTTCCAGGAAATGATCGACCACTTCATCGATTGTATCACAACCGACGTGGAATCCCACGATAATCTATCCGTAGCGGTCAACACCCATCTGGCCTGCTTCGCCGCTGAAGCATCTGCGCGAGATCGGGGTACGCCAGTTCATCTAATATAGAAGGAGATGTGATATGGCGTCAGCCAAAACGCTCAAAATAGGACTCGTCGGCTGTGGGGGCCTGGGATCGCGACACGCCGCCCATGTAGAGAGCATAGAAGGTGCAGAACTGGTGGCGGTTTGCGATTATGAACTCGCTTCGGCAAAGGCTCTATCCGCTAAACTCGCGTCACAGCCGACTGTTTACGACAATCACCGAACCATGCTATCGGCGCAATCCCCAGACGCCGTACTGGTGGTAACACCCAATTTTGTACACAGTCCCATCACAGTTGATGCCGCCAAAGCAGGCGCGCATGTATTTTGCGAAAAACCAATGGCACTCACAGTTGAAGATTGCGACGCGATGATTGAAGCGGCTGATCATGCCGGTGTCTTTTTAATGATCGGATATGTGCGACGATTTCAAAATGCCTACCGCGAAATGAAACGATTGATCGATGAAGGACAAATCGGCGAGGTGCGTATGGCGCATACCGTGCGTCTGGGCACGGGAGCACCTGGAGGCGTAGCGGGATGGCAATTGGATAGAGAGAGATACGGCGGGCTTTTTTCAATGCACAGCCACGAACTGGACCAACTGACCTGGATGGCTGGCGATGTGCGCGCTGTCCAGGCTGTGATGCGATATGGCGATGCGTCAGATAACACCGTAGAGGAAAGTATCTTTATCAATTTGGAATTCTGCTCAGGCGCAATCGGATCCTTGAGCAGCAGTCGAATTTATCCAGGCGGAAGCTATGAACTGGGCGTGGCTGGTACTGAAGGCTCGGTAAAAATTACCAGTGGAACGGGCGCGCAACTCACACTCAACCGGACGGGCGAAAAACCCGAACACCTGACTTATGAGCGGAATAACGGATTGCTGGAAGAAATGACCTATTTTTTAAACTGTATCCGAACAGGTGAACAACCGCAGTCCAGCGGCCACGACGGTCGGCGCACCATTGCTATTTCCCTCGCCGCGCATGAATCTGCTCGCACAGGTCGCAGAGTGGAAATACCGGTAGGCTCTGTCGAATAGCTCAAAAAAGGGATTCAAGACTCAAGAGATGGCAAAGTTCGATACCATCATCTAAGTCTTCCCAATAAATAGCAAAACCGCCCGGTTCTATTGACCAGTTGGCACGTTGTTCATCGGTTGCCCTGTATAACCAGTCCAGCCAATGAATATTGTCCAACCGCAGACTTATTTCGCGTCCATCGCTTAATGCGACATATAGAAGATCATTGTCAAAACGGACATTTGTTGCAATAACTGTTTTTTTATCTGGAGAAGTAAGCATCCCAGGCTTCCTCTAACTGTTCTATGTTTTCTCGGGTAAGCTTCACAATTTGATTCAATTCTGCGCGATGGTATCCCCGATTATACTCAACAGATACGGGGTGTAGCCAAATTTTTGCTACCTTTTCAGCACTGATAACATGCATATGTGGCGGTTCAAAACGATCTGAAGAATAGAAACGAAACTTGTATCCGTTGATGATGACTGTTGGCATGTGTCCAATCCTAAAAGCGATGCGTTATCCCAAAAATAGACTATTTGCAGTGGTGAATCAACCCCTGATTGTTGGTGGTCGAAAATAAAAATAGAGAAAGCTGAGGTTTTAATGGAAAAATTAGAACAAGTACAGGCATTGACATTTGACTTATTTGGCACGATTTTGGATCTGGGTGGAAGTTTGACCCCATTTATCGACGAGATGCTACAAAAAAAAGGAGCCGACACCACAGCAGAACTGTTCTGGCAGCAATGGCGTTATCGCCAGCGGTTGGAGCAATTTCAAGACACAATCATGATGCTCGGACACGGAGGCTACCTGGAGACAGTGCGGCGGGCATTTGTATATGTACTCGCCCTGAATAAAATTGAAATGTCAAAAGAGGAAGTACAGACATTTATGGCCTGCTGGCAGGAATTATCGCCCTTTCCCGAAGTCAGAGCAGGACTGGAGAAATTGGCTGCGCGTTACAAACTCGTCGGTCTGTCCAACGGCGATCCCGCCTTTCTCGATCACCTGGCAAAAAATCGGATCCAATGGGATTTCGAGGCCGTCATCTCAGTAACGACAATGGGCGCATTCAAGCCGCATCCCGCCGTGTATCGCCGCGCCGCACAAATCCTGGGACTGGAAGTAGGCGAATGCATGATGGTATCGGCCAACTCATTTGACGTGGTAGGTGCCCGTGCGTGCGGTATGCGAGGTGCTTATGTAAACCGCTATAACCTGCCCTATGAAGACTCCCCGTATCGCGCAGATGTAACCGTCGCCGATTTTACAGAATTGGCCGAATCAATTGCATAAAAAGGCCCAATATGGACAAAGACCTCAAAATCACCCTCGGCGTCGAAGAAGAATTCTTTCTCGTTGACCCCAACACCCGCGACCTCGTTGCCGATCCCGACCCGGGCATCCTCACCGTTTGCGAACAGAACAGCGGACCGCACAAGGTCGTGACAGAATTTCTGCGCTCCCAAATAGAGACCAACACCCACGTCTGCACATCAATAGCCGAAGTCCGCACGGCACTGATGGAAACCCGCCGGATAGTCATTGAGACCGCTGCACAGTACGGAGCCGCATTGATGGCTGCCTCCACCCATCCCTTCGCGTCGTGGTCAGCACAGACGCCCACACCACAAAAGCGCTATGAGGAATTTGAAGTCACATACCAGGAATCCGTGCGGCGGCTGCTCATCGGGGGCATGCACATCCACGCCAGCTTCGGTAACCAGGATGAACGCATCCGCGTCATGACCGCACTTCGCCGGTACCTGCCCCTGCTCCATGCACTCTCCACCTCGTCGCCGTTTAGCGGTGGGCACCTCACAGGATTCAAGTCCTATCGCCTGAACCTGTTCAGTGCCCTCCCGCGCACTGGCCTTCCCGGTCCCCTGCACTCTCAAGCCGAATACGAGCAACTCGTAGAAGACTACCAGCGCCTGAACTTCATCGGAGACGGCAGCGAACTCTGGTGGGACATCCGTCCCGGCAACGCTTATCCAACAGTGGAAATACGCATCTGCGACACCTGTTCGCACATCGAAGACGCAGTATGCATAGTCGCACTCTACGCATCCCTCATCCGGATGCTGCTGCGGCAGGCGCGGGCAGGTATCCTGCCCCCTGAGCCGCGCACCGAGATCATCGCCGAGAATCGCTGGCTTGCACAGCGCTACGGGGTATTTGCATTCCTGGGTGATACACACGACGGCGGACGCATGGACATCGACGACTACGCACGCGGATTAATTGAACAATTAGCCGAAGACGCCCGCGCACTCGGCTGCGAAAAAGAGTTGCACCGCGTATCCGAAATCATCCGCGACGGCAGCAGCGCGGATCGACAGGTTGACCATTTTCGCATCCACTGCCTGGAGGGTGCCACTGAAACAGAAGCATTGCGCGCCGTCGTCGATCTGCTAATTGCCGAAACCCAAGAAGGAATTGATAAAGTCTAAAATAGAGGGATCTTATGCCTAACAAAAAACCAAATGTATTATTCATTCTCGCAGACGACCTGGGCTGGCGCGATACATCGTTATACGGCAGCGCATTTTGCAAAACCCCAAACATCGACGCCCTTGCCGAACGCGGCATGATGTTCACCAATGCGTACGCCGCCAACCCGCTGTGTTCGCCCACTCGCGCGAGCATCATGACGGGATTGTGGCCCGCCCGCGTTGGCATTACAACGCCGGGATGCCATCTGGACCGCATTGTACTCGAATCCTCTTTAAACGAAAAAGGCCCGCCGCATAACAAAGCTCTGATCGCACAAAGCGTCACCCGCTTGAGCACGGAATACCAGACCCTATCATCGGTATTTCGCGATGCCGGATACAAAACCGCGCACATTGGGAAATGGCACCTGGGCGCAGAGCCTTATAGCCCGTTTGAGCACGGATTCGACATCGACATCCCGCACACACCTGCCCCCAGCCCATTGGCCGATGGCTGGTTTGCGCCGTGGAAAGTCTATCCCAACAAGGGCGAACCGGGTGAACACCTGGAAGACCGCATGGCACTGGAAGCCATTGAATTTATTCGAGAAAACAAAGACACACCTTTTTATCTTCATTTCTGGCAATTTTCCGTACATTCCCCATGGCACGCCAAACAGGATGTAATAGAAAAATACGCGCAAAAAGTCGATATCGAAGACCCCCAACACAATCCCGTTTACGCAGCCATGGTTGAAACAATGGACGACGCAGTAGGGCAATTAATGGGAACACTTGAAGAAGAGGGAATATTAGACAATACCATCGTGATCTTCTTTTCCGACAATGGCGGAGTACACTGGAGCGCGAAAGAACACGTCCATCCCGATTATGTCGATGTCCCCATCACGAGCAACGCGCCCCTGAGAGGCGGAAAGGCAAATACCTACGAAGGCGGCACCCGCGAACCACTGATTGTCGCGTGGCCCGATCATATTGAAGCGGGCAGCCACAACGATCAGGCAATCGTACAGAGCATCGATTTCTTCCCCACCCTGACCGAACTCTGTGGCCTCGACGCCCCCAAATCGGTTGACGGCATCAGTTTTGCCCCCGCACTTCGCGGCGAACCCCTCGCACGGGACACCATTTTCTGTCACTTCCCGCACTATACGCCGGCAGCAGATGGCCTGCCATCGACTTATGT
>JAPPIE010000315.1:17663-20063 GCA_028874765.1 Gemmatimonadota bacterium
TTCAATACAACGGAATATTACGCGCACTCGTCGCCGCGATCATACTCGCCGCACTCAGCACACTGGGCGATTTCTTGTGGGCGCACCACGGGATCAAACACCGCATGTTCGCCGGCATCCTTCACGGCGCACTCTTGTGCCTCTGTCTGGGTGCTGTCCTCGGCTATGGCGGCAAAACAACACAAACGATCTTGCTGGGCGCACTCGGTGGCCTCGTCCTTGGTATATTATCTGCCGGTGGCTATTACCTCTTGCGCCCGTTCATTCGCGCTAATGCAATAGTCGTCTCATGGATGGAACTGTGGATCCTCGCAGCCCTGCTCCACTGGTGGGTGAACACCATCTCCGAAAGCCTGAAACGCACATTGCTCCGGGGTATCCTCGCCGCCGTGACTTCCGGCCTCGCCTTCTTGATTTTGGGCATCTGGACCCGTCACGCGCTCGGCGGGCCGCATTATGTCTATAAGTTGCTTTCCTGGACCATCGCCTTTTTACCTGGATTTCTCGCACTATTTATAACGCGAAAAAACGACTAATATCTGTGGAGGTCTCTTTTGGCCAAACTCGTCTGCTTAACACTGCCCTACTCAAACTATCCACTCGAAAGAGGAATTGAAGGCGTTGCCCGCGCGGGATATTCCCATGTGGGTCTGGGCTGGTCGCACGAAGGCGAAGACACGCTCGGTTTTGATCCCGATGGTCCGCTCGTACATCGCACAAAGACCCTGTGCGAACAAGCGGGTTTAACCCCTGTCGTAATCGGGCTTGGATCCACCCCAGCAAGAGATAACGCGCGTTATCTGATGCGCAGAATTGATGTGTGCCGGGCACTTAATGCCGAAACAATTCAGATGGCAGGCGTGGGCGGGTATCGGCGATTCCCCGATGAACCCCTCGCGCCCGAAGTCTTTCGTGCTGCCCACGAAGCCTATGTCGCAGACATGAAAGAAGCGGGAACTTATGCACAGAATCAAAACATTATCCTCGCCCCCAAACCGCATACGGGCAATACCGCGACCGCAAAACACCTCGCCCGCCTTCTCCCCGAAATTGATCGGCCCTCGGTGCGAGCCTGTTATGACCCGGGAAATGTCCATTATTACGAAGGCATATCTCCCGAAGACGATTTTCCCCATATTGCAGCCCAAACCTGTAAAATAATCGCCAAAGATCACATTGGCCCCAAAGCAGAAAACAACTTCCCCATTCCCGGTGAAGGAGATGTAGATTTTGAGCGCATCTTTGCCACAGCATTCGAAGCGGGCTTTGACGGCCCAGTAGTCGTCGAGCGCGTAAACGGCACGGGTGGCGATTTTACCGCTGAAGAAATCGACATTCGCATCCGACACGCACGCGAGAATGTGATAGATTTACTGAATAGTGCAGGATTTTCTTTAGATGAAGGATGAAAACTATGACGCTTAATGAACTGCGTGGAAAAACAGTAGCGCTGGCATCCTCGGGAGGATTGGACAGTTGCACCGTGACAAAATGGCTGGCTGATCGCGGCGTAAATGTCGTGAGTTTAACCGCCGATATCGGACAACCCGATGAGGAAAATATCGATGACATATCCAAACGCATGCTCGCCTGTGGCGCAAGTGAAGCCGTGCTGATCGATCTAAAAACCGACCTGGCAGAAGCGGGCATAGCAATGCTGATTGGACAAGCGCGTTACGAAGGCGGATATTGGAATACAACGGGCATCGCGCGCTATGTCACCACGCGGGGATTATTGGAGGAAATGGACCGGCGCAATATCGACGTACTCGCGCACGGCGCAACCGGACGCGGCAACGACCAGGTGCGTTTTCAACTCGTCGCCAACATGCTCAAGCCCAGCGTAACCGTATATGCCCCCTGGCGCGATCCCGCATTTCTCGACATATTTGGCGGGCGCAAAGAAATGATCGATTTTTGCAATGCATACAATTTGCCAATTACAGCCACGTACGAAAAACCCTATTCTACCGACGCCAACTTTCTGGGCCTCACACACGAAGCGGGCAAACTCGAATACCTCGATGTCGCAGCCGATTTTATCGAACCGGGCATGGGCGTATTTCCCGCACAAGCGCCGGACAAACCCGAATCATTTAGCGTCAGGATAGACGCGGGCCTCCCGGTACAAATCAATGGCGCAGATACCGATTCCGTAACCGCGATCCAAAAAGCCAATGAAGTAGGCGGACGAAACGGCGTGGGCATCGGTATTCACACCGTGGAAAACCGCTTTGTCGGCATCAAATCGCGCGGCGTATATGAAAGCCCGGGGCTTTGCCTCCTCGGCGCGTGTTACGAGTTCTTGCTCCAACAAGTTCTGGACCGGCGCGCGCGAAAATTTTACGATTCGATTTCTTCATCCCTCGCCGAACAAATCTACCAGGGATATTACTGCGA
>JAPPIE010000362.1 GCA_028874765.1 Gemmatimonadota bacterium
GCAACGACTCGTACGCACCCTTGACATCATCGAGATTGTACATCACACCCCAGTCACCCACATCGGACATCTCCCCCAGACCGATCAAACCCTCATCGGTATGCATCCGAATAATGACGTGACGAGACAAATTTCCAGTCTCACGCCTCGACGCAACAGGGGTCAAATCAACGCTCGTGATCTTCATAACAATTCTCCTCTGGTCAATGCCAGGTAGGGGGTGTACAACTCCGCCAAAAATTTATCCACATGACGCATAAATCGCACTCTTACTGCAGCGTTCCAACCTCAAACTAACGCATTTTTTTGGCAATATCAAGTAATACTGGAAATTAGGAGCCGGGTGACTGACTGCTAACCACTTCAATACTTTCGCGCCAGCGGATCTGCACCGAGAATATTGGGATGGGCAATTGCACTGCGGAGGGCTTTATAGAGAGGATGAAGACACTCGACATTTTGCGCGAGGGATCGTATCATAAAAAGATCAGGCCTGGGGGAAGCAAAGGAAAGCAACAAAGAATCCTGCGAGGGTTTCAACAAAGGAGTGAGCGATTGGGAAAGACTTTCAACCAAACAGCTAAAACGCGCGGAATTACCCGCAACAAAAATATTAAAAACAACATTATAAGCTCCAAACGCACCCGTATGTATTGGCGATAACGTCCCCGGCTCGGAATAATAGCGTTCCACCAGAACCGGACGTTCGGGCGTATGCACAGTAATATCAGACCTGTAACTCGTGTATCCAAAACACTCGCCAAAAGCCATGCGTCCAGCCGTATGACCATCGGCGAGCACCAGACATGCGTTAGCCCCCAGATGCCACGTCTGCGCCTGCTCAAAAACACTTCGCGAGTATGGAACAACGGGATCGGGCAAAACAACGGCAAGGCCCCCGGCCTCCACCTCACCACTAATTATTTGTTTACACGGAATACTATTGGGACTCTTATAAACCTTGGTAAACGCCTGAGTCCCCAGATAGAGAGCCGCCCCCTCACCACAGCGCACACACAGCGTCGTCGCATCCCCCTCCACCATACCGCCCCCATAACTGGAAAGCACAACAGCGCAATAATCGCCCTGTGCGGCGGGATTGAGCAACTTCAAAGGCGCGACTGAGCGACAGGCAGAGAGGACAGAACGGGCGCCATTGCGGATCACTTCAATTCGGGAATGGAAGGAAGACATCATCGCGCCTGAGGTGACAAAACAGACCTGCGTGCTCGGAGAACATGCTCGATAATCTCGTCGAGACCAGGCCCGTGTTTGAGACAGGCAAAAAGCGTGGGACCATCGCCGCGCATCTTTTTTGCGTCTCGCGCCATAACCCCCAAGTCCGCGCCAACCAGACCGGCCAGATCGGTCTTATTGATAACCAGCAAATCCGATTGCGTAATCCCCGGACCCCCTTTTCGGGGAATCTTGTCCCCAGCAGAGACATCAATCACATAAATCGCGTAATCGACCAGCTCCTTGCTAAAATGCGCCGCCAGATTATCGCCGCCACTCTCCACAAAAAGCAAATCGATATCGCACGCAAAGCGGATCATCAAATCCTCAAGCGCATTCAAATTGAGCGAAATATCCTCGCGAATAGCTGCATGCGGGCATCCGCCCGTCTCAACCCCAATAATGCGATCGGCCTCAAGCGCCTTGTGACGCAAAAGAAATTCGGCATCCTCGCGCGTAAAAATATCATTCGTAACCACACCGAGACTAAACCGATCACGCAGGGCTTCGCACAACACGCGAACAAGCGCCGTCTTCCCCGTACCCACCGGACCGCCAACCCCCACGGTAAACGCTCGCTCTGAAAAATCGCGATCACAAAGGACCGACTCGCGCAGGGCAAAATCGCCGGCAGATTCAAAAGGCTCGTGAGAATGATCGTGATGATGATGATCGTGCATAGCAAATCCTTTAATTTAACATACGGATCAAAGTAACCGATACCTGGAAATTTGCACTGATTTAGGGATCGCTGGGCGGGGTTCGTTGATTCGTCTATGAACTGGCCTGACACCAGTTGTACACCGCTCCGTCTATTCGTCTTTCAACTCTGAAACAACCGCGAATACAGATACTCGTGCATACCCTGTGCAATATCCCATTGGG
>JAPPIE010000214.1 GCA_028874765.1 Gemmatimonadota bacterium
AAAATAACCGCGGGCCGACCCGCGCGACACCTCGGTCTGACGTCGCCCCATACTCTCCCATCTCCCTTCGTAACGCGGCATCAACTGGTCGTTCTGATCCGAAAATGCGACAAAGGGCGCACCGCCGCTGGATAAATGTGCAATCTCAAAACGCTCGCGGACGGGAATACGAAATTCTTCACCCTCCGCCATCCGAAACAAATAATCCGCCACGGTCTCCCCCAATGGGCCGCCCTCCATCAGATCGGAATCCAGCAAGCGATGGGCAATAATCACGCGGCGTGCCGACGCATTGATCGGAATCGTCACGCGACCAGAAGCCTCATCCAGCGCGATAAAACAATTCGAACCGTCGTCATTTACCAAAAACGGCAAACCGCGGAATAATTGTTTGCCTATAGGAGCATTCGCATTCGCGCCCAGCACTTCCAGCCCCGCACTGCACAACGCCGACAAATCGAGAGGTTGATAGTCTGCCATGACAGGTATCCTTTCTTTTTGGGTGTCTATATCTCACAAAAAATCCAGATCCGCACCGAGGTGAGCGGGCAAAACGCATTTGGCATACAGATGTCGCCATCCGCGCTCGGGAATTGGCAAAGGAACAAAAGCCTCGCGGCGACGCGCAAGCTCTGCCTCATCGACCAGCAAATCAATGCGGCGCTCTTTTGCATTCAACGCCACCATATCGCCATCGCGCACAAAAGCAAGCGGTCCCCCTGTCGCCGCCTCGGGAGAACAGTGCAACACCACCGTGCCATAAGACGTCCCACTCATACGCGCATCGGAAATCCGCACCATATCTTTGACCCCTCTTTGCGCCAGATATTTGGGAATGGGAAGAGACCCCGCCTCTGGAAACCCATCTCCCACGGGACCGGCATTACGCAAAATCATCACATGATCCGGCGTAATATTAAGAGAGGGATCATCAATCCGCGCAGATGCATCCTCAGCAGAATCAAAAACAACCGCAGGACCCCGGTGCGCGAGCAATTCCGGAGACGCCGCAGC
This sequence comes from Gemmatimonadota bacterium, assembly GCA_028874765.1. Lineage (GTDB taxonomy): Bacteria > Latescibacterota > UBA2968 > UBA2968 > UBA2968 > VXRD01. Next base: position 1,015 of record JAPPIE010000214.1, read on the forward strand.
AACCTTCAGCACAGCCCCATCCGGTGCCAGATTCCCGCGAACCACAATCAACGCACCCGTAGCACCAAGGGGATCGTCCAGCGTGCGAATAGTACTTTGCCAGGACTGAGGGGGTTGAACCGCCTTCAAATAATCGCCCAGCGATTGCCCCGTAATCGTCGGCACAGAACAATCCAGCAAAGACGCCAGTGCCTTGAGCAACGCGGGAACACCACCCGCCTCGTGAAAATCCTCCATATAACCCACACCTGCGGGCTTGCAATCCACCAGCAACGGCACCTGTTGCGACACCTCGTGCATATCTTCCAGAGTCAGCCGAGTCCCCGCCCGCCGCGCAATCGCCAGAAGATGCACAATCGCATTCGTAGAACCACCCAGCGCGTGGAGCACTGCAAGCGCATTGAGAAAAGACGCCCGCGTAAGCAACTGTACGGGACGCCGTCCCGCGCGAGCCAGAGCAACAGCCATGCGTCCAGACCGCACGCCCACGCGCAATCGATCTCCCGTGCCCGAAAGCGGAGTCGCCCCGCCAGAAACCATCAAGCCGAGCGTCTCCACCACACTCGCCATCGTCGAAGCAGTCCCCATAACCATACACGTCCCCGGCGTACTGCAAAGCGACTGCGTCACACCTTCGATCTGCCCATCGCTCAATTCCCCAGCGCGATATTGCGCCCAATAGCGGCGGCAATCTGTACACGCACCCAATCTCTCGCCCTGCCACGAACCCGTTCGCATCGCGCCAGACACCACCTGAACAGCGGGAATATTAGCCGAAGCAGCAGCCATCAATTGCGCTGGCACAGTCTTATCGCACCCCCCCATCAGCACCACGGCATCCATAGGTTGCGCCCTGATCAGTTCCTCGGTCTCCATAGACAGCAAATTCCGAAAGAGCATCGTCGTAGGCGAAAAGAAAATCTCATTCAGCGAAATCGTGGGAAATACAAACGGCAGGCCACCGCTTTCAAAAACCCCGCGTTTGACCGCCTCGATCAAATCCGGCATATGCCCGTGGCAGGGATTGTAATCAGAAGCCGTCGAAGCAATCCCAATAACGGGACGATCCACATCCTCGCCATCATATCCCGCAGCAGCGAGAAA
>JAPPIE010000056.1 GCA_028874765.1 Gemmatimonadota bacterium
GCCATACGCCGTATTGCTCTGATCGCGCGGGCATCATCTGCCGCAAAAAGGGCGGGCTGCCAATGCCGAAACATCTCACAATCATCTTCATAATGCCCACCCATCTCGCCATTTTCAGCCTGCCGCTCATCCGTCCAGTAATGAATCACATCGAGCATCCGCTTGAGCGCCTCGCGCTGTTTGGCCGCCCAAACCGGCGCATCTTCTGCGCCTTCGGTATATTTGGGATCGTCATAAGCAAAACGCTCGCCCAAATACATGCGAATCATCTGATCTTCCAGAAATGCCTCTCGAAGCTCCAAAAAAATTTCATCCGACGCCTCGACAAAACGCACATCATGCAGTTCCATAAAATAGCCAAAATACACCTTGCCCAGAGCGTACAATGCACGAAACCGCAGAGGATCTCCGAGATCACCCGCAACCAATCGAAGATACACTTGTGCATACCACAAGCGACCGCCCTGGCCCATCCCAAACTTCTCTCTTGCCCAACTCCAATTGCGCGCTTCAAACCGGTCCAGTCCCTCTAAGTAAGTAAGAACATCCCGCACGCGATTTTGACTTCGAACATCCGCAGTATCTTCTTTTATTAAATCCAGAGCCTCCTCTATTAAAGCGCGGTGATTCGGACAAGACACATGGCCTGCTGTCCACAGCAGAAGCTCAGCTTTCACTGAGGGAGCAACATCCGCCTTTCGAAAAGCCGATGCAGCACCCTCAAAATCCCCGCGATGATAGCGAGCAAATCCCTGCTGTAAATTGGGATCTAATACAACATGGGGATCAACCGGCTCTAAACGACCACCCACCCGTTGAAACAAATGGGGATAGCTGGGGCGCAACGCCACGGACATCAGCCCCACCCGCTGTGCCTCATAGAGCTTGCCACTGCCCACACCCTCAATGCGAATCAGCACAGAATCTCCCGACACAGACACCGGAAAACGCAACAGTGCCGGTGGTGTTTGATCCCACCCCCTCTGACGCATCGGGTTATCCCTGGTACGCGCCGCAAAAACGCCATTCACATAAACCTGCAGCGACCGCGCATCCGGACCATCGGGCACACCGATCTCAGCCATATAATACCCCGCTGGCACATCCACCCGAAACACCAGACCCTCTCGCGCATAGTCCCGACGCCCGTAACGCCCACCAACACCATCTGTCAACAACGCGCCAAAATAGGAAAACGCCTCGGCAGCTTCAACTGCACCGGAAACCCGCGAGGTAAACCCATACCCGCGTTCAGCCGTATAGACATCACCTGGCGTCACCCGTATATAGCCCGATGCCACCTTTGAATCTGCAGCACCCATATCGAACAAATAGTTCTTTAATTCACTGGCACTCGCCAAACTCGCTGTACTCGCAAAAGCTATGAATAGAATCAGAATTTGCATATAATACCTCTGTGAAACCTTCTGGATCGCGGCTTAAACATTGCCGCGATGACGGCTCTGTTGTCAGGAGTGAGTTAAAGTAAAAAATTTAACCATGAAGCCACTTTTCTTCAAAATATGAAAAAATTCAACCATCATTAAAACTTTTCGCCCCAACCAAACGTCTTGAAAGGTGAACCAACACACAGAACCCCAAACACGGTCTCTCATTTAATGAACGACGCGGAATTAATTGCCCAGTTCCGAGCCGGGCAAATCGCGGCCTTTAACACCCTGGTCAAACGCTGGGAATGTCCGATCTACAACTTTGTCCTGCGCTATGCGGGCAATAGAGACGACGCGCGCGACCTGTGTCAGCAAACCTTTATCCGCGCGTACAAAAACCTGCGGCGTCTGCGCGACCCCGACAAATTCACCTCGTGGATCTATCAAATCGCGCTCAACGCCTGCCGAGACGCTGGCCGCCGTCGCAGCCTCGTCTCCCTCGACACACTCGACGCCCCTATAGCTGACACAACAACGCCCCCAGACGCGATAGTTCATGAACAAAGCGTTCGGGACCTGCTCAACCGCGCACTGCAAAACTTGCCCGAAGAACAGCGCGTCGTCATCATCATGAAAGAATATCAGGGACTCAAATTCACCGAAATTGCCGAAACACTCAAAGTGCCCATCAACACCGTCAAATCCAGAATGTAATA
>JAPPIE010000408.1 GCA_028874765.1 Gemmatimonadota bacterium
CTTGTGCAAATATCGGAATGCGTGAAGGTAAAGTGAGAGTATTGAGATGAAATTTCGGATGCTGGGAAAGACGGGTTTACAGGTCTCTGAAATCGGTTTTGGCGCGGCGCAGATTGGGAATCCATCGCTACCGGAATCGCAGGTCGAATCGGTGCTGAACACGGTGCTCGATTTGGGTATCGCGTTTATCGATACGGCTGCGATGTATGGCGATAGCGAAGAGCGGATCGGGAAGTTTATCGCCCATCGGCAGGACGAGTTTGTTCTGGCGACAAAGTGCGGCGATTATCAGGTGATCAATGGCGGCAAGCGCAAGGTTGTAAAGGATTATTCGCCCGAGGGTATTTTGAGGACGATTGATACGAGTCGAGCAAAGCTGAAGATGGATGTGATCGATATTGTGCAATTTCACGGGTTGCCGGGAGAAGCGGACGATTGGGATGCGGCGTTTGATGCGCTGTTGGAAGCTAAGGATAGGGGATGGACGAAGTTTGTCGGTGTATCGGCTGATGGGTCGGCTGCGGCTGAGGCGGCGAAGAGGTGGGATTTAGATACGCAGGAGTTTACGTACAATGTGTTGTTCCAGGAGTCTGCTGAAAATTTGATGCCGACTTTGCGCGACCGGGATATGGGGACGATTATCAAGCGTCCGATTGCCAATGGGGTGTATCTCATGTCCGAGCGGCCAGACGGTTCGTATATGGGCGATCCATGGGATCGGGCACAGCAGATGCCGTTGCGAGAATTGGCGGGCGATATGCCGCTGATTGAATTTGCGTTGCGGTTTACGCTTTCTCACAAAGATGTGTGTACTGCAATTGTGGGATCGACCAATGTGAATCATCTCGCAGATAATGTGAAAATTTCAGATGGAGAAGTGTTATCCAAAGATGTGTTGGACAGGACAAAGCGAGTTTTTAAGTCGTTGTTTGGGTGATTAACCACTCACAAAGGAGTTTATTTTGAAACCCAACAGGATTAGAGAAAAGTTGGATGCGGGCGAACCTACCATTGGCACGCGCATTCATTCGAGTTGGCCGGCGATTGTTGAGGCGATTGGACATACGGGACTTTACGACTATGTCGAATACGTTGGTGAATACGGTACGTTTGATCTATACGATCTCGACAATTTGTGCCGCGCAGCCGAGTTGTACAATATGGGTATGATGTTCAAAATTGATCGCAGCCATCAGTACTATTTGTCGCAACGGGCGATTGGGTCTGGTTTTGGGAGTATTTTGTTTACGGATTGTCGCACGGAAGAAGATGCCAAGGAGTGCGTGCGCGTTACGCTTCCAGATACGCCGGAAGATGGTGGTTTGTACAGTGTGTACACGCGGCGCAATACGTATATGGGATATGGCGGGGGACCTGAGTATGTGAAGGCGATGCGGGAGACGGTTGTGGTTTTGATGATCGAAAAGAAGGAGGCGGTGGAAAATCTGGAGGCGATTCTTTCGGTTCCCGGCGTGGATATGGTGCAATGGGGCCCTTCAGATTATTCGATGAGTGTTGGCAAGGCAGGGCAGCGCGGTGATCCCGCAGTGGCAGATGCAAGGAATGAGGTGTTTAAGACTGCGCTGAGTATGGGCGTGCATCCCCGCGCAGAGATCATGTCGCCCGATGAGGCAAAGGAGTATCTCGATATGGGTGTGCGGCATTTCAATATCGGGGTGGATATCTCAGTTCTGCATTCGTGGTGGCGAAGCAACGGCGATGAGCTGAGAAAAGCGGTGGAGGGGGCGTGAGTTATTAAGATGGGGAAGAAATAGCCGCCGAGGTTCAGATTTCGGCGGCTGTTTTTTTAATCTATAAGTTCATGTATGGCTTCTGACGGACGGGCAATGACTGCACGGTCTCCGCGAATGCACACGGGGCGGTTCATGACTTCGGGATGTTCCAAAAGCAAGCCGACGAGTGCATCGGGCGTGTTGTAGTCATCTATGTCGCGTCCCAGTTTTTCAAAGGAACTGGGGTGAATCATGTCTTTGGGTTCACCGGGCAGGAGTGCGAGAAATTTTCTCAAGTCCTGTTCGCTCAGTGGTGTTTTTAAGTATTCGATGACGTCGAACTCGACGTTGCTGGCG
>JAPPIE010000241.1 GCA_028874765.1 Gemmatimonadota bacterium
CAATACCAGAACAGGTGAGATTTCCTTTGTCGCGCTCGGGATGCATTTTATATTGCTGCGGCAAAGCTCTTCAGAATTCTTTAAATACAGGAGACCACAATGAAAATCACAGATATCAAAATGACAGTTGTAAAACAACGCCTGGAAAAACCCTTCTGGAACTCGATTGTCACCACGCGTTCCAAGTCCCGCGCCAGATTGGAGATCTATACAAATGAGGGCCTCACAGGCATGACCATGTGTTCGGGATCTGTGCGGACAAAGTTGAACACCTTAAAAGAAAAATTGATCGGCGAAGACCCCATGCGGATCGCGTATTTGTGGGAAAAACTATTCATGGGCGGCACGCGCAAACCCATAGCCAAAGGCGAATACATCAACGCAATCAGCGCAGCAGACAACGCCCTCTGGGACTTAAAGGGCAAAGCACTCAATCAGCCCGTATGGAAATTACTCGGCGGCGTCCAAAGCAAACTGTGGGCCTATGCCGCGGGTGGATATTACGAAGAAGGCAAAGGAATACCAGAACTCTGCGAAGAAATGACAACATATCTAATCCAGGGATTTCAAGCGGTAAAAATGAAAGTGGGATGGCCGGGCGTCACATTGAAAGAAGACGCAGAACGGGTGCGCGCCGTACGCAAAGCCATAGGTGACGACATCGCCCTGATGATCGACGCGAACAATGCCTGGGACGCGCATACCGCAATTCGATTCGGACGCCTGATCGAACCCTACGACCCCTACTGGTATGAAGAACCCGTGCGCCCGGACGATCTCGAAGGCTCGGCACTCGTCGCCGGGGCACTGGACTATCCAGTCGCCAGTGGAGAAAACGAAGCCACGCGCTGGGGATTTCGCGACCTGATCGAACGCGGCGGTGTACGCATCGTCCAGGCCGATCCAAACAACTGCGGCGGAATCAGCGAATGGATGAAAATTGCGGCCATGGCCAGCGCCCATCACCTGCAAATGGCCCCGCATGGGCAAGGAGCCCTGGGTTGCGTCTTAGTCGCCGCAGTAGATAATGGACTGGTAGTGGAAAATTACCTGCGAAACTTCAGTACAGATATGGTCGGCGATTTAGAATTTCGGGACGGACATGTCATTATGGACGACGCGCCTGGCCTGGGCATCGAATGGAATGAAGACCTGATAGAAAAGTATGGAGAAAAGTATTAAAGGATGTTTCAACCTGCAATCACCTCTCGCAGATGGGCAACCGCCAGCCGGATCACCTCCGTATCGTCGCATGCATTCAAATCCTTGCCTTCAAAGACCACCGAGACCGTACCGTTGAAGTCCACATCCTTCAGGATCTGAATAATCCGCGGATAATCCAGCCACGCCTCCTCCCCCGTATCGATCTTGTAAAATTTGGCCCGAACATGGGCCGTATATGGCGCTATCTGTTCCATAAACGCGTAGATATCCACCTCCGGATCCGGCACCCCCTGGTTCCGCGCAGGCGATCCGACCCACTGTCCGGTGTCCATAATAAGCGTAAAATTGTCCCGATCTGTCTGTTCCAGAATCCGCAGCACATCTTCCCCTGTAGAAGGATGGTTCTGTAGCCCTACAGCAATCCCCTTCTCTGCGGCATAATCGGCCGCATCCTGAAAACACCGAATTTCCCGCCTCTGTGCTTCGGCACCTTTCAGCGGAGGCCCGCAAAACAACCGGATCATAGGCGCACCTATAAACGCCGCCGTATCCACATCTGCTCTGACCTGGATCAGTTTCTCAGCCAGATCCTCATCGGACCCCACAAAATGCCCACCCGAAGCCAGGTACCCGATTGACAGCCCGTATTGGAGACACCGCATCTTCACCTCGAGCAAGTACGCCGGTTGCTTCGACCGAAATCCACGCCCGCTGTGGAAATCGATCACGTCCAGCTTCAATTGGTACGCCAGTTGGATATAGCTCTCCACACTCTCCAGGCGTGGAGGATCATCCTTCCCAAACATCGAAGCGTACACACCCACTTTCATACTATGCCCCCTGATTCAAACATTCCACACCCGATCAATAATCCGACACCGCCCCATCCCGGAGCCTCGCATTCGGCCACTCGAATGG
>JAPPIE010000206.1 GCA_028874765.1 Gemmatimonadota bacterium
TGCCCCTTGAGCGCATTGTAAAACCGCTCGCTCTGCATGGGAAACGTACCCGAATTATTATCTGCCTCACCGTGAATAAGCAGCAAAGGCGCCTTAATTTTCGGCACATGATAAAAAGGAGACATCGCCCCATAAACATCTGCTGCTTGCCAGAACGTGCGCTCTTCTGCCTGAAAACCAAAAGGCGTCAACGTGCGGTTATACGCGCCACTGCGCGCAATACCACAGCAAAACAAATCGGTATGTGCCAACAAATTCGCCGTCATAAACCCGCCGTAGGAGTGTCCCCCCACCGCCACTTTTTTGGGATCCGCCACGCCCAAACGCACCAGTTCATCAACAGCAGCCCTTGCACTATCGGCAAGCTGCTCGATATAAGTATCATTCGCCTCGCGATCACCCTCACCCACAATCGGCATCGCCGGACCATCCAGCACAGCATAACCACGCGCCAAAAAAGGCAACGCGCCGTGCGAACTGATACGCACAAAGCGAAAAGGAGAATCCTTCACCTGACCCGCGGCATCTGCACTCTTAAATTCGCGGGGATAAGCCCACATCAGCACAGGCAACGGACCATCGTCTCTTTTATATCCGGGCGGCAAATACAACGTCCCATTCAACTGCACCCCATCTTTGCGCTGGTACTGAACCAGCGACTTCTCCACCGCCTTCAACTGCGGCATCGGATGAACAAAATGCGTGAGCTGCCGCATATCATTGCGCTGCAAATCCCGCACATAATAATTGGTCGGCTCATCGACGCTCTCCCGGCTCATCAACACCGTATTGGCATCTATCATCGTCGTTGGCCGCTCGTAAAACGGCGCCTGAGAATGCATGAGACGTTCCGCCTTACCCGTCTCCAGATCATAGCGGTCCAAAAATGGGCGATCGCCTTTGGGCGATGCACCATCACCTGCAAAAAACAGATGGCGTTGCGACGCATCCGTCAGCAACACAGACCGCCCACTGGGCAACCGCGTGAACACAGGCGCGCCCGGCGCGCCATAGCGATCTTCCCACGACCGATCAAACAACACCTGCGGTTCAAAATCCGAATCATCCGGGCGAATGCGCCACGTACGCACGCGCCGCGTCTTCCACCAGCGCTCTGAAACCAACGCGAGATCACCCGTCCCCCATGAACACCCACCATAGCGCATCGCCAGCGACATAAGCGCGCGCCCATCACCCTCATAAGGCGCGTCGAGCGCATAGACTACATCGCGCACCGCCACATCCACCTCGGGATCGCCGCCATCCTGTGCCACAACCCACGTCACGGTCGCAGGCGCATCTGCGCGCCACCCAAACGAACGCGCACCTTCGGGCACGGCATCATACGCAATCGGCACAGACTCGGCCAATGGCAAATCCACCAGTTCGCGCACCTCGCGCCCATCCAGATCCCAGATCGCCACCTTTGTCGGAAAACGATACGAAGGCACCAGATACGAAAACGGTCGGTGAAAAGTCGATACCAGCACATAACGACCATCTGGCGACGGATCGGCGCGACAGATCAACCCGGGAGAACCCAGAGGCCTCACATCGCCATTCAGGCGCACAAGAGCAACCTGCGAAGTGGCATAATATTCAAAGAGCAACTCATCGTGTGCATTCTTCAACAAATCTTGATACGTGCGCGATGGTGCTGCCCGTTCCTCCACATTTTCCTGAATCACCGGGCCTGTAGGCACATGCGAAGCCTCGGGCGGATCGCCCCGACCATCACACACCGCGCGCACCAACAGCCCCGAACTATCCGGCAACCAGACCATAGCCCCACCAAAAACCTGATTCAATTTCACATCGCCAACCGGATGCGCCCTGCCCGTCTCCGCATTGCCGACCCAAAGATCAATCCCATTATCCCCCGTCACCGAAAAAGCAAACCGCCGCCCATCGGGCGCCCAATAAGCCCGTCCAATTCTCGCATCCTTCGGCAACCCCGTCACAGGTATCTCGCGACCATCGGCAACCCATTTGAGCGTCAGCCCATTGTAAAATCCCGCGCGACTTTGCCCGTTCACATCCGGATCCAGACGCAAACCCGCCAGACGCAACTCGGAC
>JAPPIE010000367.1 GCA_028874765.1 Gemmatimonadota bacterium
GCCGAGGTGCTGTGGGTGCGGTATCTGGGGCTTTTGATCAATAATACGGTTTATACTTATACGCTGGCGTTGGGCGTTGTGCTGGTTGGGCTGGTTCTGGGGAGTATTTTGGCTTCCCTGTTTTCCGATAGGACGGATAGGCGGGCGTATTATTTTGGCGCGTTTCAGGTTGTGACGGGTCTTGTTGTACTGGCTCTGTTGATGCTTTCGCCCGGGGCATGGCGAGGATTGGGTAGTGATTTGTATATCTATTTTGTGATGCTTTTGCCCCCTGCTGTGTTGAGTGGTGCGGCTTTTCCGCTTGCGATTCGGCTGGTGATTCGCAATGCGGAATATACGTCTGGGATGGCTGGGAATCTGATTGCGGTGAATACGCTTGGGGGTATTCTCGGGTCTCTGCTGATTGGTTTTGTGGGGATTCCCTTTTTTGGTCTTGAGAAGAGTTTGTTTTTTATTACGGGTGCGAATCTCGCCATCGGTATTTCTGCGTGGTTTTTGCTGGATGGAAGATATCGCGTGTTCAAATATGCGGCTGCATTGGTCGCTGTTCTGGTTTATCTGGGGATTCCGTATTTTTCGCAGACTGAGGTGCCTGCGGATTTTATCGGCGAGGGGCGAGATCTCGTGGCGTTCCGAGAGGGTTATGGCGCGAATATGGCGGTTGTGCGGCGGGAGGGTGATCTGGAGCTTGAGATTGATGGCTGGTGGCAGGGTGGGAGTAAGAAGAACCATCAGATTATGGCCGCACATGTGCCGATGCTTTTGCATCCGAATCCGAAACGGGTCGTTGTCGTGGGTGCTGGTACGGGGCAGACGGTTAGTCGTTTTCTGATGTATCCCATCGATTATCTGGCGTGTGTGGATATCGAGCCTGCGCTTTTTCCTTTTGTTGAGGAATATTTTGAGACGGATTGGATGGGGGATCCGCGCGTGGAGATTATCGCTGAAGATGGGCGCAATTTTCTGCGCCATACTGCGGCGACTTATGATATTATTTCGCTTGAGCTTGGCGAGGTGTCCCGTCCGGGTGTGGCGTTTTTTTATACGGTTGATTTCTATGCGCGCGCCCGAGAACGCCTGACGGCAGGTGGGTTTCTGGTGCAGTTTGTGCCCCTGCACTTTCTGACGGAGGACCAGTTTCGCGGTGTTGTGCGCAGTTTTTTGAGGGTTTTTCCGCAGAGTATTTTGTGGTATAATACGTCTGAGCTTTTGCTTATTGGTTCGGCGGATGATGCGTTTAATATTGCTGAGGGGAGATTGTTGGGTGTGGATGAGGAGGTGCAGGCGGATCTCCAGTACAGTCATTGGGGCGGGGTGTCATATTATCTTAATCAGCCGCATGTTTTTTGGGGTGGTTATTTGATGGGGGCTGAGGGGCTGGCTTCTGCCACGGTTGAGGCGGATACGTATTGGGATGACCGACCGGTTCTGGACTACGAGACGGTTCAGAATGCGGAGAGCGATGAGCTTGCGTTTGCAGAGATGCTGTATAAATACCGGGATTCTATTGATGCGTTGATACCGGGTGAGGTGGATGCGCGTATTGCGGATGTTCAAAATAAGAATTTGAGGGAGATTGCCGCGCGCGTTTTTGTTCGCGAGGCGTCGGATTTGATTCCCGCGCGCGAACACAGACGGATTGCTACGCTTTGTGCCGAGGCGATTCGCCGACTTCCCGAGTATCTGGATGCGCATCGCATGTTCGCGGATGCGATGATGCAACTGGGGCGTTTGCAGGATGCAGAAAGACACTATGCGCGGGTTTTGGAACTCGATCCCGCAGATGCTCGCGCGCTGAATGGCCGCGCTGTGGCGTTTCACCGCTCGGGACGGCTTGAAGATGCGGTTCGCTATTATGAGGATGCGATTCACTACCATCCGGACAATGCGTTGTCGCAAAATGGTATTGCTATGGCGCTTCACAGGCTCGGTCGCTTTGATGAAGCGATTCAGCACTACAAGGAGGCGATTCGCTTGCATCCGGATAGGCCCGATACATATGCCGATCTGGGTACGGCGCTGGCACAGGCGGGGAGGTTGCGAGAGGCTGTTCCCTATTTGGAGAAGGCG
>JAPPIE010000175.1:0-3797 GCA_028874765.1 Gemmatimonadota bacterium
GGATTAAAATCATCGGTCGCCAGTGTCTTGCCAATAACATCTATCATCCCCAACCCCAACTCCGGCACATCCACGCGCCGGATACCCGCTCTTTCCATCAACTTGTCATACACATAAGACATCGTCGTACCACCCGGAATAAACGGCAAAGCGCGCGTCCGCATCACTGGAAAAAACACATCTATCACCTTCCGATCTGTACCATAAGCCGCAGAAGTCGCCGCGTGAAGCGCGTCTTTGGGCAAATACAAACTCGTCGAATACGCGCCATTGCGACCGTACTCCACCGCTTTTGGATCGCGGCTCGGCTTGTCCAAACTGCCGCGCCAATCGCAAAAAGCCGTCACAGCCACGGAAATTCCCGAATCCATCAGCGCATCTGTAAACTGCACAGCCATATCGCCCATCAAAAATTTGGTCGCCTCAACAGCCCGTTCACTCAAAGGCGTCAACTGCCACTGGAACAAACCCTCTGCATCCACATCCTTCACAAATGTCGGGGGATAGCCCGGCAACATACCCGAACTGGCGGCTGCCATAGAATTGATATAAATCACATCCTCCGCACCGGCTACCTTGAGCGCATCTACGATCTTATCCAACGCTCTCCCCTCCAATGCGTACCCATCATTAACCCAGTGAAAACGGTCGCCCAAATTAGTTGCGCGCCTCTGCATCTCCTCGCCCGTCGCATATCCCAGCGACTTTGACAAATCGCGTGCCACCACCGTCAGACTCCCGCTTTCGGCAACCAGATCGAGCAAAGCCGCTGCCACCGAACAGCCAATACCCAACCCCGTCCCCCCAATAATCACAAAATGTCGCCCCTTTGCCCAATCGAGCGCGTACCGATCCACAGCAACGCGCTGTGCCGCCTCTCGCTGATCCAGCAATTTAACCGCCTCTGCTGGAAACGCCTCGACCTCTTCTTTGCTCGGCCGCGAAAGTGCTGGCGCGCCTTCCACGACACGCACCCCTAACATCGGACTTGCGAACGGACTTGGAAAATCGCTCATATTATTTCTCCTGAAAAACGTGAAATGCAACCACAGATAAACACAGATAAACACAGATAATAAGGTAAAATACAAGACGTGAGAGGCCACCTACCCCACTTCCCACTCAATTGTAAAACCCGTACTTTCTTCAAACGCTATCGCGCGTGTATCGGCATCCTCTGGCACTGTCGCCACCGGCACCACCACGCGATTCTCATTCAGATAAATTTTCGCCGCACCGCGCACGACGCATTCTTCCGGTGTCATTGCCCGCGCTTCCCGGGCAATCTCATCTTGATTGGCAGACGGACGCACCCGAATCTCCCACCCGATCCTCTCGCCCACCACATCTAACACCTCCCGATAGCGATTACCCACCTGAGAGGAAATAAAAGCCGCCTCAATATACGAACCGCTCTTCAGGCCCATCTTTGACGGCGCGTGGGGTTGATCCCCAAACGCCTTTCGGATCTCGCTATATGCTTTATTGATCTCCCATGCATCCCCCCTCTTCTCCGGCATAGCGACTTCTGTCTTTACACCCCCTGGCCAATCCAGTATCAAATCAAAACCCGTCTTTGCCTTAAAACCCGATGCCGCATCACCGCTCACCCGCTCCCAATCATCCACCCCCCCCACATCAACGGCTAACACCACCGCCTTTTGATCCAGATGCAGCGCAGGCGCCTTTAAAACCCTTGCACACGCGGGCACAGCATCCTGCGCCTCTTCAAAAAGCCGACCCTGATGCGGCGTCTCCCGCAACCTGAGCGACCAGCCCGTCTCATCCTCTAATCTGGCAATCGTCTCCCCGTACTGTTCTCGAACCACATCTGGAAAATAAAAAGCCAATTCATACATACCCTCATCTATGTATGCGCTGCACTTAAACAACCCCGCCTCGGGCGGAAAAACCGACATAATATGCGCGCGGGCCTCATTCATCTCCATCGGCCCGGTGGCTTCTAACACCTCTTTGGAATGGAACAAAAACGCACGCCGATAATCCGGCTCAAAAAATGCACGCGAACCCGACAACAACAACCGAAAAGCCTCCACCTCTGACGGTGTCGTCATCTCTGTACCAAACCACATCTCCGCCAATTCCTGTGCGCGAAACGGCCCCTTCGCACCCGTTTCCAATACATAATTGTGTACCTCTGCAAGCGTATCATCGCTCAGTGGTCTTCCGCCTGCAATACCCGCCCGTGAAACGCGCCGACCATAGCCGCGTGGTCGCATCGCCCCCATAGCCTCCACGGAATACGCACCGCCATTCTCTGGCAACTGCACGCCCTCTGGCAAATACACATCCACCATCGAAGACAGAGCACCGCGTGCCTCTGCATCGCCGTGAACGAGAAAACAGGTACGCGGTTTCAACCTCTGAACCAACCCCGTCAATTCACCCCCATCAGCATGCGCGGAAAGCGAATACGGTTCCACCTGACACGCCACGGATATGCGCTGCCCATTCAGCATCAACACCCGCTCCTCGGGATCCCTCGCCTGCATCAGACCCAACAGCGCACGCCCGGGAGACTCTTCATCCTGATACCCCGTTATAGCAATCAAATTCGCCGCATCGCCAGCCAAACGCTCGGCATAAAAACTCGACGCGCCTCCGATCAACATCCCCGAAGACGCCACAATACAACACGGCGGCCCCGACAAAACACGGCGGCGATCAGCCGGTGACGACACCGCTCCCACAGCATCCGAATAAAAAATATCCTCATCGCGCGCCACCCTGCGCCGCACCGCTGGCGCGAGATCATCCCCAAACGTCGAATACACCGCATTCACCGCCCGCACCATCCCATCGACAAATACGGGAAACTCGGGAATCTGCTTGCGCCGCATCGCCCGCGCCAAAATCAGAATAACCTCCTGAGAACGCCCCACGGCAAAAGCGGGAATCAAAACCTTGCCGCCCGCTTCAATCACCTCGGCCACGCGCAGTGCAAGCGCGGCCTCTTGCTGGCCGCGATCTGCATGCTGGCGATTGCCATACGTCGATTCCATCACCATCACATCGGGTCGGCACTGCGGCACAACCATCCCTGGAATCGTCAGTTGATTGGCAACCGACACATCGCCCGTCATCAAAACACTTTCTCGCACACCTTCGATATAGATCAACGCCGCACCCAGAATATGCCCGGCGGGAATCCACGTCGCGGTCAACGCACCATCGCAAATCGGCACCGTTGCAAGCCACGGCACATCCACCATGCGCCCCAACGCCGCATCCGCCGCCTCGGGCGGATAAAGCGGCAACTCGCCATCCCGGTCTTGTGCCATCAATTTCACGGCATCTGACAACAACACCCGTGTAATCGCCTGCGTTGCAGGCGTACAATACACCTTCACACCCGCCGGCAAACTATTCACCAAAACCGGCAACGCACCCGTGTGATCGGTATGCGCGTGTGTAATAAGCACCTCATCGGGTAGCCCCACATCGTCCAACACCGAAAAATTGGGCAACTGCGACCCCTGTGCAGCACCCATTCGAATACCCGCATCCACCAGAACGCGTCGCCCTTCAATCTCAATCAATGTACAGGAAGCACCGACCTCGTCGGCACCGCCCAAAAAGTGGAGTTTCATGAAATAGCTCTCAGCGATCAGCAGTCAGCGGGCGACCACAGGGGGTCGCCCCTACAAAAATGAACTAATAATATCATCGTAGGGGACGGCCCCTGTGCCGTCCCATTTTAAGTTGTCGAAAAAATTAAAATACGCTATTTTTCCCTCGAGACTATCCATACCCAACACACTGCGCGAAATCGGCAT
>JAPPIE010000175.1:3897-19432 GCA_028874765.1 Gemmatimonadota bacterium
ATCCTGCTCTTCGGCTGCACTGAACGCCAGGTCCGCATCCACTTTGAACAGGCAGAAAAATATCGGCACGAAGGCAAAATCGACCTCGCAATCGAAGAATACAAAGCCATCATTGCCCTGAGTCCCGATGCGTTTGACGCCCTCAACAACCTGGGCTATCTCTATGTTGGAAAAGGTCAATATGCCAACGCCATTGCACAATATCAAAAAGCCATAGCCGTCAAGCCCGACTTTGCCGAAGCCCACTTCAACCTGGGCGTCGCCTATGTCGCACATAGCCAAATCGACAGCGCCATTGTCGCGTATCAGCGCGCACGCCAACACGACCCAAAAAACCACGAAATCCACAACAATCTGGGCGCTGCCCACACCATGGCTGGCAATCACACAGAAGCCGAAGCGAGCTACCAGCGGGCACTCAAACTCAAACCCGACTACGCCGACGTGTACCACAACCTCGGACTACTCTACACCTATGAAAGCCGATATAGAGACGCCATCCCACAATACGAAAAAGCCATCCGCTACAAACCCAACTTTGCCGACGCGTACAATAACATGGGCAGTGCGCACCTCGAATTGGGCCAATATGAAGACGCCATCCAGCACTTTCAAACCGCCGTCCGCCTCCAGCCCAATCACGCACTCGCCCAGGAAAACCTTCGAGAAACCAGAACGCGCATGGACGCGCGAGAAGCCGGAGAAATGCGCGCCCAGCACATCCTCGTCAAAACCGAATCCGACGCCCACAAATTGCTCGACCAACTCGACTCAGGTGCCAAATTTGAAGCACTCGCACAACTCTACTCCACCGACATGGCATCGGGGCGACTGGGCGGCGACCTCGGCGCATTCCTACCCGGCACGCTCTTGCCCAAATTTGAACAAGCCGTAAAAAAAATCGAACCAGGAAAAATCGGCGGACCCGTAAAAACCCCAGCCGGATATCACATCATCAAACGCATCTATTAACCCCTCAATCACCCAGCACAAACTGCGCCTGCTTGCTCACGCCAGACGTATTAAGATAGATACAATACCCCTTCCCCACATACCTGTCAAGCCATGAAAAAACGGCGGAAGGATCTGATATCCTTCCGCCGTTTATATTACCTCGGAGTGTTAATCTTCAAGTCAGAGGCTAAAAATCAACAGCCCCTGAAATCACGTGCACAGAAGAAAAGAAATCGCTGTCAAATGCCTTAAAGGCATAATCGAGCTTAACACCCCTGCCAGTTTCCGTCAAATACTTCAGACCACCGCCAAAGGCATAGCTCTCTGTATCGTGATTGGTCTTATAACCCGCACGACCAGAAAAGCCAATCGGACTACCGGCAGCCTGGAATGTGTATTCGATTCCCACCAGAACCTGCTCGTCAAAATCCACGGGATTCGTCACATCAAAAGCCAGATTCAGATGATGGGGCACCGGAATGCTACCCGACAGTGACAATACATCCACCAGCATTCCCAAACGGATATTGCGCGGCAACTCAAACGATTCGCGCTGATAGGTCTGCTCAAAGCTGTAATTTTGCACCGTCATCGCCAGAATCGTATTGCGGAAGCCCGTATTAAAATACGTGCCCAGATCCACGGCAAAGGCTGTCTTTGAGTTATCCACAGTCGTGCGGTTGCCACCAATCAACACACTTCCAGTACCCAAATTCTGACTGGCAATCTTTATATTGGCTCCCACCGAAAAGCGATCTGTAATCTTCATACCATAAGCCGCAGAAAGCGCGTAATTAGACGTAGTAAATGTTCCCGTCTCTGTAAAACCCGCACCTGCAGGATTTGGATCAATGGCAGTGCCATTGAAATTACCGGCATCATAAGTCACAAACCCCAAACCAAAGGTACCGCGGCCTGGAATATTGAGCGCCGCACCAGCGACCTGGCTTTTGGTATCCGCAATCCATGAAACATAAGTGAAAAATGCTTCGCGACCATCGAAAAACGCCAGTGTTGCGGGATTGGTAAACACACCAGACGCGGAACCGATCATACCTGTACCTGCACCTGCAAGGGCTGCAGAACGCGCATTGGTCGGCAGCTTCAAAAATGTAAAGCCGGCCTGAGCAACTTTGATAAATATGGGATTGTTTTCTTCGTGATTTTCTGGCAAAATTTTATCTGGCACACGCAGTTGCGCTTGTGTTGTTGTGGCCAGAAGCCCGAAAGACAACGCGAGCATCATGAGGGCCAGTTTTGTGTATTTCACAACTTATCTCCTTGATCAAAAGCAAGTCAAATATTGATTGACTGCTAAAAGCTCTCTTACCTGACCACGACAAAGCGTTCGATGTGCTTGGCACCAGTTGCCGTATCTTCGATGTGAGCAAAGTAAATCCCGCTCACCAGGAACTGGTTATTATCCGAAGTCATCAGATCCCATGACTCATCGCCAGAGCCAGAAGTGTGGTCAATGCGCGTCACGAGATCACCGGTAATGGTAAAAATGTGGATAACCGCCTGCCCCGGCAGATTCACAAACTGCAACTTATTGGGCTGTCCCTGATAGTTATAACCACCATCATCGAGTTGCCCACCCTGCACCTGATAGGGATTGGGCACAATGCGAACCTGCGTAATATCACTGGCAGGACCGCGGAAAGGACTCACGCCCTCTGCTTCGGTGCGCGTGGCAAACCGGCTGCTCTCCAGACCATTGGCATCAACGGCTGTCACGGAATAATAATACCTCGTACCGCGAAGAGCCGTCTCATCGTTAAATGTAGTACCTGTTGGCGATCCAATCAGTTCGGGAACTTCTGTATGACGACCCGCGTAGCGATACACATTGTAATGAGCCGCACCGGAAACCGCATCCCAACTCAACTCGTTGAGATCGGGACCAGAGGTCACCGTCACTGAAGCGGGCCAATTGGGCGTAGCGGGCAATCGGGGCATCGTACCCGTGCGATTTGCCCATGCCTCGCGCGCAACTGCCACCGTCGCCTTCAGCGAATCCAGACCACTATCGAGAAAAGCTTCTTTTTCCATAAAACCAATCGTGCCATCTGCCCAGGCCTTGCCCACGCGTTTGTTTTCCGCTTCAGACGGACCGGCGACAATCACGGCAGACACAATGTGAATGCTCTGACCCTGCTTTAAGTCCCAGGGACCAAAGGTCGTGACCCACTGATAGATCTGCTCTGTGGTCACATACCCCGCCCGGTCGGGATCGGAATCTGCAATCCGTTCATCGCGCGTGGAGCCCGGCTGCACATAAAAATCATACACGGTCTTGCGGTCAGCTGTGCGCGTACTCGTCCACACTTCACCCGGCACCCAGCGCACATGGCGCGGCTGTGAATTTTCGAGATCGGAATTGTCATCCAGCCAGTTCTCGCCCAACACATTGGGATCATTGGTAGGCGTCTTATCCACATGCAAAAACACGCGGCCTTTGTAGTGCGATTCCATAAATTCGCCCGAACTGATATTGGCATCGCGTACCCCATCGAGCAAATCGCCAGCTGCTGGCGCGGGTTCGCCGCGATCATCGCCATCGGGACGATACCCCAACTTATCGCTGTCATCGCCATCGTGGATGTAGAGCAGCTTTTCATCATCATCCCAGTAATTCACCTCATCCCATATACCGCCAGCGAGCAGGCCAGCATCGTAAGCGCGACCCCCATCTTCGGGATTAATCGTGATATGCGCGCCACCAGCAGGACCTGAACCACCGCGCTGCAAATAGTAGTTCAACCCAACGTGGAAATTGTCATAAGACGGATTTTTCTGCGCCGTTTCCGGGCTTGCAGCAATGCCGCGTTCGCCCGCGCGCAGATCAACCACATGCGGATTTTCCGGATATGTAATCGTCGTGACTTCAAAGATCATATCGTCGGCATTCTGGTTTGCCCAGGAATACGTCTCGCGCACAATGCGCAAGCCCTCAGAGTTTACAATCGTGCTGCTGATCATAAAATCAGCACCCAAATCTGACCGCACAGCATCGTCGTCTTCGGGGAACAAACGCCAATTCGTACGCAATATCTCTTTGCCATCCTGAGTCAACGTTGGCGGATTGATGCGGAAGAACTTCGGATTGGGTCTGTTCAGTCGCGTCTGTGTGCCCCCCAACCTCGAAGACGAAAAATCGGCGAGGTCATCAAGCAGGTCATTGCACCAGGGGCTTTGCGTGGTATTCACCAGATGTTGCCCGCCTTCGTAATAGCTGGGCACATTAAACGACGAATATAGCCCCACGACCGCAAAACCCGGATTGCCAATGCGATACCCGATATCCGGATCTGTATCGCCTGTTTCGAGACCGCCGGGCCAAATCAGACGACCCGAGCTCCACAGCGTACCGATCTCGTGCCCCTGTGCATAAGCACTACCAGCCATCAGTATCGCTATCAGCACAAATACAAAACGTTTCATAAGTTTATACTCCTGTAAAAACGATTCAAAATCTGTCTCCCTCTCCCACTTGCAGGAGAGGGAGAGAATGGACACACATTAGAACGAGAATCGCAAACCAAATGTGATGTCTCGACGGTCCAGATAGACGATATAAGGACGGCGCGTTTCCTGGAAATTGTCCAGATCGACATCGGAACCCGGACGGCTACCTTCCTGGAGTTTGCCGCTGGCATCAACAGTCCACCCAATTCGTTTCATATACGCGTCGGCTTTGGCATCGTCATTTGTGCCTGGATAGTCCCAGACCTCGCCATCGTAGTCACGCAGATTGTTGAAGTTCTTGAAATTGAAAATATTGTGAATTTCCAAATACAACAGCGGTGCGCCCGTGGTATCAAAGGCTTTTGAAATCCGCAGATCTGCCATGTTGCTATCTGTCCACTGCACATTCAACACATTCTGCAGCGCAGCGTCATTGGTCGGATTGTGATTCATCCACCAACCGCCTTGTCTGCGATAGAACAAATTGGCTTCCCAACCGCCCTTCAACATGCGCTGTTCGGCGCCGTAATCCAGCGGCGTGCGGAAGTTCAAACCCAACTTCCAGATTGGACGCGGCTTAAATTGCGGATTGGCGGCATTGGCACTACCTTCGATAATCAGGCGGGAAGGCGTCGATACCGTGTTCTGATCGTAGATGCGGTCCCACCCAATCCGCTTGCTGCGCTCCTGGCGGTAATCATAAGAAATGAAACCCGTAAAGAACTGACCGCGCGATTTCTTAAACGCAAGCTCATAACCGCGCACATCCTTGATCCGTCCCTGGGTTGTCCACCGCGTGCGCCTGCCAGTACTGTTTTCGGGATAATAACTCGTGCTTGGCTCGAGTTCTTTGTCGATGTCCTTAAAATACACCGTGCCCGAAGCCAGATATACACCTTCAAAACTCTTCTCAAAACCAAGCTCATAAGCGATGGTCTGTGGCATTTCTACCCAGGGATTCCCAAAGTTCTCCAGCGGCTCACCCGCACCGGATTGCGCGCGGTAGAGTTCCACTGTCGTCGGCACCTGGTAGAAGTGACCGTAGTTGAAATAGAGCTTGGAAGTCGCTGTCGTCGGATGAGACACGCCAAACCGCGGACTCCACTCCCACTGGGTTGGCGCGCGAACCGAGCGTCGATTTTGGTATAACAATTCGGCATTTGAACCCAGGTATTCTGCATGCGGCTGTCCTACCAGATCAAACCACTTGTCCGGACGGTGAAAATCCAGCCTCAGCCCCGCATTCACCACGATCTGGCGATACTCCATACGGTCTTGCACGAAGAAACCGCCATACCACGGCGTCTTCACCCAATAATTGTGCAAGTTGGCTGTTTGCGTCGCCACGATATCTGCAGGATTGTCGCTTTCCCAACCTTCGGGGCGGTCTGGTAGCGTGGAGGTATAACCGCGATATTCACGCAGAAAGAATGTATGCGCCTGAATACCGGCTTTGACCTGGTGATGCGGCGTCATCTGACTGGTAATATCAAAAGTTATATCCGTCTCTTTGATATAAGACCAGTCCGCTGAACGGCTGGCACCACCGCCACCGCGCAAACGGTAAATACCCAGAATATCGACGCGGCGGTTGGCATAGTTCCAACCCACAGGCGCTTCATCCAGAATCACAGCGCCTGCTGATTGCGCGGATGCAACGCCGGATTCGGTAATTTCTTCAACCCGACCATCGGGATAAACCGCTGCTGCGGGAATACCCACGGCTTGAGGTTTCTGCCATGTGGCTTCCCAATCCGTTCTGCCATAACGCGCCGTCAAATTGTAAAATGTCTTGGGCGACAATGTATGCGACCAGTTCAAAGTATAATAATTGCGGTCAATGGTCTCTTGATTGGCTTGAGACCCCGGCGCAAACATCTGAACATCGTCGAAACGGCGCGAAGCTTCCACCTGTGACCTGACAAAGGTCCCCGTAAAGTCGCCAGTTTTTGTGCCATCTGCCCAACCGCGCAAATACCCCAGCGATAGTTTTGTCGTGGCTGTTGGCGTAAACGTCAATTTGGCCTGTGCCAGGTTGTCGCGATACGACGTTTTGGACAAATCGTAAGTATATGCCGTGCGCTCGCGCTGATTGGTCAGCATCACCGACAATTTATCCTTGATCACCGGTGTACCAATTGTCACATCGTAGAGATAATCGGATTCGCGATCAGCGGGATTGGCATTAAAACCATTATTCCCTTCCAATTCAAAATTGCGATGCTGCCATGCCCATATCCCTTTGGCCTGGGCAACCGTCGTGATCGGAAGATCGAAAATCCCCGCAGTCCATTCGCCTGCCGGACCACCGCGATCACTGAACTCCTGCGTCCATCCCTTAAAATCAGGTACGCCATCGCCGTTGCGATCTGCTGTGGGACCATCGCTCTCAAAGCGACCGATATCCCACCAGTTGTCCGAGCTATATACGTCGGGACCAAAGTGCTTGCGACCAGCGGGATTGTAACGCGCATCTGCACTGATTGTAAACTGACGAGGCTCGCGGGTCACAATATTCACAACGCCACTGCGCGCATCGCCATACTCGGCACTGAAGCCACCCGTCAAAATCTGAACTTCTGCCAGATTTGTTTTGCTAAAAGAAGAATACGGACGGTTATTGCGGTTGTCTTTCATACCCACACCGTCCATAGTGTACAACATCTCTTCTTCACTGGCACCGCGAATGGTCAAACCCCAGTCATCGGTATCCACACCTACCTGTGTGGCAAACGCATCGCGCAGACGGGGACCCGTGGGTGCTTCGCGGACTTCACTGGCCTTCATAATCGTCTGAGCGTAAGAAACTTCCAATTCAACCGGCGGACGCTCAGCCACCACCGTAATCTCACTCAATTCAACTGTCGATTCTGTCAGAGAAAAATCCACAGGCGAGGTGCGATCAATACTCACCACCACATCCGTCTTACTCACCGTGTGATATCCCACAAGTGATGCCTGAACTTCGTACACGCCAGGCAAAACCTGAATAATGAAGTAATCGCCATTGACATCTGCTGTGGCGCCCATTCTGGTGCCAACAAGAACTACGTTAGCACCTGGTAAGGGATCACCCGCAGCATCTGTAATGCGACCCGAAACTTTACCCGTGGTAGTCTGTGCATCGGCCTGATACGCCAGCCCAAACCCCAGAGCAATAGCAAGCAAGGCTATAAACCCAGCTCTCAAACGGTACATAAACTCCTCCTTTGGTTTCTTTCCCCGGCTTTGGGAAAGATATAGAGAAAAGCCACCCGGCTCATCCCGCGAAACTTCTCCATCTGAACAGAGAAAACTACACACTACAACTGCAAAATATTATCTGATCAGCCCTTAACATCACCTCCTTATTAAACCCCTCCCTGTGATTGCAAAAGCGGGCTTTAACACCCCACCTCCTTTCGGTCTGTGATGTTAATTCTCATTATAAATTGCTAAATAATTTTCAATAACTTCAGCAATTGCCAATTTAACATGCCTGTCAAACTCTGTCAAGTCCTTATGAACCAAATTGTGCGACATATAGGCGAGAATTCATAACACATTGTTTTTTTAGATTTTGAAATACTATTACATTTCTTTTATTTCCCAATAAAAAACATCACCTCTTTGCTCACCTTCATCCCCGTATTCAAATCCGTTACCGTCACCTCCATTTCATATTGCCCCGCCTCTGACCCACTCACATCGATCTCCAAATAATTGTACTCTGTTTCCCGCGTACCCACCTGCTCATAAGAAATCGTCACCTCTTTTTTCTCCTCAATACCCAACAATGTTCCAACCGCGCGCAAAATCGTCACAACAAGGGGTTTGCCTTTGCGTGGTGAAATTTTGTAATCCATCTGGTAGCGCGTCTGAGCAAATTCACCGGATGTCAGCCCATAGACCTCGTAATAAATCGTCACGGGTTGTCCCGGCACATAGGTTTTGGATGGCATAGGCACCACCTTATGCCCGCCTTTGACCTTCACCGCAGCATCCTCCACTACCGATCCGGCCATCTCTATATCGCTCAATCCCAACTCACCGCCCTCATAAGCCTCCACCTCCACCTCGCGCGTATAAGCCCCCATCGCATTGCGAGCGCGATCATGCACTTCCACGCCCAAATAATATTTGCCCGGCGGCACATTGAGCGCCAACTCATCAATCAACAGTGTTCCACCACCCACCTCAGCATCATCTGACACGGCAAAAGGCAACCCGGCGACCTTCCGAAAAACCGGTGTCCACGTACTGTCAAACAGCGCAATACCCCGTTCGACACGACCTTCGGTTCGCCCCGAATCAATCAGAGCACTTAGAGGCACACCGTAATAGACCTCTAACCGGCTGCGCGGACTCTCCCCGCGAAAATCTATCGCATCGAAATGAAACCCTAAATCATCTGTTACGGGCCGATAAATTTCAGATTGTTGCCGCACCGCCCGCGCCATCACCCGATCGGGCCTTTTTGCCGTCCACTGGCTCTGATTAAAAGTTGACAGCACGCGACCCTGCGGCATATCGGGAAAATCGAACCCGCCGCGGGAATCCAACGCCGTAAACACAACCTCAATACCCCCTGCCACATCGGGATAAATCCAGTACTCCCAATTCGAACCCCCATCAATGGGAAAAATGGGAAAACCCCGAATATTGGTCATACCCGCATCGCGATCGCGGTGCGAATCCTGAACATCGTCATAATAGTTTCCATCATTGCGATCGGCACCGCCGCCAAAAAACGTGCGATTGGGATTCAATTCGTAATCAATAGACTCAAAATCTGAAACAATCAAATCTCCTGCATCCTCACCCTGATATTGCACATCCCGCGTCGATGTCCGCAACCTGCCCATCCGCGCGATAATCTCCTTATGCGCCTCGGGCGTCAGCCCCATCCACAACCGCTCCTTGACCCGCACGACATCGGGATCCATCTCATAGCGCACATCGCCTGCGCGGCTCTTGTGCGCTGGTTCGCCATAGCGAATATAAATCTCTCCGCGCTTGTCCCACGGCTTTTGTCCGGACGAAAAATGCTGCATCGCATACAACACCCGACGATAGTGCTCCACCAGACGCTCATTGCTCGGCGTGGCTGGCGTGGGATCGCGGCGCTGCCAGAACATCCGCACAAAGTCCGGATGTTGCTCGGGCGACAATGCCTCGGAAGCAGCGGTCTCTTCCAGCGTTGCCAATAGGCGAATATCTTGCAAAAGTCCACGCGTGTGTTCATCTACCGTACGCAAATACTCCGCCATCACCTTCTGCGCTTCTCCCGTCTGTCCCATCAGTTGATACACGCCCAATAGCAAGGGAAGACATTCCGCACGCAATTCGGGACGCGTATCCATCAACTCGCGCCACACCCGCGTCGCCCATGCGCGTTGTCCCTGCTTCAACCATATCCGCCCCAAATCGAACCGCGCCCGCGCGTGCATTGGATTTACCACAGTCTGTCGGGTATAGGCTTTCTCGGCAGATTCGACCTTGCCCTCGCGTTCAAACACTCGCCCGAGCAAATACAGCAACTCGGGGTGATGTGGATACGCTTCAATCGCCTCTTTCAAGGCGTCTTCTGCCCGCTGTTTGCCCCCCAGAAAACGCGCAAACGCGCGGTTGACCTGCGCGGTTTTCCAATTGGGACGAAGAGCCAAAGCCTGATCATAAGCCACCACGGCCTCGTCCCACCGCCTGCGTCCGATATGGGATATCCCCACACCATTGTACACTTCGGGCAACACCCCACCTGCGTTCAACGCCGAGTTAAACGTCTGTTCCGCAAAGGGTAAATTGCTCGCAAACAAATAGACATATCCCTGCGCGGCGCGCCCCATCAAATCGTTTCCATCTTCATCGAGAAGCGCCTCAAGCACCTCCAGAGCCGCCCGCGCCATTGCCGTATCCGGCAACACCTGTCGGGCCGCATAGCGCGGATCGATATGCCTTGCCATTTCCTTGCGCCTGCCCAGGGCTGTGATTATCGCCCCATCCAGGTCAGGAGGCACACCAAAACCGAGTAGCGGATTGTAATACGATCGCGCCACAATCGGATTGCGGTCCATCCAGAACCCGTAGAGAAACGCCGCGCGGTCTGCGCGTCCCAGACCAGTATAAGTGGCTTCAACCTCGGAACCCCCAAACCGCTTTAATAAATGCTGCGCTGTTTTTGCTCGCCGATCATCAAAACCCGAAGCGGGAACAAGCGTCTCACCCATCACCTCAAATTTTCGAGCCGATACGAGTGTATCCCGCCCGGCCGTCACCTGAACCCGCAACGTATATGTCCCCGGTAGCAGTTCATGAGTGGGAATGCCTTCGGCGAATTTGACTTCACCCCGATACCCGGGAAATGACCGCTGATCGCGCCAGAGGCGATGCCCGTATCGGTCTTCTATCTGCATCTCGACCCGGTGGCTCTGATAGCCCAGATAATACACCTCAAAATACAGATAGAGCGAATTCCCCCGTCGATATTGCCGCGCCGGATTGGGCAGTATCAAGCGCCCGTCTTTTCGGAACATCTCAAGGCTCTCTCCAGCCCCCTGCGGATTAAATCCGGAAGACAGGTACAGATCGCTCATGCCTATTTTTCCGGGATCGTAAGCGGGCACATCGAGAGAAAATACCGCCAATCCCGCCCGATCGGCCTGCAAGTCACTCAAGGTCAGTTCCCCGCGATAGCGACCTGTGGGCAGGCGCACCTGCACCATGTCAAATACCATGCGGTCTGTATCGACAGTAGCGTTCAGCGATTCGGCTGTCAGCCTGCTTTCCGCCTCCACCTGTTGCACAACCTCTCCGGCATCGTTCAAGACCCGCAGCGAAGGCCTGTACCGCGCGAGATAAATCCCCGAATCTTGCCTCAAAAATGCAAATTGTGCCACGGGAAATCTCAGGGTAACTTCTTCAAATCCCTCGCGGCCCCGATATCGAAAACTACACACATCGATCTCAAAAGCTATGGATCCTTCTCCGCGCGGTGGCAGGTCCATCTCGCTGGCGTGTATATCAAAAACTGCGATCATAAAACTCAAAAATACCGTCGCGATACGCATAATAATTTCCTTTTTTAAAAAACAGTCTCTATCTCAAGTAAAACGCTTCCAGGAAGGTATAGGTCCCAAAAATTTACTCTAAAAATAGTACATAATCAAAATTCAATTAAAAAAATAAATAACTATGTCCTGCGGCTTCGGCGTTTCGGTCACCTGGTTTCATGAATCAAAAGCACCCAGATAAGCGTGTAATGTTCTTAGACTCCGTATAATTTTTCTTGTCACAGACCACAATTTTCGTTATTTATATATTTCAATTCATAATCATCATTAAAAGTGTAAATAAATGTAAATAATGTAAATAAATGTAACTACAAATCGCAAAAAAAGGAGCCACTCATGAAACCACTGAATCGGCGTACATTTCTCAGAAGTGCAGGTGTTTGTCTGGCCTTGCCGTTTTTAGACGCCATGATACCCGTGGGGCGGGCTGCAAGTCAGGCATTTGCGGTTGCCCGCGCACAGGCAGCAAAGCGGCTGGTGTGTATTGGCAACCCCTTTGGAATGATCCCCGAGCGATTCTTCCCAACGGGAAGCGGCGCAAATTACACACTCCCCGCACTCCTGCAACCCCTATCAGCGCATCAACGAGATTTTACGATCTTTTCCAACCTCGACCACGGCGTAACCGGCGGACATCGCACCGCGCATACATTCTTGAGCGGCATCCGCATCAAAGACGCCAAAATGATGCCCGAAGGCAACATCAGCATCGATCAAAAAGCCGCGGAATTTGTCGGCGTCAACACGCGGTTCCCCTCGTTAAACGTAAGCATCAATGGCCACTGCGAAATGGTCTGGACGCGCACGGGCGTGCGGGTACCCCCAATTAACAATCCCCAAAAAGTATTCCAGGCACTCTTTGTAGATACCACAGCACAGGAAAAAGAGCAACGAGCAATCGCACTCGAGCAGCACGGCAGCATCTTAGATGCCGTAATGGGCGAAGCGCGATCCTTTGAGCGCAAACTGGGCCAAAGAGATCGGGAAAAGCTGGAAGAATATCTGACCTCTGTGCGCACAGTCGAGAAAAAGCTGGGCATGTCCAAAGCGTGGCTGGACAAACCCAAACCCCAGATCAATATGGAAATGCCGGAAAATGGCCCCTTTGTGGAAACCCTGCCCTTGATGTACGATTTGATCGCCCTATCACTGCAAACCGACTCCACGCGGATCGCAACCCTGGAAGTGGGCCAGGGGATCAAAACCACGGACCTGGGCTTGAACACGAATTACCACAAATACTCGCACCACGGCAAATTGCCCGAACTGATGGAAGGCCTGACAGTCATCGAAAAATATCAGATGAAACACCTGGGCCTGTTCTTCGACAAACTCAAAGCCATTGAAGACCCCGCCGGGGGAACCCTGTTTGACCACACCATGGTATTATCCGGCAGTGGCATGGGCAACGGCAGTTCGCACTCCAACAAAAACCTGCCCATCTTGCTCGCGGGTGGCGGGTTCAATCACGGACAGCACATGGTATTTCCAGAAGCAAAGCCCCAGCGCGTACCACTGAGCAACCTGTACCTATCGATGTTGCAAAATTTTGGACTGGAAATAGATCACTTTGGCCAGAGCACCGGCACGCTAAAAGGATTTGAATAAAAATGAAAAAATGCGTTCTATTCCTCCTGATAGGCCTCTTGTCGTCAGCGACTGCCCGGGCAGAAGGGGATGCGACATACAAAAACACCGTGCGGACGTTTCTGGCGCAGCGGTGTCAACATTGCCACGGCGCAGAGCTTCAAAAAGCAGACCTGCGGTTTGACACCCTCACGTTGGATTTTCACAATGAAGATGTCTTGCTAACCTGGCAAAACATCGCCGACATGTTAAATCTCGGCTTAATGCCGCCTTATGAAGAGCCGCAGCCCGAACTGGCGGAAATGAAGCCCGTAATTGACTGGATCACCGCCTCGCTAAAAGCGCATCACGAAGCCGAAGAAAGCACGGGTGGACAAACGGTCTTGCGCCGCTTAAATCGGAATGAATACCGCAACACCATTCGGGACCTGTTGCATCTGGACATGACCATATTCGACCCCACAGATGCATTTCCCCAGGACGATGAAGAACACGGATTCGACAACATCGGCAAAACCCTCGTCATGTCGGATTTCCTCGTCGAAAAATATCTCGACGCAGCCGACCAAATCGTAGAGCGCGCCGTATTGCCCGGCCCGCCGCCAGAAGTAAAAACACACGAATTTACCTTTCCCATCATGCGCGGAGGCGGTGGATTTTTAGCACCGGCGAGCCGCCGCTTGAAACAGGGGTACGACGAGCTATTCCGCCGCCCCGACGACCGATGGGGATACATGTCCATCGACAGATTCCGAAAAGGCGTACCGCATTCGGGAATGTACCGCGTTCGCGTTCGCGCATCCGCACACAACCAGCAACACCCTTACGACAGAATGCTGCGAACAGACGAAAATGAACCCATGCGCCTGGGCATTGTCGCCGCATCTGGGCGTTATGGCGACCTGCGGCAGAGCAACACATCGGATGTATCATTGGCCGAATTTGAAATGATCGCAGACGGACAACCGCGCGATTACGAACGCAAAATCTGGCTGGATGAGTCCTATATGCCGCGCGTCACCTATCCAAACGGCCCCATCACACTTTATTGGCGAGGCCTTCTGAGACGATATCACCCCCAACTCTACGACAAAACGGACCGGCGCAAACTATCTCAACGAGAAGATCAAGAACTCGTACGCCGGCAAACCGAAGTCACCGTCATGAACTATCTGGGACCGAGCATTCGCATATACAAGGTCGAAATCGAAGGTCCCCTTTACGAACAGTGGCCCCCGTCTTCGCACACGAGCATCTTTGGCAAGCGCGACCCCGACAAAGTTAAACCGCGCGATATCCTGACCCGCTTTGCCACGCGCGCGTATCGCCGCCCGGTCAAACACAGTGAAATCGCGCACATCCTGCAACTGGTTGAGCAGAAAGAAAAAGCTGGTGCCTCGCGCGTTCAGGCCATCAAAATGGGCTTAAAAGCCATCTTGTGTTCGCCCAATTTCCTCTATCTCTACGAAAACGAAGGCCAATTGGACGACTACGCCCTCGCGTCCAAGCTATCGTATTTTCTCTGGTCATCCCTGCCCGATGAGGAATTGATTGCGCAGGCAAAAAAGAAGCGATTGCACAAACCGGACGTCTTGCGCGCGCAAATTAATCGCATGTTACAAGACGAGAAGGCACAGGCATTTGTAGAGAACTTCACAGAACGCTGGTTGGCCCTGTACAAAATTGGCGAAATGCCGCCCGACCCGCGCAATTTCCGCCTGTACTATCAGGCGCATCTCGAAGACGCGATAAAAAAAGAAACCCACGCCTTTTTTGATCACATCCTCGACGAAAACATGAGCATCGCACATTTCATCGACTCGGACTTCACCTTCGTCAACCGCGACCTGAGCTTGTTATACCGCATAGAAGGGGTAGAGGGCCGAGAATTTCGCAAAGTAAAACTCAACGCCCCCCAACGCGGCGGCCTATTGGGACACGCCAGCGTATTGACGGCAACATCCAACGGGATCGAAACATCGCCCGTGGTGCGCGGGGTATGGGTATTAGAAAATCTATTGGGCATAACACCCCCGCCCCCACTGCCCGATATCGAACCACTCGAACCCGACATTCGGGGATCGACGACCATTCGCCAGCAACTGGCAAAACACCGCAATATCGCAACCTGTAACGAATGCCATCGCCACATCGATCCATTGGGCTTTGCACTGGAAAATTACAACCCCATAGGCGCGTGGCGATATGGTTACGGTCCCAAGAAACCAAAAATAGATGCATCGGATGTCATGGCAGATGGCAGCAAATTCGACGACCTTGTGGGCTTTAAGAAGATCCTCATGGGAAAGAAAGATCAATTTGCCCGCTGCCTGACCGAAAAGATGCTCACCTACGCGACTGGACGCACATTGGAAGCCACCGACCGCCCCGAAGTGGATCGCATCGTACACAACTTGAAAACACAGGGCTATGGCTTGAAAGACCTGGTCATGCTCGTAGCGACGAGTGAGCCATTC
>JAPPIE010000352.1 GCA_028874765.1 Gemmatimonadota bacterium
GAATGTCCTTCTACCAGGATTACATGCGAAGCAGAGGGGCCGTGGTGTTTGATGTTTGGTACTGGCAATCCCAAAATTGCCCGCGCATGCAGGGCAAATTCAGAGAGGTCTTGCGAGATCATGGTTACCATGCCCGTGTCGTGTGGGCGGGGCGATACTTCGCTGAAGTAGATGTCATCGCCTTTCACAAATAGCTCTACGCCAAATATGCCGCGGCCTCCCAGTGCGTCGGTGATCGCTTTGCCAATCCGTTGTGATTCTGCAAGTGCGGCCTCGCTCATTGACTGTGGCTGCCACGATTCATGATAGTCGCCATCTACCTGTCGATGTCCTATCGGCGCGCAAAAACTCGTGCCTCCTTCATAGCGCAGGGTTAATAGCGTAATTTCATAGTCAAAATCTACAAAGCCTTCCACGATGACCGCATCTGCGCCTCCGCGCGCCCCTTCCTGTGCATAGGTCCACGATTTTTCGGCGTCGGCCATGTTTTTTACAGTGCTTTGTCCCTTGCCCGATGAACTCATGGTTGGTTTTATGATGCACGGTACGCCGATTTCTCGAACTGCTGCGCGATATTCTTCTAAATTTGACGCAAATCGGTAAGGTGAGGTCTTTAGTCCCAGTTCTTCGGAGGCTAACCGACGGATGCCCTCGCGGTTCATTGTCAGGCGAGTTGCTCGGGCTGTTGGGATTACTGTGTATCCTTCGCTTTCCAATTCGATGAGTGTGTCTGTGGCTATTGCTTCAATTTCGGGTACGATCAGGTCGGGCTGTTCTTTTTCTATGACTTCGCGCAGGGCAGCTCCATCCAGCATGGTGATGACATGCGACCGATGCGCTACTTGCATCGCGGGCGCATTGGCGTAGCGATCTACAGCAATTACTTCTACGCCATAGCGCTGGAGTTCAATGACAACTTCTTTTCCCAATTCGCCAGAGCCACACATGAGTACTCTGGTTGCGGTGGGTGAAAGCGGTGTTCCAATGGTCGGCATATATTCCTTTCACTCATTTAAAAGCTGCATATTGCAATGCCTCGTGTATGTCTTCTGCTTCTAAATAGGGATATGCCTTGAGTATGGTTTCTTCGGTTTCGTGAGATGCCAGAAGTCCCAAAAGGCGCGATACTGGAAAACGCATCCCTCGAATACAAGGCTTACCGCCAAATACGTTGGGATCAATTGTGATACGTGTAAATTTCATGGTACCTCCGTTTCATTCTTGATGTGCCCCCTACTGTCTAATATTCATAAGAAAGCCATCGCTATCCACTTAACACAACTATCTCGCGGTCACTTCCTGACAGGGGAAGATCAACATAGGCTGCGTTTTGTTTGTGAGAAGCGTGGAAAGCGACAATGGCTTCGAGTGTGTGAACGGCTTCTTCGGGGTTATAAGAAAATGGGACACGGTCGTCCAGATAGGCGACGATTTCCGATACGGCACGGTCCATCCCTGAATCGCTATCCTTATGGGGCGGCCACTGTTCTGTTTCTCCAGCCCAGTCTTCGAGTGTGATGCCTTTTGCCTCGATAATTGCGCGTCCTTTTTGCCCGTTGATTTCCGTGCGCGGCGGTGCCGTGGAATAATCGGGTGCGCTCACTGTCACCATCAGTTCTCCGTCCATACGCATGACGCCCCATCCCCCTGGATCGCTGAACGCCTCGCCTCGGCAATCGGGTTTTCCCGCCTGGTCAAGGGTCGCGGAGACCGATTGGACGCGATGCCCTGTGAGCATTAAGAGTGCATCAATTGCGTGTGTCCCTACATTGCCCAATCGCCCCGTGGGCCATTGGAGAGAAGCGGAAATAAGCGTGCCCAGTTTTCCTTCGGCAATTAGTGCGCTGAGCCGGCGATAATTGGGATCGAATCTTCGCTGATGATTAAAGACCAATAATCCGTGTTTTTGCGCTTCGAGCATGTGCTGGGCATCTACCACCGTGGTTGCCGCGGGTTTTTCGCAATAGATGACGGGTATGCCTTGTTCGGCACAGGCTATGGCAATTTCCGCATGGGTAGGGGTGTAGGTCGCTATGCT
>JAPPIE010000286.1 GCA_028874765.1 Gemmatimonadota bacterium
GAATGTCCTTCTACCAGGATTACATGCGAAGCAGAGGGGCCGTGGTGTTTGATGTACGGAACTGGTAATCCCAGGATTGCCCGCGCATGCAGGGCAAATTCAGATAGGTCTTGCGAGATCATGGTTACCATGCCCGTGTCGTGTGGGCGGGGTGATACTTCGCTGAAGTAGATGTCGTCGCCTTTTACAAATAATTCTACTCCAAATATCCCTCGGCCGCCCAGTGCGTCGGTGATGGCCTTGCCCATCCGTTGTGATTCTGCAAGTGCGGCCTCGCTCATTGGTTGTGGCTGCCAAGATTCGTGATAGTCGCCATCTACCTGCCGATGTCCTATTGGCGCGCAAAAACTCGTGCCTCCTTCATAGCGCAGGGTCAATAGCGTAATTTCATAATCAAAATCTACAAAGCCTTCCACGATGACCGCATCTGCGCCTCCGCGCGCTCCTTCCTGTGCATAGGTCCACGATTTTTCGGCGTCGGCCATGTTTTTTACGGTGCTTTGTCCTTTGCCCGATGAACTCATGGTTGGTTTTATGACACATGGTACACCGATTTCTCGGACTGCTGCGCGGTATTCTTCCAAATTCGACGCGAATCGATAGGGTGATGTTTTTAATCCCAGTTCCTCGGCGGCCAGGCGACGGATGCCTTCGCGGTTCATTGTCAGTCGGGCCGCTCTGGCTGTTGGGATTACTGAGAATCCTTCGCTTTCCAATTCGACGAGTATGTCTGTGGCGATTGCTTCAATTTCGGGTACGATTAAGTCGGGCTGTTCTTTTTTTATGACTTTGCGCAGGGCATTCCCATCCAGCATGGTAATGACATGCGACCGATGCGCTACTTGCATCGCGGGCGCATTGGCATAGCGATCTACGGCGATTACTTCAACGCCATAGCGCTGGAGTTCAATGACAACTTCTTTTCCCAATTCGCCAGAGCCACACATGAGTACTCTGGTTGCGGTGGGTGAAAGCGGTGTTCCAATGGTCGGCATATATTCCTTTCACTCATTTAAAAGCTGCATATTGCAATGCCTCGTGTATGTCTTCTGCTTCTAAATAGGGATATGCCTTGAGTATGGTTTCTTCGGTTTCGTGAGATGCCAGAAGTCCCAAAAGGCGCGATACTGGAAAACGCATCCCTCGAATACAAGGCTTACCGCCAAATACGTTGGGATCAATTGTGATACGTGTAAATTTCATGGTACCTCCGTTTCATTCTTGATGTGCCCCCTACTGTCTAATATTCATAAGAAAGCCATCGCTATCCACTTAACACAACTATCTCGCGGTCACTTCCTGACAGGGGAAGATCAACATAGGCTGCGTTTTGTTTGTGAGAAGCGTGGAAAGCGACAATGGCTTCGAGTGTGTGAACGGCTTCTTCAGGGTTATAAGAAAATGGGACTCGATCATCCAGATAGGCGACGATTTCCGATACGGCGCGGTCCATTCCCGAATCGCTATCCTTATGGGGCGGCCATTGTTCTGTCTCACCAGTCCAGTATTCAAGTGTGATGCCTTTTGCCTCAATAATTGCCCGTCCCTTATGTCCGTTAATTTCCGTGCGCGGCGGTGCGGTGGAATAATCGGGTGCGCTCACTGTGACCATTAGTCCATCGTTCATACGCATGACGCCCCATCCCCCTGGATCGCTAAATGCCTCGCCGCGGCAATCTGGCCTTTCCGATAGGTCAAGGGTTGCGGAGACTGATTGGATGCGATGTCCGGTGAGCATCAAGAGGGCGTCAATTGCATGGGTTCCCACATTGCCCAATCGTCCCGTGGGCCATTGGAGAGAAGCGGAAATAAGTGTGCCCAGTTTTCCTTCGGCAATTAGTGCGCTGAGTCGACGGTAATTGGGATCGAATCTTCGCTGATGATTAAAGACCAATAATCCGCCTTTTTGCGCTTCGAGCATGCGCTGGGCATCTACCACCGTGGTTGCCGCGGGTTTTTCGCAGTAGATGACGGGAATGCCGCGTTCGGCACAGGCTATGGCAATTTCCGCATGGGTAGGGGTGTAGGTCGCTATGCT
>JAPPIE010000193.1 GCA_028874765.1 Gemmatimonadota bacterium
AAAAATCGGGATTTGGCACCATGCCCGCCGGGCCGGGAACCGCAATGGGGATATTAATAGCGCCTTCGGGATGCCCCTGGGCAAACTCCATTTCCGTGCGCACATCGAGATAAACCGAGTTTTCCGCTTCATCCATCGCGGCTTTTGCTGCTGTGGGTTCAAGCTGTTTAACTGCCATATTAACACTCCAATATTGAGGTGATTACTTCTGGAATATATTGCCTACAAAAATAAACAAAATCATGGGTGGGGCAAGTCTTGAATCTCGTTTGGACCTGCTTGGTGTTTCAGTTCTTTACTCTTGTCGCCAGATATATTACTTTGGATTCCGATACGTAAAATACGTTTATAGAAAAGGAGATCCCAATGACAGACCCTATGAACATCGTCGTCATCGTAGCCGATACATTTCGCACATCATTCCTGGGTGCTTATGGAAACGACTGGATCCACACGCCAAACCTCGACCAATTTGCCGAAGAAGGCGTGCGCTTCACCAATGCCCATCCCGAGTGTCTGCCCACCATCCCGACGCGGCGAACCCTTCACACCGGGCGCCGGGCCTTTCCCTTCAAAGACTATAGTCCCGTTCCCTGGGACAATGTCTATCTCGCCGGATGGCAGCCCATGTCGAGTGATGAAGGTACAATCGCCGAAGCCCTCGTGCAGGCTGGTTATCACACCGGATTCTTTGCCGATGTTCCCCATTACTTTGTCCCTGGAATGAATTTTACGCGGGGCTTCCGCCAATGGCAATTCATTCGCGGTCAGGCAGAGGACCGCTATCGCGCCATAGCCGCAGCGGACCCGGCATTGATCGGATGCTATAAACTCCGAAAGGGACAGGCCGAGAACCTGATCCGCGCCCATCTGGTCAATGTGCAACCCCAGCGTCCCGAAGAGACATGGCCCGCAGCGAGGACGTTTCGCGCTGCCATTGAGTTTCTGGAGCAAAACGCTTCAAACACGCCCTTTTACCTCTACGTCGATAGCTTTACCCCCCACGAAACATGGGAAGCACCGCTCCACTACTACGACCTGTATGGTAGCCGAGAAGATAGAGTACCCATCTGTCTCAACGTGCCTTATGGTCCCCTGAGTGCCAATCCCGACTACGACGATCGGCTCGCTTCTATTCGCGCCAACTACGCCGGACTCGTCACAATGGTGGATACCTGGTTTGGACGGCTGGTCGATACAATCGACAGAGTGGGCTTGCGGGACAATACTATGGTCATTTTCCTGAGCGACCACGGCACAAATTTCGCCGACAATACCGAAGGCATAATCGGCAAACCCGCAGACTACATGTATCCGGGCACCATGTGCATCCCGATGATCTTGCGACACCCACAAAACAAAGGCGCCGGAACCATCTCCAACGCCTTTGTCTATACCCTCGATATACCCGCAACAGTGCTCGATATTGCCGGCGTCGCACCAATCGGAGAAATCGGCGGACAGAGCCTGCTACCCATCGTTGAATCCTCGGGCACATTCAGCGAGCGAGACTATCTGACATGCCGATACGGCAATTCCGTCTGGTACAAAGACAATACCACCTGGTTCTTTTCTCAAGCGGATTTTTCTGGACCTCGCGTCTTCGATCTGGCATCAGACCCGGACTGCACCCAGAACATTGCCGAAAGAGCCGCAGATAGAATCGAACGGGCAAAACGCCGCATTCTCGAAGATGCCAGCGGTGAAATCCCCATCTACCAGCGCCAAAACTCCACCGATGCCCTCGGCCGACCGGAATTTACAGTATAAAAGGCGTATCTTACCCGTTGTTCGGAGTGACCGTATCTGGTGAGCGTGTGTTGTCTCAACCTCTCTTAAAGCATCTGCCGTAATACCTCTAATGGATTTCTTTGAGTATTCGTCTTAACTCAAACTCCGACAGGACGCGGGGATTGTTTTTTAGACGTTCCGTGTTGACATTCTGCACAAGTGCTTCCAAATCCGCGTCAGAATTCACTCCAACCTGTCGCAGGTGGGTTGGACAACCAATGGCGCTGATGAGACCGTCAATGTGTT
>JAPPIE010000130.1:0-8659 GCA_028874765.1 Gemmatimonadota bacterium
GGCGAAAAATCCGGAAGCGTAAAACCAGAGCTTTTTGGACATGGATACTGCTCCTCTATAGGAGTGATTGATGACATCTTTACTACTTGCGATCTACTGCGTTACCCCGGCGACTTCAAGCGAAAATATTGACCATCCCTCCTCTCTGCGTGAAGTCGGCAGTGTGCAGGCGCCCCTGTACACCACTCAAAACCCTTTTAATCTACATTATATTATAAACTAACCTTTGGAACCAGAAGTTCCCATTTTTTTAGAAGGGCGCGGTTTTGCGCGCCCTTCCGCAATCTACCACTTGATGCGCAAGCTGAATTGCATCTCGCGCGGAGAATCCCAATAGTTGCCGATATCGTTGATTTCCGGTGCTTGCAGACTCAGCGCAAGAATATCGACATTGGTAGGCTCTAAGCCCATGATTCCATATTTCTGATAGCGATCAGAATCCCAATCTTCCGGGACCCCACCAAGGGCATTCTGGCGCCAGTCCTTCTGATTGAACAAATTGTAGATCTCTACAGCCACGGTTATGTTCACGCCCGACATATTGCCAAACACCTTCTCGGCATTGAAGTCTGCACGCGTATGGAGGGGACCTTGACGGAATCCCTGAATACCACCCGTGCTATACGTAAACCTGTTACCCGCGTAGAGATAATACACCAGATTGGAACGAATATTGCCCAGTGCTTTGCCACCAAAAGGACCGTAATTCGATGGCGTCGCAAACAAGAACGTAATCGAACCATAGCTGCGGCGGTCGGCGGTCAGCGGGGCGCGCTCGCCAGATTCCTGGTTGTGCGCCACTGCCAGCGTGCCTTCGCCACTTCCCGGATTGCCGGGATGGTTGCCAGCGCGTTCCCAGTATTCCCTATCTCCATCGTCGTAATGACCCAGACTCGTGCGGGCTTCATTGGCGATAAACTGCGCGCCTTCTGACGAATAGTGAGAATACCAGGGAATCCACGACCACGCACCACCTGTGCCGGTGAAATTCACTATTCTGGTATGTTGGGTCCGCAAATAAGTATTCGCCTGGCGTCCATACGCCTCAATGTAGTGATTATCGGGTAACCCTTCGCGACGAGCTTTTTCCTGCAATGACACGGGAATCTCTGCACCCGTCGTGGGATCGACATCCCAGGAGTTCCAATAGTACCCACTGGCTACAAACTGAGAGTCGGGCCATACATCTCGGCGGTGCGCGCTATTGCGCCCTCCGTCTGCCCACTGCAGGTTGTAGCCCACATTGAACGAGAACATGTTCGAGAATTTCTTGCGCAAATTGATCTCGAAACCGCGGACATCGCGCCAGTCGCCCGGTCCAGAACCTTGAACGCCCGTCACGTACTGATGGCCTCCTGGATCGATCCACTGCTGTGAGGCGCTTCTGATCCTATTGCCCGACGCCTTGTAAAAAGTCGTCAAACCGAGCACATAATCGCTCACAAAGTTCCAGTCTAAGCCCACCTCAAAAGAAGTGGTTTCTTCGGGCGGCAAATACGGCGTGCCGTGCCGTGAACCCGAGTCATTGAACTCGTTGAACTGTTCGCCGGGATCAATCACGCCATTGCCATTCAGATCCCTATCCACGGCCTCATTGGACGTGAATTCGTTCATGAACATTTCGTGGAATTGCGGGCGCTGCGTAAACCGACCGTAGAAGAAGCGCACGAGGCTCTTTTCTGTAATCGGATGCGACACGCCAACGCGAGGCTGAAATGCTTTGATCGTGGGTCCCTTGGTTGTGGGAATATAGGCGGAACGCGTCATGCCATTCCAGGGAGCCTTAGCACCGTACCAGGCATCGGAGTCTTTGATATAGGTATTCGGGAAGAAAAGTTCGCCCCTTATACCCGCATTCACAATCATTCCCTCAAATTCGATCTTGTCCTGAATATAGACACCAAAATCAAGGGGATTGAGGCCCACATTGTCCCCACTGGGCCAGAATGCCGTATCTGTATAGTTCTGGGAGAACCAGCGCAGGCGACGGTGCGTGGGACCATCTGACCACCGCTGCTGATACCAGTTGTTGTAGCGGATGATTTCCACGCCGGCTTTCACAAAGTTCTGCTTGTTCACCTGGCTGGAAAGATCTGCCTTAAAGCTCAACCGCTTGTAGCCATACATGCTCCAGTTGTGCGTTTCGCGGTAAATCGTGTAGTGACCTGCCGCATCCTTCACACTCGAAGACGTCAGTTTGTCACCCACCAAAAAGTGGGGATGAAATCCCGTTGTGTCGCGCGTCGTCGTCGAATAGCCCAAATTCACTTCGTAAAAAGTCTTGGGAGACAGAGAATGCGTCACAGCACCGTAAAACAAGGCATCTGTGGTAACTAAGTTACCCGTTGGATTTACGACGTGCAAAAAGATATTTTTACCGCTGTTGCGCAAATCCAATCTGCCGCCTTCGCTCGGGCCACCAAAGGTCCCTTCACTGCTATTGTAAACCCCCCCTAATCGCAATTTCAAGCTGGGAGAAGCAGAAAACGTCAGCTTCCCCGTATTGCGCGTATTTGGGGGCGTCGTCAAATTGGCATTCAACAATGCATTTGGCTCTTTGCGCCAGACCGTACTGGCAAAAAATGTCATGTCCTGACTCAGCGGACCCGCGATATTGGCATCGATGCGATGTCCCATTTTGCCCGTGTAGTCCAGGCGCTTGTGCGCCTGCACGATGTCATTGGCACCATCGCCATCGAGATCAGCGGGGATCTCGACCTGCTCCGCAACCCAGGCGGCATTATCCCACTGGTTGCTACCCCGGTGCATGGGCGAATCGTACACATTCGCACCCCAGTGCTTCTGTCCGGCAGGTGTGAATCGATAGTCCAGCATACCGCTGTATGACGAGCCACCATCGCGCGTCACCATCGAAACCACGCCACCCTGGGCATTGCCATACTCGGCGTTGTAACCACCCGTAATCACCTGGAGTTCCTGAACCGCACTCTTGTTCAAGCTCCGTCCAATACCCGTGCGAGAACCATAGGAGTCGGTCGTTGAAATGCGAACGCCATCCACGATGTATGCCACATCCTCGCGGTCGCCGCCGCGGATCATAAGCTCATCGCCTTCGGCATCGATTGAAACACCAGCCTGAAGCTCGATGAAATCACCCATATCGCGCACGATGGGCACGGCTTCCAGATCCTCGGCACTCATAATATACTTACTCGTCGTCTTATCTGGCTCAACGGGCGGACGCTCTGCAATCACTGTGATTTCGCCCAATTCCAGAGCAGCTTCTCGAATCTGGAAATCAACCGTCGTCGTCAAGTCAGTTTGAACCCTGATGCCGGTCTGACGCTGTGAATCGTAACCCACCAGCGAGGCCGTCATTGAATACGTGCCGGGATCGACGAGCAAAATCACAAAAAATCCATCGCTATCGGTGACCGCACCGCGCTGTGTGCCTTCAATCACCACATTGGCACCCGGCAATACCTCACCCGTTTGCGCGTCGCGCACTGTACCCTGCATTTTTCCCGTTGTCGCGGCATGTGAAACACCCGCGCTAACAAGCAAGGACAGCACAACTATTGAAAGTATCTTTTGCATCAACTTTTACCTCCTTTAGTCCCAAAAATAAAACTTGAACCCGGCACTCAGATCAAACATCTGAAGCGGAAATGCCTTGTCCAGGCCCCATGCATCTCGAGGGCGGAGTTCGCCGAGAATAAAATGATACCGCGCACGCACATCCAGCGCGATCGTCTGCGTCACATGCGCTTCCAACCCCAACCCCAACACTGCGGTCACGGCCGTGCGCGTATCTTCCTGACGGTCCATCACTACCTGGGGCAAAATATCGCCCTGGGCATCCACATTCGTCGCATCTACACCGTTGGCATCGGTTGGACTCTGCCCGGGCCAAACGATATTTTCTGCTACGGTCTTGTGATCGTACACACCGCCACCCGCAACGATATAGGGTGAAAAACTCCCCTCATCCATTGAACGGTCTGCATTAAAAAACCACAATCCGGACAACAGCACGCTATTAAAGCGATTCGTGTGCGAACTATTTGGGTTGATATCTTTGCTGCTATATTGTTTGGCTGTCAAAGCCTTGGGGGACCAGGTAAACTCACCGGTTTCCAGAGCGCCACCATCCATCTGAGTGTGGTGAAACTCGGCTTCAACGGTCAGACGAGAGCTACTCACACGACTGGCAGTAAGCCCCCATTTATCTACACCACTGCCAAACCGCTCACCAAAGGTGAACATGGGATTCGTATAGCTGACAAACCCGCCCAAACCCCATTTGCCGGCAACCTGAGCCGATGACATGCTTGCCGAAGCCAAAATACCTGCAACGACAAAACTCAGAACTTTAAACCATCTCAAAGTGCTACCTCCTTTCGCAAACTGCGAAAAATGAACGACTTAACAACTTTACTATGCAACGCAAAACAAATCTATACGCTATTCACCACCTCCTTTTGTTTGTTATCACATCTGAAACATATAGCCAAAAAATAGCTATCAAGACACAACAGATTGAAACTTTGTTTCAAAATTGTTTCCAAAAATTCGCTTTAATGTAAAAAAAAGTAACACGCTATGCAATCATTTTTTTTAGCAATCACTTACAATGCAAACACGGGCGAGGCAGGCCTCGCCCCTACAGCCATTCACATCGCGATGACGGGACGGCACAGGGGCCGTCCCCTACGCCGATAACCCAATACCTC
Organism: Gemmatimonadota bacterium; assembly: GCA_028874765.1. Taxonomy (GTDB): domain Bacteria; phylum Latescibacterota; class UBA2968; order UBA2968; family UBA2968; genus VXRD01. The sequence goes on from JAPPIE010000130.1 coordinate 4,695, forward strand.
CCCTCTGTGTTCATCCGTGTTAATCTGTGGTTGAATTTCTCGCCTCTAACCGCAACCGCCTTGCCTCCGTGCGGATCTTATCCATCTCCATCTTCATCCGCACAATACCCTCCCAATGCGTATAATCTGGCGAATGGTGATACGCCGCCTTAAACGTGGTCGCGTGATAAAACTTGAACAACCTGAAAAACGCCTGTTCAATCTCCGATGTATTTTCGTACATCTGCTGCCCGCCCAGTTCAAAAGCGTGTCCAACCACTGGATTCGCCGGACGGTCCTCCGGCATCGGATCCAGCATTTTTTCATCGTACAACGCCTTAATCACCGCATAAGACTCTGCAACCAGCGCGTCTGCCTCGCGCTTAATCGCATCCGCGCGCTCGAGGCTCTCGCGAGAAAATCGATTGGAATGACACGGCGCGCACACCTGCAACATCGCATTCCGATTCGCTTCAAACGCCTCTCTCGTCAAACGCTTCATCGCCAGATGCGGCAAAAAATCCTCCTCGAGTACCGCACCCGTAAACACCGCACCCAACCCAATATTTGCCACATGCCCGTGATCGCCATTGGGCATGTGGCACGTCACACAACTCGGCGACTTCTCGGCATCCCTATCCGCATAATACAAAACCCCGTGAATACTCGTCTTATACGCCTCCATCACCGGATGGTCCGGACCGCCGTGACAAACGGCACATGCCTCGGGTTCTCGCGCAAGCGCAGCACTAAATTCATGACTCGGATGACAGGTATTGCACCCCCCCACGCTACCATCGGCAAACCGGGCACCAATGTTGTGACACCCCATACACCCCTCTTCTTGCATCGCGCGCGACTGCGCCAAAAAACGCGCATCCGACAACGCGGCCAACTCTGCATCGGCATGCCCGCTCTCTGCAAATGCCTCAACCTCTTCTGCATGGCATTTGCCACACATACCCGCCGACACCTGTCCCCGAACAGCAAAAACCGTCTCGTGGTTCTCCCCATGACAATCCGCACACCCCACATTGGCTCGAAAATGGGCACTCTCGCGCCACTGCTTGTCCATGCCCGGATCGATATTCCGATGGCATCCTTCGCACGACTGGTCACTCTGGATGCGCCACAAAAAACCCGGATGTTCAGCAAACCGGACCGCCTCCTCGGGCTGCAAAAAATAAAACACACCAAAGACGCAACCCAACGCCAGAACACCGACAATTTTCATCCAGACCTTCACAATTCACGCCCTCCCAATTCGCGCAACAAATCGCGCGCCTGCACATTGCCCGGCTCTCGCGCAATCACGCGCCGCAAAACCGCAATCGCACTATCTCGCTGCCCGCTTATGGCATAAGCCTGCCCCATAAACAACTCCAACCCCTGCGCTTCTGGCTCCAGCACCCACGCTTGTCGATATACAGACAGCGCACCTTCTAAATCGCCGCGCTCCTGTACAACCGTAGCCAGCACCGTAAGCGCAGGTACATAAAAAGGATCGACAATCAACGCATCCAGCAGGTGAGATTCCGCAACCTCTAACTCGCCCAAATCAGCGCGAATAAGCCCCTGCATCGCATACACATCAGCGCGATTAGCCCAGTATTTTTTCGCAACCTCAAAATGCGGCAACGCATCTGCCAGCGCACCCTGAACATAGACGCGGTGCCCTGCGGCAAAAGCCGAATCCGACTTTGCAATCCCCACATCTCGCGCCTGCCTGCCCAACCCAAACAATCCCGTACCCGCATCCTCCATTTCCAACGCCCTGCGGTATGCCGCGCGCGCCAATGCCCAATCGCCCGACAGCGCGTGTGCCGTTCCCTTTTCCACCCAATCGCCTATCGGCATCTCATCCCAATCATAATCATCGCGCACCTCACCATCCCCAGCCGAAAACGCCAACAACGCGAGTTGTCGAATCGCCGGTTTGTATCCCGGCGCAACAGCAAGTGCGCGGCGATAGGCTTCAATAGCACCTGCGCGGTCTCTACTGCCCCACAGCGCATTGCCCACAGCGGTATGCAAAACGGGCGAACCATCGCGCACATCGTCAAAAGCAACCGCGGCATCTACATAGCGACCATGGTGCAACAGCAATGCACCTGCGCGCAGTCGAGAAGTCAAATCGCCCTTCCCCTTCAGCAACGCCCTCATCTGCTCAAAACGCTCCTGTTTTCCCTCCAATCGCGCCAGATCAGTCGCGGTCTCCGGATGCCGGGGGTCCAACTTTGCAACAATTTCAAATTCCCGCCTCGCATCTTCAAAAAACCCCTGCGCCTCATACACCTGCCCCAAACTCTCGTGAAAACCCGGATCGTCGCCCTGCACGCCATACACCACATCGCGATGCTCCTCAAGTGCCCGGCGGAACGCATCGCCCACAGCAGAACCATCTGGCAAATAGCCAATATCCATCAACGCGAACGGCGCTTGCACCCGCACAATACGCGCCGAATCGGACAACGCATCCAAAAGCGCGGGCAAACCGCGCACATCGCCCAAACGCCCCAGCGAAATCGCCGCTTTCATCCGCACCATCGCCTGCGAATCACCCATCGCCTCAACCAGCGCCGGCACCACACGCGTATCCCCCAAACCACCCAGCAAAGACGCAGCCGTCGCGCGCCAAACCGCACTCTCACCCCCGTCGTTTACCAGTTTCATCAACGGCACCACCCCACCACCCCTTTGCCCATTGGCAATCGCCGTTGTACGCGCCACAATTTCGTCCTGATAATCGCCATACCACTGCTTTGCCCACGACGAAGCCCATTGTGCGGACTTATCGCCGTGACACTGATTGCACGCATTGGGCACGCCATTGACCACCGTATTTTCCGGTGCAGGAGATGCAATGCGGTGATCCGTCAGATTCTCCCCCGTCACATAGTGATACGGCATGTGACACTGCACGCATTGATTGCCCGCACTCCCCGCGCGGTGATGCCCATGCGCGACCGGATCGGCTGCAATATCTTCATGACACGTTTCGCACAACCCCACGCCATTTCGATCCGCCACCAGATCGACATCGCGCGCTGTTCCGTGCGCGTCGTGGCATGTCGTACACGTCAACTCGCCCTGAATATAACACGCACTCATCAAATGCAATGCCGCGGGATACAAATAAACCCGGGGCTGTCCATCCGGATAAAAAATCGCCTCGTCATCTGGCAACACAAGAGAATAATAATCGTAAAAATTCTCACCTGGCAAATACCCGGTCGCCACAATTTCCTTGGCCGCATGACACTGGGCACACACCTCGACAGACCGTTCCTTATCCAGCGACCGCAATAACAGCAAATGCAGCGGGGCATCGACCTGCCCGCGCGTCTCATCGTGTTTGCCCGACGGCCCATGGCACGCCTCGCAATCAATACTCAGACTGCCCACAGTCGTGCGATAAGACTGGGACGCCACATCGTAATGCTTTTGCACCCGGCTGGCATGGCAATCAAAACAGTGAAAATTCCACGTGCGTCCCGCATTCGTCCAATAATAATAATCTTCTCTCGCCAGGGGCCGCGACTGAGCCACCACACCTCCTTCTTGAGCATCGACCCAATCATTTGTCGCGCCATCGTGATACAGCGGCAACACCTGCCATCGCCCATTGGGAAAAGCCGTCAAATAAGCCTGGTGCTGCCGCATGCCAATTGCGTAATCCACGCGATAAGCCCCCACTCGCCCTTCCTCATCCTCAGTCTGCATATAATACGCATCGCCCCTGCGAAACATGCGCGAACGCACACCGCCATACACATGGGACACATTGCCAAAATCGCCCACAATCGTCGAATCACTCGGCACAGTCATCGCGACACTGTGCAAACTCTGCCGCCACTCGGCATACTTGTCGGTATGGCATGCCGCGCACCGTTCCACCCCGGTAAACCCCGGCTCAGAAGCGCGCACCAAATTGGGCACCTCGCGCTCCCGGCTGCACGACGCAAACACCAGAATCACCCATAAAA
>JAPPIE010000130.1:8759-19327 GCA_028874765.1 Gemmatimonadota bacterium
TTGGGCACCTCGCGCTCCCGGCTGCACGACGCAAACACCAGAATCACCCATAAAATGTGAAATTTTCTGCACCGCATAACACGTCCTGACTAACGCGCCTGTACCTCTCCCCGCGCACACCGAAACCCAATATGGGCAAATATTTCATAGGTATCAAAATCGTCGCGCGACAGAGCCTGCTCTTCCATAATCAAAACCGTACTCCGCACAAACACGCGGATACTGGGTTGTGGTGAAAACCAGCCCCCACCGCGAAGCGTGCGATCTGGCCCATCTTCCATACCTGAATTTTGCAAATTCACCGGATTGTGCCTGGGGCTATTTGCGTAATACGTATGCTGGTATTCATCTATCGTCCACTCCCACACATTGCCCGCCATATCCATCGCGCCATAAGGACTTGCACCATTCGGATAACTGCCCACAGGCATGGGACCCGAACTGAAATTGAAATTACACAGCGATTCACTCGCAGGCTCATCGCCCCAGGGAAACACGCGCCCATCTGTACCCGCAGCGGCCAACTCCCACTGCGCCTCACTCGGCAATTGCAAACCCGCCCACAGGCAATAATCCCGCGCCTGAGACCACAAAACCCCCACCGCTGGCTGATCGGCTTGATCAAACCCCTCTATTCGAAAGTACTGCGGCTCTTCACTTCCCGTAGCCTCCATAAAAGCCAAATACTGCGCGTTGGTCACCTCGTATTTATCGATATAAAAAGCGTCGAGCATCACCTCGTGCGGCGGACGCTCATTCGAAGGCCCATCGCTCGACCCCATCGTAAAAGTGCTGGCCGGAACAAAAACCTGCACATGCTCCGTACCCGCAGGCGTGGTCACAACAGATTCTTCAATCACATATTCTGGATCAGTCGCCTTGCTACAAGCCAGGGTCAATACAATACCCAAAACGCCGAATCGATAAACCGTTTTTCGCATCATGACGCACTCCGTCACGTCCAAACAATATAATTGCCCGAATCCACCATAATGCGATGCACATACGTCTCGATCATCGCGTGGTCCCGCTCGTGTTCTGTAGTCTCTATGCTAAAAGGCCGCAACACCGGAATCTGCATCTCTGGATCTGTCCAATCTTGCACATAAACCGAAGATTTCATACCGCTCAACACCACCTGAATATCGGTTATCAAATCATCCGTAAAATGATTGGGCAAATCCCACAGTGCAATCTCGGCATTAAAAGTCTGCAAATCAGACACAAACCGCGTCTTGTGACTCTGAACAGTCTCATTAAACGCCCGCTGCAACGCGATGCGCCCGTCCAAATGCGTACACGTACGCACCAGAGGTCCCAAATCTTTGGGACATACCACCGCGTGAACCGTCGTCACCTTCTCATTCTCCCCCGGCACGGCCACAGCCAGCATCTTCTCTGCGACGCGAGGAGTAAAATCCGTTAAATTCGGATCGATAAATTGCCGGTGTTCCAATCCGGGCCAATAAAAATGCCTTCCCACATCCAGGTGTTCGTGCATCTCCAGCAAACCGTGAAACACGCACTCCAGCACAGTATTGCCCGCCGAAACGCCATTTGCCGAATCATTCAAATGCGGCACATCCGATGCCTTCATATCGGTCGGCACGAGTTCGACATCAGAAGTCAACTCATAAATCGGAGTCTCTCGCCCGTTCGCCAGCGCGTCAAAAAACGAAATGCGCTCGACCGCCTCTGCCATCGCCCCCGCCAGCACCTGCTGTTTGGAAAGCCCTTTGCCCATCGTGCGAAGCGCAATACCCTCCATCAGCGGCCCTTCGTATTTGCGAAACAACGCCGACTGCACGTAATCCGTATAACAATCGGCAATCCACACCGTATCGTAAAACCGCCGCGCGCGCGTTTGAAACCGACACTTTTTGGACAGCGCCTCCCCAAACCGCTCAATGGTCTCTTCAAACGGAACCGTGCGATCGGCAATAACGATATGATGCGACTCACTCATTGCGCCCGTGCCCGATTCATATCTTCAACCGCCTCGGCAAATCGCCCCATTTGCCGAAACGTCTCCGCGCGGAGTTCTCGTGCCCATCCATTTTCGGGATCGATATCCAGCGCCCGTGTAAAATCTGAAACCGCTGCCTCATACTGCCCCAGCATCCGTCGGGACTCCCCGCGATTTGCCCAAACCCACGCATCGCCATCATCCAGCATCACCGCCCGATCAAAATCGACCAGCGACGCCTCGGGATCATTTTCCATCCGCAACGCAACGCCGCGCCCCATAAGCGCCCACAGATGATCGGGAAAATTCTCCAGCACCCGTGTAAAATCGCGTATTGCTTCGGCACTTCGCCCCAATTGCCGCAACATATCACCCCGCGCGGCCAACAAATCCGGGTCATCAGGTGCGACGACGAGTGCGCGGTCAAAATCCAAAAGCGCGTCCTCCAATCGATCGCACTCTCGCAGCACCTCACCCCGCCCGATCAACGCGCCCAGATGATCGGGCATCGCCTTCAAAGCCTCCCCAAACATCTCCATCGCAGCCTCAGCTTCATCTACCTGTCGATAGATCTCCGCCCGCCCGGCAAACGCATCCGGATGCCCATTGCCCACCGCAATCGCCCGGTCAAAATCGACTGCAGCCGCATCGAAATGCCCCAAATGCATCAGCACATGCCCGCGACTAATCAGCGCGCCAAAATAATCTGCATCCAGCTCCAAAACCCGATTGAGATCCCCCAGTGCCTCCTCAAACCGCCCCATCTCGCGCAACGTCTCCCCCCGACTCGCAAGAACCTGCGTATTTTGCGGATCCAGCGCAACCGCCTGTCCAAAACTATCTATCGCCGCATCAAACTGCCCCATCAACCCGCAGGCAATCGCGCGATTGCTCCACACCCATGGATCGTCTGGAGCCAGAGCGATTGCGCGGTCGAAATCCGCAATCGCCGCATCAAATCTCCCCAATTGCCCATAAGTAATCCCGCGCTGAACAAACACCGCTGGATCGCCATCGCGGATCGCAACAGCCGCATCAAAACCCGCAACAGCCGCTTCCAGATCGCCGCCATCGCGGTGCGCGATTGCGCGCTTAACCACAGCTTCAAAGTCATTTATAGATAGAGACATAAAAGAAAAAAAGGGAACCTCCGAAACAGCCGAAACGTAAACACAATGTAGATAAACCAAACCCCAAAATCAAGCGCAAACCCCGTGACATTTTGCACGCGATTTAGTATATTACAGCGGTAAGAGGTAAGACGACCCCACCCTACCCTTCTTGTATCTTAAAACGGGCGAGGCATGCTTCGCCCTACATTATGGAGGAACACCATGAAAAATCTGCAAATGCGTATTTTCTCTATCGCCCTATTTCTGTGCTTATGCACAACCGCTTTTGCCCAACCCAACATTGGGGAAAAAGTAAGCGAATTTCAGCTCCAGGCCCTCGACGGCAGGTTTTATGGCATCAGTCATTCGACTAATACCGTCTCCGTCCTCTTTTTTGTCGGCTACAACTGAGGAACTTGCATAGGGGCGGGTCCCGCCTTTGAACAAAATATCCACCAACGCAACAAAGATAAAACCGGCGTACAGATCCTCACACTCGACAGATACAATGGCAACCGCGCACAGGCGCAATCCTATCTGACACAAGCCAGGGTAACGACGCCCATGCTCACCAATGCCTCTGGCGTCTCCCAAACCCTCGGCACTCGCAACGAAGATATCCTCGTCATCGATCAGGGCGGCATCCTGCGCCTTAGAGCCACAGCAATCGCCTCAGGCTCTCATGACCTGATCAACGCCCAAGTCGATGCACTACTCAACAAAACGCCTATTATTACCCTATTCCCATCAGAGATCTACTTTGGCAGAACCCTTGAAGTGGGGCAATCCAAAACCGTAGAATTTAAAATCGAAAACACCGGTGCAGGTCCGCTCGAAATCACCGGATACTCGGCTCCCGAAGGCATCACAATGGAGCCATCCACATTGACCATAGCGCCCGGCGAAAGCAAAACCGTACAAATCACCCTGACGCCAACTCAGGCCGGCACATTGTCGGGCAAAATCACCCTCCAACACGGCGAACAAAGTGTTGGCACACTGGAAATACCCGTACTCGACCTCACCATCGAAGCGCCCCAACTCCCCGTCATTTCACTGGTTCAGGAAAACTTGAGCCTGGGTGAAATCGAAGTGGGCAAAGACGTCACCACAACATTCACCATCACAAATACTGGCTCGGGTCCACTCACCATCACAGACATCCAATCCAACATCGCGGGCATTGCATTTTCAGAAACCCAATTAACAGTGCCACCCGGTCAATCCCAAGACATCACCGTGACTTTCAGCCCGCCAGCCGAAGGTCCCATCACCGGCACCATCGACATAACCTCAGACGACCCTGAAAAAGCCGCAATCAGCCTGACCATCACCGGCTCGGCCATCTTCATCCCCGCTGATCCACGCACCGACTTCGACGGCTCGCGCACCATTGACTTCTCGGACTTCCTCTTGTTCGTAAGTGCCTTTGGCACGACCGATGCAACCTTCGATCTCAACGGATCCGGCACTGTTGACTTCTCCGACTTTCTCATATTTGTCGCGAACTTTGGGAAAACAATCAACGGATAAAATCCACCTGTAGGGACAACCCCCCGTGGTTGTCCCACCTTCGGGCGGGCACAGGGGCACCGCCCCTACATACCCCAAGGTACATCTTTCATATACAACCCCATGCGGGATCATCTGTGTTAATCTGTGTCTCTTCCCATGTCCCACCGCCAAACGTTCATCAACGCATTCAAACGCATCCTCGAAATATCGGATCACGACCATCTCTATTTGCCCTTTCAACGCGACAGCAAATTGCGGGCAAAACACTTCCCCGGCGCAGGGTCTAAAATCGGGCGAAAAAAACTCATCGACGCATATCTCCTTGAATTTGGCAGCACCAACCCCGATGAAAAATTGCTCCAACACGCCACCTATCCCTGGATTCACGGGTACGACGCCAGCCTCACGCATATTCTCGACGACCTCCGAAAATACGAAAAAAAAGCACCCGTCGAACTTCCTACGGACCGAAGACGCGCACTCGAAAAGAAATTTACCCGCACGGGTGCCGAAGAAATCTCTGCCTTCTGGAGCGTATATGCCGCCGCCGACAACAGCTATCGCAAAAGCGTCATAGAAATGCTCGCCCGCGTCAAACCGCCCGAAACGGCCCCTCCGACCATAAAGCCCACAACGCGCGACGCCTCTCAAATCGAACCCACCACACAGTCGGGATATGCTTTGATGGGCGCGCTTATCTTCTTTGTCCCCACCCTTATATTTACTATAATACAATATTGGCGACTCCCAAATGAAAGCCACTATATCGCCTTATCAATCGCTGGATTTTTTGGGATAGTCACACTCATCTTTCTCATTGACTACTTGCGTAAACGCAACATATGATCACAATGAACAAAGGCACCTACCCCCGGCCCCTTCCTGAGAGGAAGGGGAGAAAACCTACCATCCCTCGCTTCTTGCCCTTCATCTGCGTCCATCTGCGTCATCTGCGGATAATGATCTCCACCGTCCTCTTTCTCACCCTCCCGCTTCACCTCTCGGCAGCCCCCCTCCAGATCGGCGACAGCCTCAATGATTTCGCCCTTGCCGACCTCAACGGCTCGCCCGTTACCCTCAGTGATTTATCCCAGAACCGCGCACTCGTCATCATCTTCAGCTCCATCGTCTGCCCCGCCTCGCTAAAATACGACATACACCGAACACAAATACACGATCGGTATGCCTCCAAAGGTGTACACCTGATATCTGTAAATGCCAACTTTAACGAAACCGACAAAGACATCAAAGAACACCACGCCCAAAACCCCGTACCCTTCGCTGTCCTGCGCGACCCGCACAACAAACTCGCCGATCATCTCGGCGCAACACATACCCCCCATGCCTTTCTCTTTGACGCCCAACGCCGCCTGCGCTACAAGGGCGAAATCGACAACGGCTGGGGCATCCCCGAAGACACGACCTCCCGCGGATTGTGGGACGCCCTCGATGCACTACTCGCCAACCGCGAAATTATCAACACCAACCTGCCCAGTTTTGGCTGTGAAATCAGACGCACACCCCGGCCAACAACTGTGGCGAACACCTCTACCCCAACATTTTATCGCGACATCTTGCCCCTGCTCCAAAACCGCTGCCAGAACTGCCATCGCCCTGGCGGCATCGGGCGCGTACCCTTTTTCGACTACACAGAAGTACTCGCCTGGGCCTATCAGATGCGCGACTCCATCGAAGCCCGCATCATGCCACCCTGGAAAGCGCGCCCAGAATACGGCGACTTCAAAAATTCCCGCAGACTCACAGACGCCGAAATACACACCTTCGCGCAATGGGTCAACAGCGGCATGCCAGAGGGCGATCCCTCCGACCAGCCCGAACCTCTCACATTTGCCAAAAGCTGGACCCTGGGCACGCCCGATCTGATCCTCGAACCCGAAGCACCCTATTCACTCGAAGCCGTGGGGCGCGATGAATACCGTTGCTTTGTCTTACCCACAAAACAGGATACAGGCAACTACGTATCGGCCATTGAAGTACTACCCGGAGAACGCGAAGTCGTCCACCACGTCAGCGTGTACATCGACATCTCTGGCAAAGCGCGCCTGCAACAGAAAAACGCATCCTCGCCAGGCTACCCTTGCTTTGGCGGCATAGGCGTACCCATCTACGAATCTCTGGGCGGCTGGGCACCCGGCAACACCCCCTTTGTTCTTCCAGATGGCACAGGCCGCGATCTACCGCCCAACAGCGACATCATACTTCAGATCCACTATCACAAAATTGGTCGCGCCGTAAAAGATCATTCTCGGCTGGGAATCTACTTTGCCAAAAAACCCGTCCAAAAACAGCTCAGAGAAGAAGTCATCAACAGCCGTTTGCTCTTCATTCCGCCCAACATCAAACGACACAGAGTAACCGGCGCAATCACCATCACCCGCGACCAGCACCTGCTCGGCATCTTGCCGCACATGCACCTGCTGGGCACAGAAATGAAAATAACCGCAACCTATCCCGACGGCACGCAACACCCCTTAATATGGGTCAAACCCTATGACTTCAACTGGCAAGAAACCTACGTGTACAAAACACCCGTCGCACTCCCCCGCGGCACCCGCATCGCGCTCGAAGCCTTTTACGACAACTCTGCCGACAACCCCCGAAACCCCAACAATCCACCCAGACTGGTGCGATGGGGCGAAAAATCAACCGATGAAATGTGTACCGCATTTCTCTATGTCACGCACGACGATGAAAACTTAACAACAGGTAAGAAGTGACATGAAAAAACTCCTCAAACTCAGCATCCTGATCACCCTGATCCACGCGCCTATCTACGCCCAATGGAACATCGCCGTATTGCCACATGAAAACACACTGGGCGATCCGCAGTGGAATTGGCTCTCCGCAGCCATTGTCGAAGGATATATCAACGCCTATTACCATGTACCGAAAATACATGCCGTTGACGAAGAATATCTGCGCCACAAACTCGGAGACACCCCAGTAAGTTCCTCTGATCTCGCACAAAAATTAGACATCCACCTGATTTTAAGTGGGCGTTACGACATTGTGGGATCGCGCATCCAAATCGAAACCGACATGCTTCATACAACCACAGGCGAAGTCATCGAAACCTTTACAGGTCAGGCATCCATCTCTACGCCGCTCGACGCCATATTGCCCGTGCTCTACGCCATTGCAGATCAGTTAAACGCGACCCTGACACCCCATGAAAAAACCCGCCTTCAAATCCCCATGTTTCACGATCCACAAGCCCTTCGTATCGCAACCGAAAGCATGGTGACACTGTATCGGGCACTGCGACAATCTCCCATTGACGACACGCTACTTACACAGGCTGAAGGCGGTCTAAAACGCGCCGTGCAACGCGATGCCAAAAGCGCGATGCCCCACTACTATCTCGGACGCATACACGAAACGCGCAACAAAATAACAGAAGCGGAAAATGCCTATCGCAACGCCCTTAAAATCGACTTTGAACACGTTGCCGCGCGCTATCGCCTATCTCTGCTCCTCAAAAAGCGCGGACACACAGACGAAGCCATGAACGAACTCGAACAGGCCATCCAACAGTCGCCCATAAACCCCGATATTCAGGCAGCCCTATCCAGCATGTTTTTCAATCAATACGCCCAAACCTTTGAAACAATCACCACCCAACTTCGCCAGGCCATCCAGGCCAATCCCGATGACCCCATTGCCTGTTATGAATTGGCCAATGCTTATAACGAACTCGACCGCATCGACGAAGCCACCGATTACTACCATCAAGCCCTACAACGCGATTCCACATTCGCCGATGCACACTTCAAACTCGGCCTGATTGCACACCGCAAAGGGAATCACGAAAAAGCCGTTGAGCACCTTCAAAAAGCCGCAGCGCACAACACCCAATTCACCCGCGTCCATTTTCGTCTCGGCACCATTCTCCACCTCATCGAGCACTATGACGCGGCGATCAAAGCCTTTTCAAAAGCCATCGAAGTCGAACCCAATTACGTCATCCCGCGCTATCACCTGGGCCTGAGCTATCTCGCAACCGCGCAAACAGACAGCGCTTATGAAGCCTTTCAGAAATACGCAGAACTCACCTCTGACGACCACCGTCCATATTTCCAAATGGCCGAGATCGCCCGCCAAAAAGGAGAAAACGAACGCGCAATTAACGGGTATATGCGCGCAATCGCCATCAGCCCTGTCCACGTACCCTCACACCTCCGCCTGGGCTATCTCCATGCCGAGCAGCAGCGCTTTGACCTCGCCGTCCAGCAATTGCAAACCGCGCTGCGCCTGCAACCCGATCACCCGGATGCCGAAAAAATCCTCGCCGACATCCAGAAATGGACACCGTGAACCTCCTCAAAAAATGTAGTGCTGAATTCATCGGCGCATTTGCCATCGTCTTTGGCGGATGCGGAGCTGTCGCCATCAATCAATTATCCGAAGGGGCCATCACCCATGTGGGCATTGCGACATCCTTTGGCCTCATCGTCATGACAATGGTCTATGCCACCGGGCACATCTCAGGCGCGCACTTCAACCCCGCCGTCACCACCGCCTTTGCCTTCACCCGTCACTTTCCCAAACGCGAAATCCTGCCCTACATCGCAGCCCAATGTCTCGGAGCCATCACCGCCAGCGGCATTCACCTCTGGTCTCTCACACCCATCTTAAAAGCAAAACACCCGCAGCAGACCCTCAACATAGGTGTCACACAACCGATGGATAACCTTTTTGCCACAGCTTTCATCTGGGAATTCTTGCTCACCTTCTTCTTAATGCTCGTCATCATGGCCGTTGCCACAGACTACCGCGCCACAGGTCAAGCCGCCGGTCTGGCCATTGGCGGCACCATCTGGTTTGAAGCCATGTTTGCCGGTCCGCTCTGTGGTGCCTCCATGAATCCAGCGCGCAGCCTTGGTCCCGCTCTGGCCGCTGGCGAGTGGACGCATTTTCCCGCTTACGTATTCGGTCCCATTCTCGGTGCAACAGCAGGCGCGTTTTTTTACGAATTCATCCGCTGTCACTCCGACCCCGGCACCGATGCCAAAGGTTGTTGTTAATCCATAGAAAGCCATCCCGTGAACCGCGTACTCATCCTCTGCACGGGCAACTCCTGCCGCAGCCAAATGGCACAAGGACTATTTAGCCATCTGAGCGATGGCACTTACGACGCCCATAGCGCAGGCGTCAGCCCCACAACAGTCAACCCACTCGCCATTTGCGCCATGCGTGAAATCGGCATCGACATATCCCACCACACATCCGACAGCATCGATCAATATCTCAATCGAGATTTTGACCTCGTCATCACCGTTTGCGACAACGCCAAAGAAAATTGTCCGATCTTCCCAGGAGCCAAAAACACGCGCCATTGGCCCTTTGAAGACCCCGCTGATGTCCGGGGAACAGAAGAAGAGCGAATGCGCGTATTTCGCAAAGTACGCGACGAAATACGCGACAAAATCGCAAACTTTCTTCACAACTCTACAAAAAAAGCCCCGAGATAACTCGAGGCTTAAAAAAATTTCTGTGTCGGGGTATTATTTACCATCATTTAAAATAGATACCAATTATACCGCCGATAATCACAGACAAGAGTCCCAACTGCCAATATAATAATTTATCTATACGGTTTGTCGTATTATCTATACGAGTTGATATGGCACGCATATCTTGTCTATACTCGGCTTGGTCTTTAACCATTTGATCTATGATGCGATCTGATACGGCACGCATGTCTTGTCTATACTCGGCCTGGTCTTTAACCATTTGCTCTACGATGCCTTCAAGCCGCCCAATGTGCCTATCCGTATCTTGTGATCGGTCTGTGACAGCCATATTCCAATTTCCTTTCACCGTTGGTGGTGTGTAACTGTCCTAAAATATAGCATAAATACCTCTTGATCCAAAGGCGATTTTTTGCTATTCCGCTACGCCCATACCACACGCGGCCCATCCACATAATCCAAAAAGCGATTTGCAATATCGGC
>JAPPIE010000036.1 GCA_028874765.1 Gemmatimonadota bacterium
GGCGCGGTGCAATCGCCGGTGGCATCTGGCAATCGGTTTCCCTCATCGCTACGGGACCCGTGTACGTTAACGACACATTCGTTACATCCGACATCCACACGGGCGAAGTCAACATCGCCAGCACATTTCAGAACCGAGATTTGAAAATACAACCCGCGACCATCACCTGGTCAATCACCGAATACAAAAGCGACACACAGGTCGCCTCTGGACAAGAAACGATCAACCTGAACCCCGGCACAAGTCACCGCGAAGAAATACTCGCCATCGCAAACCACAAACTCTGGCGACTCGACGATCCCAATCTCTACATCGTCACCACCACAGTCGCCCTTGGGAGCGAAACCTCAGATATCGAAAAAACGCGCTTCGGCTTCCGAGAATTTACAGCCAAAGGCAAAAACTTCTACTTAAATGGTGAAAAAATTATCCTCAAAACCACCTTCAACGAAGCCTTCTATCCACACTCCCTCGCATACCCGCGCGACCTCAATCTTCTAAAAAAAGAATTCGAACTCATCAAAGACGGCAACATCAACATGATCCGCCCGTGGCGCAAACCCCAACCGCCAATCGTCTATGATCTCGCAGACGAAATGGGCGTCCTATTTGTAGGCGCACTCCCCGTCGAATGCATGGACAACTGGCCCCAGATCACCCCCTACACCCAACAGCGCATCGAAAATGAAGCCACAGAAATGGTCAAACGAGACCGCAACCACCCCTCCATCGTCATCTGGGAAATGTTTAATGAAATCATGCGCGACGGACTAAAACGCCTCAAACACAGCGTATCCTTAAAAGCGCGTGAATGCGACCACACCCGCATGATCATCGACGAAGCTGACGGTTTTGCCGATGGATGCAGCATTTACCTTCCCGGATCTTACGAACCCATTGTCATCAACGATGTACACAACTATCCCGGCACACCCTTTGCCCAAAGCAGTTACGACAATTTGCTCGCACTCGGCAAAACCGAGGCGCAACTCAAAGAAATGGGATTGGAAATCGCCCAGTTCACCAACAGCAAAATCAAACCCGACCTGCTCACCAATATCTCAGAACTCGGGTATGGTAGTATCCCCGATCTCGAAGCAAATTTTGAACAGTACAAAAAAGAAGGCAATCCCATCACACCGGATTACCGCATGCACGAACGCCTGCTCAATTCTTATCTCTCGGTCTTTCGCGAAACCGGAACAGACCAGATCTTCCCCAACTTCCACGCCTTTGTACAGGCCTGCCAGGAAATACACGCCACTGGCAACAAACTCATGACCGAAGCCTGCCGCATCAATCCCGACATCGCGGGTATCGGCATCCACGCGCTCAACGACGGCGACTGGGTTATCGGGGCTGGCTTGATCGACAACTTCCGCAATCCCAAAGAACCCTATTACGCCATCAAAGAAGTGTTCGCCGATCATTATATCGCCATTCGTCCCGGCAAACAAAATGTCTATGCAGGCGAATCCGTTCAAATCCTGCTCACCACCGTCAATGACAAAAACGACCTATCGGGCACACTATCCCTCCGCGTCACCTCACACGACGGACAAAATCTTCTCGACATAAACGAACAAATAACAATACCTGCGGGCATCACAGATCTGGCGACCTACGAAATCAATACCGAAGGTATCGAAGGCAACTGCCAAATTGATCTCACTTTCGAATCTGCTGACACAGACCCCATCAAAAACCAGTCCAGCATCTACGTCCTGGACAAAAACAAATCCGCCATTCCAGATGTACCCATAGCGACAATCGACCTCAACGGCGCACTCGGCAGATACCTTTCCAACACCACCGACTTCTCCACCCAACTCCCCACAGACCAGATCGTACTCGTCAACCTTCAGGGCTGGAACGGCAAACCCGATACCCGCTTCACCAATCTCGCCACATGGGTTGAAAACGGCGGCACAGCACTCTTTCTCAACCTGCCAGCCATGCACCTTCTCCAAATGGCGCCGGGAAAAAGCCGTATGTCTCGCTACATTGAAAAAGACATTTTCTTCCCATTCTCACTATCACTCTACTCCGGCAAGGGGTTATGGACCCCTTGCAGTCATGTCGTCAAAGACCACCCCTTCTACGATGGCTTGCCCTCAAATTGCCTGATGGGACAAGAATATCAAAACACCTCCTCCCAGTGGTCTATTGTGGAACCCAAAACCGATTGGATCGGCGGCAACATCACCTACGACTGGTATGCGGGCCTCAAACACAAACAGAACTACATCGGCGTCACCGAAGCCTTCCACGGCGCAGATCTGACACAAATCTCCCACGGCAATGGCAAATACATTCTATGCACACATCGCATTGTCGAAAACCTGGGCACAGACCCGGTAGCAGATCGTTTACTGAGCAACCTGCTCAAAACCCTCCTGTAACCATTATGAAAGGGATCCCCATGAGTAATGAGAAACGCCCAAATATTCTGTTCGTATTTTCTGACCAGCAGCGTTATAGCGCGCTGGGGGCGAATGGCAATGGTATAATCCAAACGCCTGTTTTGGATGCAATGGCAGCCGAAGGAATGGTGTGTGACAATATGTTTTCCAACCACCCGCTGTGTTCGCCTTATCGAGCGATTTTGCTAACCGGTCGGTATGGTTGGCAAAATTTGGTAATTGATAATGAGTACAGTCCGCGACGAGACATCCCAACCCTGCCAGGCACTTTGCGCGAGCATGGGTATGGCACTGCGCACGTGGGTACATGGCACCTGGGTAAAGGGCCGTATGGCGACGACAATCGGTACGGACTGGATTATCTTGCGGCGCTGGCAGGCGGGAGAGGGCGGGGCGCCTACTTCGACAGAACCTATTACGAAAATGATGAGGGTCCGAACTTTTACAGCGGCTGGACGCCCACGAACGAAACGGATTTGGCTATTCAATTTATTGAAAAACACCTGAATGCTCGAACAGACGATCCATTTGCCGTCTTTGTGTCCTGGCGACCTCCTCACTGGCCATATAAGCAGTATCCCGACGAATATAATATTTATAATCCTGCGGACATGGATGTGCCGGGCAATGTACCAGACGAGATGAAAGCATGGGCACATGAGGAACTTGCAGACTATTACGGGTGTTGTACAGGACTTGATGCAGAGATGGGGCGATTGTTGGAAGCGCTGGATCGCCTGGGGATCAAAGACAATACAATTGTCTGTTATACATCAGATCATGGAGATCACCTTTCAAGCCATGGGTATGGCAAACCCAGTAGTCGCTGGTTGGACGAGTCGATGCGGGCTTCAAAAGCAACACCTTATGAAGAATCTTGCCATGTGCCGTTTGTCGTGCGTTGGCCCGATGCTATTGAAGCTGGCACACGAACGGATGCCTTCTTTGGTGCGATTGATATTGTACCTACATTGCTTGGTGCTTGTGGCGTGCCGTTGCCAGAAGGTCTGCAAGGGCGAGATATTTCGAGCGTGTGGCAGGGTGGTGAAGCACCTGTAGATACAGAGTTAACGCCTGGCGGATCGGAGTCTGTCTATTTGCAGAATATGGCACACGGTTGGCCCAATCGCGACGGTTGGGTTGGACGCTGGCGCGGCGTGCGTACCGAACGCTATACGTATGCGCGTTGGTTTGCCAATGAGCGAGGTCCCTATCTGTTTGACCGACAGGAAGATCCGCTCGAAATGGTTAACCTGGCGAATTCTGCTGAAGCGCGGCCAGCACTTCAAGAGATGGAAGAAAGATTACATCGTTGGATGGAAGGTACAAAAGATCCATTTGAATACGGTAGGCGTGGCCCCCGTGGCTTTTTGGAATTGGGACAGGAGTTTGCGGATCCGGATAAGTACCCTGGCTGGGGCGTTGCATAATTGACAAATGGTAGAAAGGAATCACAAATGCGAATAGAACAAATCGACGCCTATGTCGTCAAATTACCCCGTCCCAATATCGCTGAAAATATTCCCGACTATGTGCGTCCTCGCAAATCGCTCTCCTATGACACAACGCCTCCCATCGACGACATGGCAGCCGCGCGTTATGCCGAAGCGCTCTTTGTCAAAATCACCGCCGACAATGGCCTTGTCGGATGGGGCGAGGGCCAGTCCCTGCTCGTTCCCGAAGCCACCAAAGCAGTCGTAGATCGCCTGTTTGCCCCCATTCTCATCGGCGAAAATCCACTCGCCCGCGAAAAGCTCTACGACATGACCTACGGCACCATGCGCGGTCGAGGGTACCGCTCGGGTTATCTCGCGGCCGCCCTTGCGGGCATTAACAATGCCCTCTGGGATCTATCGGGCAAAGCCCTCGGCGTACCCTGCTACGTCCTCCTCGGTGGCCCCTACCGCGACAAAGTGCGTATCTACAACAATATTCAGGGTCCCACGCCCGAAATCGGCGTTGAGCAAGCCCTCAAAGCCGTTGAAATGGGTTACGATGCGGTCAAATATCACCTCAATCGGCCCCTAAAAAATGCCGTTGCCGTCGTAGAAGCCACACGCGAAGCCGTTGGTCCCGACGTCGATATCCTCGTCGATCTCACCTGGCATTACGACGTACCCGGCGCAATTGCCCTGGGTAAAGAACTCGAAAAATTCGACGTCTTCTGGCTCGAATCGCCCGTACCCAGCGAAGACCTCCGCCGCCATGCCGAAGTACCGCGCGACCTCACCCTGCCCATCTGCATCGGCCAGGAATATTACAATGCCTATCAATTTCGCGCTGTTCTGGAAGCGCATGCCGCCGACATTCTCCTGCCCGACCTCGCGCGAACAGGCATCACGGGCAGCCAGCGCATCGCCCACCTCGCCGAAACCTTCGACATCCCACTCGCCCCAGCAGTTGGCGCGGGCAACGTCCTCTCCACCGCCGCGCAACTCCAACTCTCGGCAGGCATCCTCAATTTTGTCATCATGGAACACTTCGACCAGAGCTTCCAGCTAAAAAGCGACCAGATCCTGAAGCACTCCCTCACCCGAAATGGCAGCTATCTCGAACTGCCCGACCGCCCGGGACTGGGCATTGAAATCGACGAAGAAAAATTGATGCAGTACGCAGTAAAATAAAACAGGAGCAAAAATGCCGACAAATCTCGACTATAAAAAAATCATGACCGATCTCGATGAAGTGGGTTTCCACATCATTCCTTCGGTCATCCCAGAAAAAAAAGCCGATGAAGCACGCGGTATTCTTGAGCAACTCCTCAAAGAAGAAGCCACCGAGCAATCGCTTGCAGCTAAAACGCAGCGCGTAGGGCGCATCGCCGTCAAGCATCCCATCTTTCTCGAACTCATGTCCCACCCGACCATCGTAACCCTGTGGCGCAAATACCTCGGTGCCGACATGGTCTGCTCCACCTGGTCTGGCAATACGGTCTATCCGGGCGCAAATAGTTTTGGCTGGCATTCAGACTACCCTTATTGGTCTGTGCAACCGCCCTGGCCACCCGGCCGTCTCGCAGGACAAACCATCTGGCTTTTGAACGATCTCACCGAAGAAAACGGCGCAACCGCCATGCTGCCCCAAAGCCACCTCAAAGGCGAACCGCCACCACCCGAACTCAAAATCCAATGGATCGACGGCGGTAAAATCCTCACCGGCAAACGCGGAAGCGCCATTGTCATGCACGGTGCCTGCTGGCATACAGCTCGCCCAAACCAAACCGATGAAATTCGATCTGTTCTCCTCGGCATGTATATGCGCCCCTGGTTCATCCCACAGGAAGACATGCGCGGCCAATTGGCAGAGTTAGAAAACCCTTCTGACTTAGTACGCCACCTTATGTGCGCCAATCAACGAACGCCGAGTAATGTTGGCGCACATTAATGGAATAACACAGGAAAAAAACGAATATGACTGAAGGACAAGAAGTTACCAGCACAACAGGAGCAGTTGCAGCCGGACCTCCAGAGGCGGCAAGAGTCGGTGCGAGAATACTCGAACAGGGCGGCAATGCCTTTGATGCAGCAGTGGCAACCAGTATGGCCTGCTGCATGTTACAGCCACAATCCACGGGTGTGGGCGGTTATGTACTATGTGCCGTGATCCTGGAAGGCACCACGGGCAAAGTCTGGTCAATAGACGCCAATTCAATTTCGCCCAAAGCGGCTCACGAACACATGTACACCATCCTGCCCACGCGTGCCTCTGGAGGCATCAATGAAAAAGAATACAACTGCAGCGTAAAGGACAATGCCAACGTCCATGGCCCTCTCGCCATTGGTCCCCCAGGTATGATGGCGGGCATGGGCACCATTTGGGAAAAGTGGGGAAAACTCAAATGGTCCAATGTGGTAGCACCTTCGCTGAAGCTACTCGAAGATGGCTTCCCCTTTGGCTCTACTGCAGGTGCGATCAAAAATCTCCAGAACGTGATCCGCAGATTTGAAGCAACAGAAAAACACCTGATGCCCGAAGGACGTGTCCCGACAGCAGATGACATCTGGCACCGCCGCGATATGGAAAAAACCCTTGCAAGAGTTTCAGAAGCCGGATGGCAAGATTTCTACACGGGGGAAATCGGCAACAAAATAGTGGATCACGTTCAGGCCACTGGCGGTATTTTGACAATGGAAGACATGGCGGCCTTCAAACCAGGCGTGACCGAACCATATACCACGACCTACCGTGAGGCATCCGTACATGGTGCGATTTTGCCCAACGGCGGATTGTCCAGCTTGCAACTGCTCAACATGTGGGAATGCTTCGATCCCCTGCCAGAAGACACGGTCGAGTACTGGCACCGATTCGCCGAGCTTCTCAAGCTGGTCTGGCGGGATCGCCTTCTCCATCTCGCAGATCCAAACCATGTGGATGTACCGATCGAGCGACTGCTGAGCAAAGATTATGCAGCCGGTCGCGTGGAAACACTGCGCCAGTTTCCCAATGCGGTAGATCAGCTTGTGCCACCGCCAATGGGTGATTCAAATGACGGTACACTCCACGTCTCTTCTGCAGATGCCGAAGGAAATGTGGCGTCCGTAACAATTTCTCAAGGCGGTGCTTTCGGCTCCCTTGTTACGGTGCCCGATACAGGCATCATTCTGGGACATGGAATGTGCAGATTAGATCCCAGACCCGGGCGCAAAAATTCCGTGGCTTCGCGCAAGCGACCGCTGAACAATACAGTTCCGCTCATCATTCAGCTTCCAGATCGGAATGTGGCGATTGGAATGCCAGGCGGCAGGCGTATCATCTCAGTAAATGCGCGTGCTGCCCAAAAAATCATCGATTACGGCGCAACATCCTTCGAGGCTGTCAGTGGACCGAGGATGCATGTACAAACCCACGAGCCGGTAAGTGTGACCCGTGTCTTGTCCGATGATATTGTGAATGGATTAATCAAAATGGGCCACGAAATCACACCGGTCAACAGCCTGGGCGGCGGGATCCACTGCGCGGAGTTTCTAAAAGCTGCAGGAACCGTCAGGGCAGGTGGCAATACATGGTCTGCAGGAAGTGATTCATAGATTTAGAGCGCTTCGAGATCAGATCCTGGCGGATGAACCAGAATCCAATTATCCCTGCCTTTGGACCTAAAAATTTTGCCCGTGTTTTTGGCAATAATCACAAATAATAGGCAAAAAGACATCGGCATATTTCTCAACTTTCACAGGACCGACACCGGAAACCTGTCCGAATGCTTCCACCGATTGTGGTAATTGGGCAGCCATTTCTCGCAACGTCCTGTCGTGAAAAACAACGAACGCTGGTACGTGTTCAGCCTCCGATAGTTCTCTGCGTTTGGTGCGAAGTAGCTCGAAAAGTTCATGACTATATTCGTTTGATTCTTCGGATGTCGTATCATGAACAGGTTCTTCAGTTATATGATCTGCCGAATCCACTGGAAATCCCCAAAACTGCATTTTCCCTCTGATCACCTCACGCCCATCATGCCTCAGCTTGAGACTGCCGTGTTGTAGATCTCGATAGAGAAGTCCCTGTTGGAGGAATTGTAGTACCAGATGTTTCCATTGTGTTTTGTTATATTCTCTGCCAGTGCCATAGGTGGAGAGTTGGTGGTGTCGGTTCTTAACAACCTTCTTTGCTTTTGAACCGAGTAAGACATTGATAATATGCTCTACACCGAAAATTTGCTTTGTTTCGATAACAGAAGATAGAAATTTGCGAGCCGGATCTGTCAGGTCAACTCGCTCCATTTCCGCCTGGAGACAATTATCACACATTCCACAATTTTGTTCTTCGTAATGCTCTCCGAAGTAAGCTAATAATCCTTTGCGGCGACACGCTTCAGAAGTCGCCCAATCAACAAGTGTCTGTAATCGTTTTAAAGCTCCTTCGCGCTCAGATGGCGCACCTTGATCTATGAAATATTTGATGGTGTCAACATCACCGTAATTGAACAGTAAAAGGCAATCCGCCCGATGTCCATCCCGACCAGCACGCCCAATCTCCTGATAGTAAGATTCAGGTTCCTTTGGCAATCCTATATGTAGTATGAAACGTACATCTTCTTTATCAATCCCCATTCCAAAAGCTATTGTTGCGACTATCACCTGGGTGTCCCCGCTGATGAAAGCTTCCTGATTCTGCTTGCGGGTTTCGCTATCCAGGTCTGCATGATAAGGAAGTGCCGGAATCCCACGTTCAACTAAATTGCGAAACAGCGATTCAACTTGTTTCTTCGTCTGGCAGTAGATGATACCGGATTCACCACAATGGGTATTGAGAAATGCCAGCGTCTGCTGTAGCACCGCCTCTTTTAATTCAATTCCCATGAAGAGATTTTCCCGGTCAAAACTGGCAATGAATTCATTTTTCGCCTGAATTTTGAGCAATTGTTTGATGTCCTGTTGAACCCGTGGAGTAGCAGTAGCTGTCAGCGCGACGCAGACAGCGTTCCTGAATCGTTCACGAACGGAAATTAGTTGTCGATACTCTGGACGAAAATCGTGGCCCCACTGTGAAATACAGTGTGCTTCATCAATTGCAAGGCAGGCTACATGTGACTCATCGAGCATCAACAAAATCTCAGGCCGTAGGAGCGTTTCAGGCGCAACGTAAAGTAGCTTAATTTCACCCCTTTTGACACGCTGCATTGTGGCAACATATTCTCGCTGGCTGAGGGTACTGTTGAGAAAAGCCGCGCAAACATCCCGCTGTTGCAATTGCATCACCTGGTCTTGCATAAGCGAAATAAGCGGAGATACGACAACCGTTACGCCCTTGAAGATAAGGGCCGGAAGTTGATAGCAGAGCGACTTCCCACCCCCCGTTGGCAGAATGATCAGCGCATCGTGCCGGTTGAGAATGTGGCTGATTATTGTCTCCTGCAAAGGTCGGAACTGCTCATACCCAAAAACGTCTTTGAGCACCTCTTGGGCTGACAGAAACATTTGTCCTTTTGTCACACGCTCAATAACGTCATCCTGCGTCTGCTGCTCGTCGTTTTCGTCAATATGAATCACGGGGAGATCCCGTGCCGTGAGCGATGCTCCGATGAGTTTGCTTCGATGGCAGTGTTCCGGCTTTCCCTCACTACACATGAGAGCAATACATTGTTGTTGAGCAAAGGCCGTTTGGAGACGTCCAAGTCCCCTCCGATAGACTTTGGTATCCTTTATCTTTTCGTAATCTACTTGCCCTTTCGCATCATAACAAGTTTCGTCATCGGGATGCCCGCCCAACGTGTCCCCCATGAACACATACCGAATCCGGTGCTGTTGGAGTTTCGCCTCCAGCGCCTCTTTGGAAAATTCGGGTTTATAGCGAGAATAGGGAGTTGAGCGCACATCAATAAGGTAGGCAATTTCATGTTGTTGTAGTACTTCGATGAATTGCTCAATGGAACGGCTACCGTAACCGATGGTGTAAATTGGGATGGATGATATTTTTTTCATATCACGTCGTTGAATCTAACATGCGTTCAAATTCATCAAGATTGGACACCTGTATCGCCGCACGATGTAACCGCTTGAGACGTTGTAAATCTTCAATAGCTGAAATGCGAGCAGATAAGGGATCTGTCTGGCGGAGATCAAATCGAATCTCCAGCACGTCGAGGATATCCTCAATAGCGCGTTCTCTACCTCCTTGCTCAATGCCCTCTTCTCTGCCCTCTTCTCTGCCCTCTTCTCTGGCTTCCTCTCTGCTTTGTTGAGTAAGGGACTGAAAAAGAGATGATTCGCGCAAGATGTCCCTGATGCCCTCCTTCAAGTTGGCAAAGTCGTCCGGATATTTCTGAATCAGGTGTTTGGATATCGTATCGAATTCTGCCATGAAAGATGCTCTGAGTCTGAGTGTTGGCGTCTTTTTGTAATACACGGAACAGTCAGAACCCCAGCAAATATCGGGCCAATGTCACAGAATCGCACGACAAATGGTATGGACAGCATCAAATATCCTTATTTTGCCTTCAATATGCCGTATTGCGTCCTTTTTTTCAACTTGAATTTAAGGATTGTCTATTTGGCGCAGAACAATCTCTGTACATTTTGAGCGATGAATGGGCGGTCATGTGAAAAATATGTACCACTTGCCCATCTGTCCGCCACAGGGACAAAGACTACTGTGTTCTTCGCCTCCGATTATTTCTCTCTCTTCGCCCACCGACCGGACTACTCGGATCGTAATTTGGATTGGGCCGGGGCATTTGGGCATCAACGGATGCTAAATATTCATTCAGTCGGCCATGTAATTTCGCAACAACCTCGGGTTTGCGACCTGCCAGATCATTCTCCTCACCTATATCCTTACTCAGATCAAACAGATGCAATTTATTGGTCTCATAAAACTTGATCAGCTTGTAATCACCCAACATGATTGCCGATGCAGGCCCTGCGAGATCCATATCGTAATGTGGAAAATGAAAAACGAGTTCCTCCCGTGACCGCTTCACTTCGCCTTTCCCCCCATTCATCAAAACAGGTACAAGGCTCCCGCCTTCAACATCCTCTGGCAACGCGCTATTGCCCCGAGACAATTCTGCAATGGTCGGCAATAAATCAATACCCATTGTCCGCGCATAAGCAAACGTATTGGCTTTGATACCCGGCCCTCGAACCAATAGCGGAACGCGAATCCCTCCCTCCCACACAGAACCTTTCCCCAGCGTCAGCGGCGCATTTGACGTCCGGCCCGGCGTGCCGTGATCAGCAGAGTAAAAGACATAGGTATTATCGGCAATATCCAGTTCCTCAATTTTATCCAGAACCATACCAATAGTCTTGTCAATATCCAGACAGGCTGCGATTTCTCCCAAACGCCTATTATTTGTCCCTCCATCACGCTGTTGTACCTCCTTCAGCGTTTCCGGCAAGGCATGCGCTTCACGACGACTCGAATAATGATCCAACTGCAAATAGAAAGGATTCCCCACGCCAACTTGACGCTCTATAAACGCCATCCCTTTTTCAGCTATTGCATACGCCTGCTTCGGATTGGGATCGCGCACATTTTCAGGCCCACCATTGTTATTTGGACCATCACTTTCATCAAAACCGTGGAAACCCGGATCTTTTCTACCCATATGCCACTTGCCAAAATGTGCAGAAACATAACCATCCTGTTTTAAATAATCGGCAATCGTAATCTCTTCAATCGGCATCTCCAACAAGGGCCTTGGCGGAATCAATTTCGTATTACCGATAATTTGGTTCACAAACGTCATTCGCAATTTTGCCGGATTTTTTCCCGTAAGATACGAGACCCGCGACGGTGTGCATCGCGGCGAAGGCGCGTAAAAATTCGAAAACCGCATCCCATTTTCGGCCAGCTTCGCCAGATTGGGCGTATAGAGAAAATCACTCACCGAATTGGGCACTCGATCATCCATCTGCACAGACATGCTCGCCCAGCCCTGCGCTTCGCCCTGAATAAATACAAAATTGGGACGCTTAGACGCAACTTGACCAAACGTATTAGCCACCGCCATCCCGCATACACCAGCACCGACGACACCGAGAAACTCTCTCCGCTTCATTGGACCAATTCCTCCATAGCATAACACTACTTTACGGTATATCGCACAATCACTTCATTATCCAAAATGAGATTCGATGACCAGATAAATTGTGCATCGCGTTCTGGAGCACCAAATAGATCTGTAAAATTCGTATATGCGGATTTGTTGTTCTTTTGCCATTCTATAAAAGAAAAATTTGAGCTGAATCGTTTAATTTGTGACTCTAAGTGCTTTAAGACTTTGGATTTGTTCTGCACTCATCATAGACTCTATGAGATGATATGTTAATGCTTCTACCACTACTCTGCGGCCCTCACCCTGGCCAGCCAGGTCAGCATAGTCCGTTACAAGATGATCTACAGGCAGCGTAGGATCTTTTTTGAGAGCATCCAATTTCGTGATCAAAGTCGCTCGGCCATTAACATAATCCTGGGTATAACCCACAACATTAGTCGAGAGACCACAAAGAATGGCTTGTTGATCTGGGGTTAATACCTGGTCAATCAAATCCGCAGCCCCCCCACGACTCACTGATGTTCGATCCACATACCGAAAGCTTGAAAACCCAAAGTAGTTGCCAATTTTACCTCTTGGCAAAAAGAGCGCGTCATCTAAATCACCCGTTGCCCAGGCAACGAACTTGCTCGACACTTCCTGCATCAATGTAGCATCATCACGGCTAAGTGCGTTAAATTGAGTTTTTGCTTCTGCAGCATATGGCAATGAGGTATTTTGCATCTGATCTACGGTGACAACGCCACGACGAATATTTTCTAAGTATTGCACCTGTTCAGCGCTCAAAAGAGGTAGTAATTTTGCATAGTATTGGGCCGTTATGACCGTAATGGTACCTTCGTATTCCCCAATTGATTGTATCAAGTTCATCACACGAACATAGTCTATTGTAACGTTATTTTTCAAACGCCACAATTCATCGACCAACAAAACACGGTCTTCCAAAAATTCGTTGATTGCCGTTCGATGCTCGGCCAATAATTCATATAACAACGACCGTTGAGTATCATCCAAAAGCTCCAGGACTTCCTTATAGACTGCACCTCGAAAAGAGGTATCTGCATTGTTCCCATCGCGTTCCCGAATCTCGTTCCTGAGTGCTGCAAAACCAAAATAATTTGCCACCTCACCAATGGGTTCATAATGTGCATCTTCAACCGTGCCAGTAAGCCACACCAACAATTTTGATGCCGTTTCAACATAAACATGATCAACACCAACAAGATCCTCTTTTGCACAATTTTGTTGTTCTATAGGTACAACCTGCCAATCATCTGGTAGCTTGTAAAATGCAGACGGCTCGGGTAAGGATGTGTCATCATTCGCACCATATGCTCTAACAAATATCAGAAAGTCAAGAAAATCTACCTGCCCATTTTGATTAAGATCAAATTGGGCTTGATCGGTGCCAAAAGCACCAACAAAGGCGAGAAAATCGGCAAAATCGACCTTGCCATTTCCATCAAAATCAGACAGTGACGCTTTCAAAGTAATTGGGCTAAAAATGCAAAATAAAGCGAAGACCGCACCCAAAGCCCATTGCGTGTATCTGGTCATCTTTTCTCTATCCGATAAGAATAGCTCACCTCGCCATTTGTCCGTCCAGCAGCTTCATCTCCTGGCAGATAAGCTCTAATGTATTCCACCACAACATCATCTGGAGAAACAGTCACACGCAGATGCCCTGAATTTCCCAGGACAGTACCACTAAAATATCCCCCTTCAACAGCTATCTTGTCACCATTTCGATAATTTGTATTACTGGGTTGTGGCAACACCTGATACACCACCCCATCTAACTCCTGCTTCACAAACACATGGTCATGACCGTGAAAAAAAGCCGACACATTGTTCTCTACCATCAGTTGATGAATCGGCTTGTCCCATCCCGCGCGTTTAGTGTCAAACCCCCAACTGTCGTCTCTATTCTTTCCGCCCCATTCGTAATACGGAGCCATCTCAATACCGCCGCGTCCTTCTCCTGTATGAATACCCCCCACCAGGTGATGTGAAAATATAAACTTAAAGGTCGCATCACTCGCCTCCAGCACCTGTCGAAGCCACTGATATTGCTTTTCGCCAAGGGTCCAGCGCCAGTTATCCGATACGCCGCCGCGTTTGGGCTTTGTCGTCGTGTACCAATAAGGGTCAATCACAACAAACAGCGCGTCTCCCCACGACCACGAATAATAACTCTCTCTCACACCAACAAATTGCTCTTCATCGGAATCTCCAGAATAGAACACATCTGGTATGGGATTGGGATAATATTTTTTTCGCGCCATTGTAGCCCAAACAGCCACATTGTTCGGCGTGCCATTCAATGACCACCCCTCTTCCCCATCGTGGTTTCCATTGACGAGAAACAGCGGAATAGAATGTGTAATCTTCCCAAAATTTCCGCGCTCGTACAAATACCGACGCTCAACGGTTGCGTAATCGGGTGCGGGTCTTACAGTCGCCGTAAGTGGTTCTGAGTGTTTGTTGCACATAAATGTATCACCGAGATCAATGAGAAAATCGGACTGATATGCTGCGATATTTTCCAGCGAGCGATGGTAGAGTTCCAGGCTGGATCGACCATCTAAATGAGCGCAGGCCTGAATTGAAAAGGTGAATGTTGTACCCGGTGGACGATATGTGTGAAACGTATATTCGCCCCGCCTTTTGAACTCTGTTTCTCCTGCGCGCCGGTAGCGGGTTCGATAATAATACCGCGTGTCAGAAAGCAACCCCTCTATCGCAATTTCAATCGGTGTATCTCGTGACCCCATCACCACGGATGTCTGATTTGTGTAAACACCGGATTCTGTTCCGTATTCCAGACAAATTTCCAGGTCTGCTGATGGAACCACATTGACAGTCACGGATCTGTCGGTTGGTCGTCCCAACAACTCGGACGCAACAAACAAAGAATCAGAATCTGTATCGGGTGGATCGGTTACAGTCTGAGGTCCTGAATCATTAGACACACCGCCCTGACCGGACGTTCCTCCACTACCTTCCACCACAACACTCCCATTGGAGCGGTAAGTCTGTCGCGTGATATTGCCGCTGGCATCTATAAATTGAAAATCATAATCCCCATCTGGCCTGAGAAAATAGGCAATCGCCTGTGTTCCACCGTTTGCCTCATACGTAAGCCGATACCAATCATCTGTCCCCTTCACAAAATCTGTGATATTTGCTCTCATCCCCGTCCCAGAAGGGCGAACGGGCCTTGTGCGGGGTTGATTTGCGACTTCTTCTCCCCTGAAAAGTTCAATAACACCCTTAAATCCGCCATTGACATAGGGATAATCCAGCGTGCTGTGATAGTGATAATTTCCATTTGCATCAAAATGTCCGTTCAAATCGTCCAGATCTTTCGCTGGGGTACCATCAGGTTCATTGAGTCCATACATCGGATAGCCATCCAGGGCATACGCAATAGGTACGGCATCGCCCACTTTTTCTGTAAGAAACAACGGCGCGATATGGTAGTGATAGTCATCTGCGCGACCAGCATGCCCTCCAAATTCATCTAACTCCCCAGCCAAATACGTGTCTGTGCGGCCATTCTGTTTGATGGGATTAAAAATGGGCACGCCGTTAATGGCCAGACCAATAGCTCCCCGAAACAGCGTCTGGCTTGCATACACTGGCACATCTGCAACCGCGGGTTTCAATGGAATCTGCCAGGCATTATCGCCTTGATAGGGCTGCGGCAAAGGCACCTGCTGATTCCAGGCTGTAATCCCCACCATCATGCGGTGATCGGGAAAAGCGTCGGACTCGATATATAAAAAATCATCATCCCACTGGATATTCAGCTGGTCGGCAAAATGCTGGAATGCTTGTGCGCTCACAGGGGCATCGCCCTGTGTACCACCAGAGGAACCAGCCCCAGGCTGTCCAAATGCAGATATAAACACCAGAAAATCGGGAAGATCCACCAGACCATTCTGATTTAGATCGAACTGCACCTGTTGTGAACCAAATGCAGCCGCGAACATGATAAAATCCTCGAAGTCCGTTTTTCCGTCGTCATTGAAATCCGTCACATCACTTTCATCACTGTAGAGCATATGTCCCTCTGCATAATTGGTACACAACACACTCACCATGCAAAAAACCAATCCAAACATCCCCAATTGTCGCCACATCATTTGCCACCTCCTGTAGTCTATTATCCCCGGCTTATAAGGTTTAGACGTCAGATAGCAAGAAAACCTGTGGGGTAAAAACAAAAAACTCGGCTTTTGCCGAGTTTTTTCAAAAAGGACTGCATTTCAGGACTCGTTATTGGGAGGACGAGATCGCCCACGACGCAGGGAGCGATTGTTACCCTGCTTCATAAATACTTCATCTAACAAGGCTTTCAAACTCTCTTCCTGGTCTTCGCCAATCAAGGCTTTCAATTTTTGAAAATGTAAGAAGGTCTGTTTCTCAAATTCAAATTGTTTATCGGCAATCCGTCTGGCTGCTTGACTTATCTTGAGCGTGTCTGCTTTGCTTTCAAACATCTCTATTTGTAACTGATTCCGCTTCAAATCTCGAATTTCATTTCGCAATACTTTGCTCTGCTGAAGATATGCACTGTGTAGTTTTCTAAATTCTCGAGCTTGCTCTCTGCTTAAATCGAGTTCGCGTTCAATGAATCGCTGTATTCTCTCTCTGTTATCTAACGCATTAGTCCCAGAAGGGCTTCTCACAGGTCGCGGGGGTTTGTTGATCTCTTTATACCACAACAGAGACAGTGTAGATACATTAAAAAGCAGAAGCAGCGCGATAGTCCACGCACCAAATCCCTTTTGCCAGAAGTTGCTCATATAAGCACCCTTTTATTCATCTTCCTCAAGAACATAAAATTCGGCGAACGCATTAATCATCTCACTCCGGTCATAGGCATCTGTTTGATCACTTCCTATGAGATAAGTCACCGTCACAATATTCCAAATAAGGAGCAGCGAGAGAGAAACGAATCTCAACACACCAAATGCGAATCGATACTTGTGAGTCGCACCTCGATGCAACCCATCAATCCTTGCCCGAAGCCTTGTATAAAAAAAGGGCGAGGGTTGTAGTCTCTCGGCAGACTCAAAGCTCTGAAGCGTTTTCTCAACAGCTTCTTCTATTTTTCGTTCCCGGCTCATAGACTTTCTTTCCTCATCTATAGTTAGACGCGATTTTTTATAAATCCCTTCGCACTTTTTTATCTTTAAAATCTTCCTCATAATATCTGTAGAGTTTCTTTCGCAAACTCTTCAGGCCTCGTTGAATGAGGGAATCAACAGCTGAAACAGTTGTCTCCATCACATCGGCTACTTCTGCATAGCTGAATCCCTCAAACTTATTTAAAATTATAGCAGTCCGTTGTTTTTTTGACAAAGATGTCACAGCCTGTCTCAAAATCGCAGCAAATTCCTTTGTCTCCAGCACAACCTCGGGTTGAGAGTCTGGAGAAGCGCGCAACTGATTCTCCACTTCCTCAAGCCCAAGGAAATATCTGACCTGTCCAAAGCGCTTTTTGCGGTTTTTCTTTCGCACAAAATCCAGCGACTTATTAACGGCAATACGGTGAATCCAGGTACTCAACTTCGCATCGTTCCGAAAATTTCCAATTGAGCGATAAATTTCCACAAATACATCCTGCGCCACATCTTCTGCATCTTCCCGATGGTTGACAAACCGATAGCACAAATTCAATACACGCTCCTGGTATTGATCCACAAGTATCTTAAAATCAAAGTCTTCGCCTTGATTTTCTTTATAAAGATTTCTTTCTGCCATCACAATTGCCAATCAAATATCGACTTAGCATAACACTACTTCACGGTATATCGCACAATCACTTCATTATCCAAAATGAGATTCGATGACCAGATAAATTGTGCATCGTGCTCAGGATCATCAAATAGATCCGTAAAATTCGTATATGCGGGTTTATTGTTTACACCAACTGTCGCATTTGTATAAGTATAGGCTTGTGGCCAGACCGAATCATCAAAGTCGCTATTGTACCAGTTCGATGGGACGGGATAGTGCATTGCGTAAAATTGACTCCCATCATTTGTACCCCGCGTGTCACAGTCGCCGGACAAATGCTCGGTCTCCTTCTCAACAATACAGCTCAAATCTCTAATGGGTGCAATATAGAAAGTCTGCGCTTTCCATTGATCATTTGTAATTGCAACCGTATTTCCATTGGCATCGTGAAAACTCGCGACCAAACCGCCATCTCCTGGATGATGTAAAAAATTGCGATTAGCTTCTGTTCCAAGCCCCAGATTCTCTTCCCAATCAACCAGCTTCATTGCAATCGTAAATGGTCGCTTAACCTTAAATCGAACCATGCTCGAATTAAACGGTGTGAACGGAACTGCATCAACAGCTATCAAGGTACCATTCACATACAATTCAAAGTAATTGTCAGCAAAGATATATCCCGTAATCGTCTCACCATCTTGATCGATCTCTACGACTGGCACAATCGACAAATTGAGACCACTGCTATTGGAAGTGAAAACACCTGTACATTGGTTATACATATCCGATGCATGTCTCGCGGTTGTGTATTGCGTCTCGGCGGGCATAATCCACACATTGCCATCGTCAGATGTAATGGTCCCCACACTACTTATACGACCTCCGGGACAATCAAGCAGATTGGATATTGTTTGCGTTGCAAAACCCTGAGTACTAACACCGCGAACAGTATCAGAGGCGGGTTGCCCAAATGCAGTGACAAAAATTAAAAAATCTCCAAAATCTACAGTTCCACTTGCGTCCAGATCGAAAATCGCATTTTGCTCAGCAGCCGACTGCCCAAATACAGCTACAAAAAGTAGAAAATCGGCAAAATCGACCTTGCCATCGCCATCAAAATCGGGCAGTGACGCTTTCAAAGTGATTGGGCTAAAAATAGAAAATAAAGCGAAGATCACACCCAAAGCCCATTTTGGTTTTAATAATTTTAAGAACATGATGTCTGTCGTCCTCCACACGAATATTTTCAATCTATGAATACCAGATCAATAACGGCTCGGTGGACGCCTTCTAAAACCTGGGCCGCCAGGGCCACCAGTCCGACGTTGCCTGAACGAAGGATCTGGCGTCCCCCATACACATCGGGGTATGTACGGGTAATCCTCAGTAAGATAGTAATGGTATATGCCTTCCGGAAACTCGGGCGTAACCCCGAACCGACCATTGCATTGATCCAGGTCGCCCGATCCCGCGACAAACTGCCAATCTTCTCGAAACGTGCCGTCATAAGCCCCTC
>JAPPIE010000416.1:0-6110 GCA_028874765.1 Gemmatimonadota bacterium
TTAGCTAAAAATTGTCATAATATCAACAAAAATTAGCTAAAAATTGTAAAAATCCGGAACCACAATCGCTTAATCCAGGTCGATATTGCCCTGGATTATCTGATCCCGGCTGACAGCCTCGAAAAATTTACCTCTTGACCAAAAAGTAATTTTTAAATACCGTCTTTCTAATGAAACGAATCTATTTTCTCATTCCCTTACTCTTTTGTGGTTGTCTCGCACCCGATCCAGGGCACCGTGCAAAAACGGGTGAAGCCGCGCAATCCAACGCGGCGATTCTCGAAACGCGTGCACCCGTACAAATCGACCCAAAAATCCTGATCAACCGCACCTTTGCGGAAGCTCCCATCCTCGCCGAAAAAGTAAAAAACGGAGAACTCTCTCCCGTATCTGAACGCCTGCCCGAAAATCCACTCATCGTCGTCCCCCTGGACACCATCGGACAATACGGTGGCGTCTTGCGGCGCGCACTCACAGGCGACATCATCCAAACAGCGGGAACCAACAAAACACTGAGCGAAAACCTCATGGGATTTTCGCGTCCCTTGCCCGACAGCATCGTACACAACCTCGCGGAGAGTTTTGAATTTCGCGACGAAGGCCGAACCGCAATTTTCAAAATCCGCAAAGGCATCAAATGGTCAGACGGCGTACCATTTACAGTTGACGACATATTGTTCTGGTACTACGACATGACCTTTGACGACAACGCCCGCCCTCACAACCAGCCCGTGCCCCCCTCAGTGTGGGTCGTCGATGGCAAACCCATTGACCTGAAAAAAATCGACGACCACACCCTCGAAGTCTCGTCATCCAAACCCCTCGGCCGCGTATTACACGCCCTGTGTTTAGACGTCATAGCACAGCCCAAACACCATCTGTCACACCTGCACCCCCGCTACAACCCCGAAGCGAAATACGAAGAATTTCGAGAACAAGCCACGAATGCCATGGTCATCATGAAACCCGGCATGCCGCGCCTATCCGCATGGGTCCCCGTCGAATGGATCCGCGGGCAACGCATCGTTTATGCGCGCAACCCCTACTATTGGAAAATCGACACAGCCGGCAATCAATTGCCATACGCGGACCGCATCGAATTTACCGTCATCCAGGACCCCCAGGTTATCCTGCTCAAATTTGTCAACGGCGAACTCGACCTGTTTGGCCGCTACTCTCGCATCAACATGTTTCCCACCCTGCGCACCGAAGAAAAAAAGGGCAAATTCAAATTGCGGATCACCGGTCCAGACCGAGGTCCCGCCTATTACCTCAATTGGGACACTCCAAAACCCGCCCTGCGAGAAGCCTTTCGCAACCGCGACGTACGCATAGCCCTGTCTTATGCGATCAACCGCGAAGAAATCAACCAGATCGTCTATCACGGCCTCCTCGACCCCGCGGGCTACTCCTTCGCGCCCTCTAACCCGCACTATTCAGAAGCCGCCTATCGCAAATACGCCAAATTCGACCCCGACAAATCCCGCGATCTCCTCGACAAAGCCGGATACCGCGACACAGATGGCGATGGTTGGCGCGAACTCAAAGACGGATCGCGTTTTGAACTCAACATCGATGTCGTCCCCGGCGTTGGCGTCGATGTTTCCGAACTCGTCTCCGAACACTGGCGCGACATCGGCATCAAAGCCAACCTGAACATTTCCCTGCGCGACATTGTATGGCCCCGCCGCCTCAACGGCGAATTTGACATTCACCACTGGGGCCTCGAAGGACCCGCCGACCCCCTGGGCCGCCTCAATGACTGGGCAATCATGGCACCCACCGTCCCCTTCTGGCACCGCAACGCCTCCAAAGAAGGTCCCGCGTGGTTGCACGAAGCCACAACGCGCATTAAAAAAGTATTGACAACCGTAGATCCCATAGCCGTTCATGAACACATGACAAAAGTGCGCGACCTCCACACCGACAACGTACCCGTCATCGTCGTCGGCTCCGCCTATTCCATCTGGGGAGCCAGCACGCGACTCGGCAATGTCCCCATGCAGGGCAGCGCCGCCGACGTACACCGCGGTTGGGGTCGCCCCGTATTTCACGAACAGATATTTATCAAATAGCGATATGACCAACTACATCATCCGCCGTCTATTGCACATGATCCCCACGCTGATCCTGATCTCAATGGTCAGCTTTGTGGTCATACAAGCACCACCGGGCGATATGCTCACCTCTCGCCTCGCCGAATTGGCCGAACAGGGCGAACTCGGATCTGAAAGCGCAATGGCGCAAATCGACGCCCTGCGCGAACGCTATGGCCTCAACGACCCGATCTATGTGCAATACATCCACTGGATCTGGAAAATCGTCAGCGAAGGCGACTTCGGACAATCCTTCACATACGAAATGGACGTGATGGAACTCCTGGCCGAACGTCTGGGACTCACACTTACTCTCACACTCTCCACATTGATCTTCACCTGGATCGTCGCCATACCCATTGGCATCTACTCTGCCACCCGACAGTATTCAATAGGCGATTACGGCTTTACCTTTCTCGGATTCATCGGTCTGGCCACGCCAAACTTTTTGCTGGCTCTGGTTATTATGTTCATTCAAGTCGCCGTCTTCGAAGCCGAATCCGTAGGCGGCCTTCTCTCTCCCGAATACATAGGCGCTGCCTGGTCGTGGGCAAAATTTGTCGATCTCCTCAAGCATATATGGGTCCCCATCATCGTCATCGGCACGGGCAGCACAGCGGGCATCATCCGCATTATGCGCGGCAACCTGCTCGACATACTCGGTCAACAGCACATTCAAACCGGGCGCGCCAAGGGCCTCAAAGAAGGCAAAGTCATCGTCAAATACGGCGTGCGCATCGCCATCAACCCCCTCGTCAGCCGCCTGGGCCTCGAACTGCCCAGCCTGCTCTCTGGCGCCGTTGTCACCGGCATCGTACTCGGCCTGCCAACAGCTGGCCCCATTTTTCTCACCGCACTCACATCTCAAGACATGTATCTGGCAGGTGCATTCCTGCTCCTATCCGCCACCTTCTTGCTCATCGGCAACTTATTAGCCGATATTCTCCTGGCATGGCTCGATCCGAGGATTCGCTATGAGTAGTTTCGTCGAAACACCTCTCGACGAGCGCGTGGAAACCCTCGTTGAAGAAAATACAACCACCGCCACCTATTCACAGCGCCAGCTCATCTGGCGGCGTTTCAAAAAACACCGCGCCGGAGTCATTGGTGGATGTGTGGTCATCTTTCTCTACATCTGCGTCTTTCTGGGCGAATTCTTAGCCCCACATGACCCGGCGCATCGTTATTACGACTATGTACACCTGCCCGCCCAGCGCATCCACATATTCTCTCAAGACGGCATCCACTGGCCTTTTGTCTATGGCATCAAAAAATCTTTTGACCTGCAAACCGGTATCAAAACCTATACCGAAGACGCCTCTGTGCGCTATCCCGTGTACCCCTTTGCGCGAGGTGCCGAATACACATTCTATGGCCTCTTTACCACCGACATCCACATGTTTGGCACCGGCAAAGGCAATCCCCTGTTCCTCCTTGGCACCGACCGCTTTGGGCGCGACATGCTCTCGCGCATCATCGCAGGAGGCCGCATCTCCCTCACCATTGGCCTGCTCGCCGTATTCATCAGCCTCACCCTCGGCTCTACACTCGGTGTGATCTCTGGCTATTACGGCGGCAATATCGACAATATCATCCAGCGCATCATCGAACTCATCTTCGCATTTCCATCTATCCCCATTCTCATGGCCCTCAGCGCAATATTGCCCCCCGAATGGCCTTCGCATCTGGTCTTCATGGGCATTGTCACCGTACTCGCGCTCGTGGGATGGGGCGGACTCGCCCGTGAAATACGCGGCAAAACTCTGTCCATCCGCGAAGCCGACTTTGTACTGGCCGCCCGCGTGGCTGGCGCCAAAGACCACCGCATCATCTTTCGACACCTGCTACCGTCCATGTTCAGCCACATCATCGTCATAGCAACCCTCGCTATTCCCGGATTTATCCTCGGCGAAAGCACATTGAGTTTTCTGGGCCTGGGCATCAAACCGCCCATGACCTCCTGGGGACTGCTCTTATCCGACGCCATGAACATTCACTCGCTCAGTCTCTATCCCTGGCTCCTCATGCCGGGTGTCTGCATCATCATCGCCGTCCTCGCCTTCAACTTCCTCGGCGATGGCCTGCGCGATGCAGCCGATCCTTATTCAAGCAGATAAAATATGACCCAATCGCTCTTAGACATACGCGACCTCAAAACCTATTTTCACACCGACGATGGCGTCGTGCGCGCGGTCGATGGCGTATCTCTATCCATAGCGCCCCAAAAAACACTCGGCGTGGTCGGTGAATCCGGCTGTGGAAAAAGCATCACCGCCTTTTCAACCATGCGCCTCATCCCGAGCCCCCCGGGCAAAATCGAACACGGGCAAATCCTCTTTCACAAGAATCTCGAAAGCGATCCCATTGACCTGACACAACTCAACCCCAAAGGCACGCAGATGCGCGACATCCGCGGGAATGACATCGCCATGATTTTTCAGGAGCCCATGACCTCTCTCAGCCCTGTACACACCGTGGGCAATCAAATTTCCGAAGCGATCATGCTGCATCAAAATGCAGACAAAAAAGAAGCCCGTGAACGCGCCATCGATGCCCTCAACAAAGTGCGCCTACCGCGTCCCGACCGCCAGGTCGATGCGTATCCCCATGAACTCTCAGGTGGCATGCGCCAGCGCGCTATGATCGCAATGGCCCTCTCGTGCAACCCCAGCTTACTCATCGCCGACGAACCCACGACAGCCCTCGATGTCACGGTGCAGGCTCAAATCCTGGACCTGATGCGCCATCTCCAATCCGACATTGGCATGGCGATCATGCTCATCACCCACGACCTCGGCGTCGTCGCCAGCATGGCCGATTATGTCGCAGTGATGTACCTGGGCAAAATCGTCGAATACGCCGACACGCGCACCGTCTTCAAAAATCCGCGCCATCCCTACACCAGGGGCCTGCTAAACTCCATCCCACAAGTGGGCCAAAAACGCCGCCTGGTACCCATTGAAGGCACAATCCCCGACCCTTTTGAAATCCCACAGGGCTGCGCCTTTGCCCCTCGGTGCCCGCACGCAATGGATAAGTGCCGCGAAGAACCGCAACTCCTCGAAATCGAATCGGGTCATCGCGTCAGTTGCTGGCTGGAAAACTGACCGCTTCGCAAATGGAATCGGACATGTCAGAAAAAAACAATCAGCCCCTTCTCGAAGTTACCGGACTCAAAACCCACTTTCCCATCAAAAAAGGCTTATGGCGAAAAGTCGTCGGTCATGTCAAAGCCGTGGATGGCCTGGACCTCACCCTGCACCGGGGCGAAACCCTCGGTCTGGTCGGCGAATCGGGCTGCGGTAAGACCACAACCGGGCGGTCCATCATTCGCCTGATAGAACCCACCGACGGCGAGATCATCTTCCATCACAACGGCCAGCAACTCGACCTGCGCAGCCTGGGCAAAGAACACATGCGCCACCTCCGCCGGGAACTGCAATACATCTTCCAGGACCCCTTCTCGTCGCTCAACCCGCGCATGACCGTCTTCGACATCGTGGCCGAACCCCTCATCATCAACCAGATCGCATCGGGATCTGAACTCGAAAATCGCGTCGAGCAACTGCTCATTCGCGTGGGCTTGCGTCCCGATCACCTGCGGCGATATCCCCATGCCTTTTCAGGGGGACAGCGCCAGCGCATCGGCATTGCCCGCGCACTCGCGCTCAACCCCAAACTCGTCATCGCAGACGAACCCGTTTCCGCCCTCGACGTGTCCGTACAGGCTCAGGTCATCAACCTCCTCGAAGACCTCCAGGAAACCCTCGACCTCACCTACCTGTTCATCGCCCACGACCTCAGCGTCGTCGAACACATCTCCGATCGCGTTGCCGTAATGTACCTCGGTCAAATCATTGAAATCACCACATCCGAGCGACTCTACCAGAATCCCCTTCATCCCTACACCGCGGCCCTCCTGTCCGCCGTTCCCATCGCCGACCCCGACGATCAGCGCCAGCGCATCCCCATAGAAGGCGACGTACCAGACCCCGCCGACGCCCCACCCGGATG
>JAPPIE010000416.1:6210-15348 GCA_028874765.1 Gemmatimonadota bacterium
GGTTACGCCATCGTCCCCGACCTGTTCACCCGCCGGGAAATACGCGCCATGCGCGCTGAACTCGACCGCTTCAAACGCGAGGGTCTCCTCCGCAATGTCGCCACCGACGGGGATGGACAAACCCATTCACAGACGCAAATCAACCTGCAAATCTGTCCCATCACGCCAAAAAGCGCGTTTTACCGCGCCCTGCACTTTCACCCCAAAGTCCTCGCGCTTGTCGCGCAACTCATCGGCTCACCCTTTGTATTCTACCTCGACCAGATCTTTCTCAAACCCGGCAAACAGGGCATTGGCACGGACTGGCACCAGGACAACGCGTATTTCAAAATCAGCGACCCCGCCAAAGGCATTGGCATGTGGGTTGCCCTTCACGACGCCAACATCGCCAACGGCACACTGCACATCGTACCCGGCAGCCACCGCGAAATCTACGCCCACGACCGGGACCCCAACAGCGACCACCACATCCACTGCACAGTACCCGAAGAAAGAGCCATCCCCATCGAATTGCCAGCCGGGGGTGCCGTCTTCTTCAACTTTGGCATAGCCCATCGCACACTGGCAAATACCACAAATAGAGAACGCGCGGGTCTTGCCCTGCACTTTTTGAATACGGCCTATATTCCCAAAACCGTCAGAGCAACCCGACGCTATACCCACCTCACAGGGCCCCTTGCCACAGGCGGAAAAAAAGAATACGGCCTTTGTGTTGCCAACACCTGGCCCAACGAAGTAGATCGCCTGCTCACTCCTGCGCCCTTGCCCTTATAACGCGCTTCACCTTGTGAACCTCGCGCCAAAGTACCCGGACCTTACCCTGTCTCTCCGTCGTCACCACAATCTCTTCTTCATCTGCCCGCAACAAAATCCCCTGAAATGTCGTACCTTCTCTGGTCTCTATCAACACAGAATCCCCCACCGAGACTTGCTCTGAAGAATGCACCACCTCGTAATAAATATAAGACGAAGGCGATGTGGTCTCGCATCCACAAATCCACAGACTCAAAATTGCAACGAGTAGCAACCTGTTCATAATATGCCTCACCGCGGTTCCGCTGAAAAAACCCGCCACTGATCCACAGGTCGAAATTTCTGCTTGAACTGACGCAAACCCGATAAACCCAAATCCCCGGCGTCATTCACACGCCGGTAAGCCGATAGCTCGCCATAGACCCGCCATCGCAAAAAATACGATAAATCGGGCAACTCGGGATTGGTCTTTGCAACAAAAAAATGCGCCAAACCGGTCTGCATCTCTCCTGCCAGGGCAAAAGCCTCAATCCGCCCCGCCACCTCCACGCCCCACCCCCACAACACATCTTCTGACCAAAAATGAAACTGATCAAGCGCTGCCCGCGTATATCCCCAGTCCAGCAAAAAGGGATGCCGACGCCCCTGCCGACGACGCCAATGCTTCAACAGCGCAAAACAATCCGGCACATCCCACACAGTCAAAGCGCGAAAACGGAACGCGTGGGTGCGCTCAAACCGCCGCACCCGCTGGCGCACATCCCTAAAACATCGCCCGCTCGCCGCAACAATTTGCGATGGATCGTAAACGTATTCCACGTCTTTATCGCGCAGCGCAAACTGTTCGGTATCTACATATTTGGCATCACAGGCATCTAACCACAAAATTCTCGGCAGACGGCCACCCTGATGAGATGCGAGCGTGTCGATAACCCTCTTTAGCGTATCAGCATCACAGGGAACAGGTGGCACCAGCAAGTCAACACCATCTGGACGCTGTACAAACAGACACGTACTCCCCGCAATTTCATCCACACATACAATCCGATTGGGTGCGAGACTAAACGCACAGAGAAAGGGCGGAAAATAACACCAGGCTCGTTTGTTTGCTCGCAAAAACACATCGCGCAAATACTCGCCGTGTGTGGGATCAATGGGATGCCCGATCACCTTGTCGCCGCCTTTTGAGATCAGCCGTGTACAGTGCCCCGTGATATTTACCAGTTACAAGAGGCTGTGGCTTCCCTGTAGAAATAAGACGAATCATCTGACTGACCCCACCCAATACCTGAGCACCGACATATTCATTAAAATCCGGTATTATTTCCACAGGCGCAAAACCCATCTCGATCAACAAACCAATCGCCCGCGCTGTCTCATCTGGTGAACGACGGCCAAAACTGACAAACCCCTGCTTACCCACCTCGGGCACCAGCGCAGAAGCACCCCGCGAAACAAAAAGCGACAAACCGGGCAACGTATAGGGTGGATCGGTAAAAAACACATCCATTTGCCCGCACAGGTCAGCCGGCATATCCTCGCGCAAATCGCGTGCGATCACAGTGATAGGCAACCCTTCGCGTTCACCAATCACACTTAAAAAATCAACGAGTCGCCCATCGCACTCCAGCACCACCACCTGCCCGAGCACAATCTCCAAATGCTGTGCCAACAATCCCACCGCCACCGACGTCAAGTCATCGTCCCCCAGAACGAGTAAATTTCGCCCTTCGAGTGCATCGTGTTCGTACAAATACATCGCACGCCTTAAAACAGTCTCAGGCGTTGCATGGGACTGGTCCAGTTTGACATCGACCTTTGGCCGCCTCTCGGCAATATTTGCAAGGCGTTTGCACACCTCTTTCAAAACCACAGGAATGGGGGGCACACCTGGGCGCGCAAAGCGTTTGCGGCATGAAAGCCCCAACTCCGATTGCACAACACTCAGGCCCTTACCCGTGAGCGAAACCCCACCTTTTCGCGTCAAAATACCTCTCTTTTCCAATTCGCCCCGCACAGCGGCAACCACGGGAACGGGCAAGCCCACCTCCTGAGCGACATTGCGAATGGGAATCTGCTCAGACATAAAAACCGTTCGCAGAATGCGACGGACACCCTCGGCACCTTCGGCCAGCCGCGCCTGAGTTGCCACCTCGCGCAGCAAGTCAACGGAGAAACTTGACCTATGCCGTTTCGGAATCAGTGTTATCGTCAGCCTCCTCGCTCACAACCCCGAGATCATCGTCCCGAGCAAGCAAATTTTCATCATCCTTGCGATGTCTTAAAACCACATACATCAAACTCAGTCCCGACGCATAAGTCGCCTGAACATAAGCAACCACAATCCCCGTAATCACAATGAGCATCACCCCGAGGATACCACCACCCCAGACCTCTGCTCCCGACGGTGTCCCCGGCACGGGCAAACTCGCAAACAAATCATCCCATTTCTCCGGGACAAACAAGAGGTAGTGCGATGCCACATAAAAAAGATTGGCCAGTTTAACATCCATAAACCAACCACATACCCAGGCAATCAGACCAATCGCAGCCATGGTCAAAGCTCCCATCACCATCAAACCAACCCAAACTGCAAAAATCATCCACACCGCATACAAAACCA
The DNA here is from genome assembly GCA_028874765.1 of Gemmatimonadota bacterium. GTDB lineage: Bacteria > Latescibacterota > UBA2968 > UBA2968 > UBA2968 > VXRD01. Next base: position 9,587 of record JAPPIE010000416.1, read on the forward strand.
ATCGCCAGGGCTGTGACCACGTCAGTGAAAACGACTGTATCACAACATCTAAAATATCATACCCCTCAGTGCCCACAATAGCTGGCGACATAATCACAGCAACAACAAATACCAGACTGACAAACACAGCCAACAATGCCGCAAAAAAAATGGGAATAAAACACAGCGCGAAAACGACTTCACCCACCACTGGGATCCAGCCGGCAACCCACCCAAGCGCAATACCGCCAATCACAAAAAGAGCAAACAGAGCGAGCACCACAACAGGGCCAAACAGCACGGCTTTCCAGCGCAATCTCGCAAATCGCCAGGCATCGCCAACCGAATAAAACTCATCGCCCCGCAGTTGCTGAAAAGTGATCTTGCACATCATACTGGTCGTTACAAACGCCACCGCAAGGGCAAACACCATACCCAAAATGTGCAATCCCGTACCAAACAGATCAAATTCACCAAGCGTTGCGCCGGGGAATAAACCATATCGCTGCCACAGACCCGCACTGCCCGCGCGAACATGCGCGATAAGCAACAAAACCGAATACCCCGCCCAGGCCGCGATTAGTCCCAACAGCCCAACCCAAATTTTTTTCCCAGACCAACCCAGCCGCACACACCGAAAAATATCTCGAATATCAAAATGCAGATTCATATTGCTCCTTACTGTTCAGATGGTTCTTCCCGCTCATTCAAATTGAGCACCTCTCGAACCGCAGTCAAAAAATCGCCCAATTCCATGTGCGATGTTTGCGCTTGCGCGGGTTTGCTACGCACACCAGGAGGCAGGGGCACATGCCTGAGCACGACCTGGCGGTTTCCTCCTTCACCCATCTGTACAGCATAACAACCCTGTCCCAACCCCACCGGCCACGGCGATCCAAAACCATCTCGCTTCGAAAGAAACAGCACGGTCTCTTGTCCTGCCACAAACTGCGGCATACCTGGCACCTGCATGCGTCGCCCTTCCCATTTACCACCGGGTAAAGTCAGCACCATTTCTGAATCGGCCTGCCCTTTGACCACCTCCATGACTCTAAACCGCGTTTGCGTAAAAATACCTTCTCGATCGGCAAAAACTGCATTCTCGCGCGTGAGACATTTGACATATACAATAGTCTGTGCGGTTTCGCACATCTCTTCAAAGACAAACGTCTTCACAGTTGTCGCCCAGGTGGGTGTCCACCCCATAGCCATCAACATCAAACCTGCAAACAATCGTTTATACATTCTCCTACCTCCTGAAAAAACAGCCGCCAGTAAACATTTCAAATATCATCTTCTTATACATCTCAACAAATAAACAGTTGCCAGAATGAACGGAAAAACTACAACCCAAGCGATTCAAACACCTGCGCTGCCAATCTCAACGCCTCATCGCGTTGCGTCACACGCCCTTCTAACTGGGCATCTTCAACAGCCCGCAACACCTGCTTAAACGCGGGACCTGGTTTTTTTCCCATCGCAATCAAATCGCGTCCATTAATCAACGGAACGGGGCGAATTTGTTCTGGCTCCAGATTCTCCAGCGCAGCCTTACAAAACGCATAATTGTCCAACTCGCCGTGGCTCGACAAACAATCAATCCGGTGCAATGCCAGGTGATCTTCAAACCGATCCGTACGCAAAAACCGCTTCAACGTACTCGAGCGCATCTCCTGTACATGCATAAATTTGTGATGATCTGCCACCAATGCCACAATATGCTTTGTCTGTTCCGACGAAAAACGCAGCCTTCTGCAAATCTCCTCGGCCATCTCGCGCCCAACTTTTGTATGATTGTTAAACCGAATGCGATCCCGCACTTCATAAGTAGGAGGCTTACCCACATCGTGCAACAAGACGCCCATCGCCAATTCTACAGAGGGATAGCGCATCAAACCCAACATAATCAGCGTATGGGTCAGTACATCGCCTTCGGGATGAAACTGAGGCGGTTGGGGTACGCCATCCATCGCAACAACTTCGGGCATAAAAACTGCCATCAACCCCAGATCAATCAGCCAGCGCACCCCCAAAGGCGCGCCCCCCTCGATCAAAATTTTGCCGACTTCATCGCGAATGCGCTCAAGGCTTATGAATGCGATACTCTCACTCAATTTTTCAATAGCCTCTCGCGTCTTCTCCTCAATGGGCCAGTGATACCGACACGCAAAGCGAATTGCGCGCAACATACGCAATCGATCTTCACTGAATCGAGCATGAGGATCGCCAATCGTGCGAATCACCTTCTTTTTTAAATCAGCCTGCCCGCCCACATAATCAAACACGGCATCGGCCACTGGATCGTAAAACATCCCATTAATAGTAAAATCTCGTCTCCTCGCGTCCTCTTCTTCATCCACAAACACCACACCATCGGGATGCCGACCATCGGAATACGCCAGATCGCGACGAAAACGCGCCACTTCATAATGATAATCATCCAGCCGCACAACCACCACCCCAAAATGTGCCCCAACCACCTGTGCATGCGGAAAAATGCCGATCACCTGTTGGAGATCGGCATTTGTGGCAATATCGTAATCGCGGGGCACCTGCCCCATCAACATGTCGCGCACGCATCCACCAGCCCACAAAGCGCGAAAACCCCGCGCCTGTAAACGACGCACAACTTCCAGCGCGCCCGTGCGTGCACCCTGATCATTCGTCACATCAAATCACCTCTTACCTGTATTACTCCTCCACCGTCACCCGCTGAATACGCGCGCCCAAACTGCGCAAGCGCGTATCAATTTGTTCATATCCGCGATCAATCTGTTCGATATTTCTAATCACACTTTGCCCCTCGGCACACAAAGCCGCAATAATCAGCGCCATACCCGCCCGGATATCTGGACTCGACAAATGCTCGCCATAAAGTTTTGACGGGCCCACCACCACCGCGCGGTGCGGGTCACAAATAACAATCTTCGCGCCCATATCGATGAGACGGTCCAACCAGTACATACGCTGCTCAAACATCTTTTCAAAAAACAGCACCGTACCCCGTGCCTGCGTCGCCAACACAATCGCAATACTCATCAAATCGGGCGGAAAACCCGGCCACGGATCATTGTCAATACGCGGAATCGCATCGCCCACATCCGGCATAATCTCCAGCTTTTGAAAAGGCGGCACCACAATATCCTGTCCATCGACCTCAACGTCCAGCCCCAATCGCCGAAACACCATCAAACTCTTGCGCATATTTTTGGGCGCAGCATTGACAATGCGAATCTCGCTATTGGTCGCTCCCGCCAACCCAATAAAACTGCCGACCTCCATATAATCTGGACCAATTGTATGCGTCGTTCCACTGAGATTTGACACGCCATCAATAACCAGTTCATTAGTCCCAATACCCGAAATTTGGGCACCCATCCTGTTCAGCATCAAACACAATTCCTGTACATGAGGCTCTGAAGCTACATTGCTCAAAATAGTCGTGCCCCGCGCAAGAACCGCTGCCATCACGGCATTTTCAGTGCCGGTCACACTGCGCTCATCTAAAAAAATGTCCGCCCCCACAAGCCCTCTGGGGGCCTTAAAATCGTAAATGTGATTGGTATGGATCCGCACACCGAGTTCTTCGAGCGCAATCAAATGTGTATCGACCCGCCGCCGACCAATGCGGTCGCCCCCAGGTCGCGGAATCGTCGCCTGTCCAAAACGCCCCAACAACGGACCTGCAAACATAAAACTACCGCGCACTTTTCGGCACAAATCCGCCCGCAACACAGATTTGCGGACATCCCGTGTACAAATCGTCAGTTCGTGATCACCTGAGTAGTGAACCTCCGCCCCCAGATCGTGCAAAATTTCAATAATAACAGCGATATCACCAATATCGGGCACATTTTTTATCACTACGGGTTCGTCTGTCAACAAAGTCGCCGCCAAAAGAGGTTGCGCCGCATTCTTATTCCCAGCCGGAACAACAGTTCCAGATAGAGCATGCCCACCTTCGATAACAAATTGTTCCATAAAAAACGTCTCCAATCAATCAAACGGAGGAGAAAAAATAAATGGCTTCATGGTCATGCCAATCATAAACCAGATAGGGAAATATTTCAAGAGTAAAAAGGTAAAAAGGGACGGTCAGCGGGCGACCACAGGGGGTCGCCCCTACAAATCACAACATCATCGTAGGGGACGGCCCCTGTGCCGTCCCGTATCGGTCAGTCCAATCAGCCCTCAGCCTCTCACTTCACACCCCTCTCCATCTCCCAATACAACTGTCCACATCCAGCCGCAATATCATCTCCCTTGCTATAGCGAACAGTCGCCGTCAATTTTGCCTGAGACAAAATATCGACAAATCGATCAATTGCCTTCTGGGGGGGGCGTTCATAGCGCGCATCGTCAATGGGATTCCACGGAATTACATTAATTTTACAGGGAATATCGCGCACGAGGGCAATCAGCCTATATGCATCTTCGGCTGTATCATTAAACCCGTGCAACAACACATATTCAAATGTCACCCATCGTCTGACCTGACCGTAATAGGCTCGCACTGCGGACAAAAGTTCTGCAATAGGCCACTTGCGATTGATCGGCATAATCTCTGATCGCTGTTCATCTGTCGTCGCATTGAGCGAAACAGCCAATCCGATTTTGAGTTTTTCTTGCGCCAGCTTTGCAATACCCGGCACATGACCGACCGTTGACAGCGTAATGCGACGTATGCCCACAGCCGCTCCATAATCCAGATTGATCAATCGAATAGCCCGAATCACCTGATCGAAATTCAGCAGGGGTTCTCCCATCCCCATCATCACCACATGCGTCAACTCATCGCCCTCCGCGCGCAAAAACCGCTGTGCATACAACACCTGCTCAACAATCTCTGCTGCCGTCAAATTGCGGATCAACCCCATGCGCGCGGTCGCACAAAACTGACAATCGAGCGGACACCCCACCTGCGACGACACGCACAGCGTACGGCGCTTGCCGTCCCACATCAAAACACTTTCGATAAGCCGCTTATCGGGCAACTCAAACAAAAACTTAACCGTATCCCTTGACGAAGAACGCAATTCACCAACGCAATTTAATTTCAAAAGCGTAAATCGCTCATCAAACCGCGCCCGCACGGTCATGGACAAATTCGTCATCGACTCAAAATCCGTGACACCCTTGTTGTAAAGCCAGTCAATCAACTGCCGGGTTCGGTACCGCTCCAGGCCCATATCGGACACATGCTGTGCTAACTCTTCGGGAAACAAACCTTTGAGTTCTATTTTTTTAGCATTCATTGTATGTTCTCGTTATCATGTCGCGATGAGGTTTCTATTCCTTCACAGTACGGGCGAAAAATCTTTCGCCCCTTCACATTTCAATTTACCCAGCTATGCTGATCACGTCAAGGTCACAGCGCGCGTATTACAACATATAGCAGACACAATTTTACGACCCCTATATAATGCGGTTGACGTACATAGCGAGATGGTTTATTGTTGTGGCGCATATTTTAGTCAGAAACAATTGAGAACGTTTACAAGGGTCCCTCCCCCACATGCCAGTTCGCGCTTATAAAGGTCAGCCCAAATCCCCCAAGCCACGCCGATGGGTCTTCTTCTGCTTGCTAATATCTGTCAGTATGCTCTTTGGCCTTGGCAAAGAACCGGCAAAAGATGAACCCATCGCAACAATGACTGAAGAAAGTCCCTCAGAATCAGATCCGGTTGAAGCAAATCTCATCCTTCCACTTACCCCTCCAAAACCCAAAACTACCAGAATTGTGGGTTATATCGCCAACAAAGAAAACCTCACCGAAGCCCTCA
>JAPPIE010000416.1:15448-19121 GCA_028874765.1 Gemmatimonadota bacterium
CTGAAAAAAGGACAGCGCGTCAGCCAAAAACAAACCATCGGTTATGTCGGCTCGACCGGACGCTCCACAGGCCCACACTTGCACTTCAACTTTTACGCCACAGTAAATGGCAACTACAAACTGATCAACCCAACGCGAAAAATCAATCGCCCCGCAGGGCAACCCATCTCCGAAAAATACATGGCGTCTTTTCGCCAGCAACGCGACCAGTATCTCGCGCTATTAAATCGCAAAAACGGTTCGATTGTCACGACTGCATTACCGATAGGGGTAGCAGAGTAAATACCAGACACTCTTCTCGCCTCCTCGGATAAACAAACCGTGAGCATTCACGGTATTTTTTTTCGAGTTATCTCATGAAAGTCGCCTATTTCGACTGCTTTGCCGGCATCAGCGGCGACATGACCCTCGGCGCGATCGTCGATGCGGGCCTGTCTTTTGCCGCCCTGAAATCCGAACTCGACAAACTCAGTGTACGCGAATTCACTCTCTCTCAGCGTCGTGTGGAAAAACACGGCATTGCCGGCACAAAAATAGATGTCAATGCTCGGGAAGGCCACATCCACCGGCACTTAAAAGACGTCCTTGAAATCATCAACAGCAGCGCAATATCGGCCTCTGCAAAAGAAAAAGCCGCGCGCGTCTTTCAAAAACTCGCCGAAGCCGAAGCAAAAATCCACGGTACCACCATTGAAGCGGTCCACTTCCACGAAGTGGGCGCAGTAGATGCCATCGTCGATGTCGTCGGCGCGATCGTCGGCCTCGAACTCCTCGAAATCGAAGCGATTTACGCCTCAAAATTCCGATTTGGCACGGGCCACACGCGGGGCGCACACGGAGCAATGCCCGTCCCTGTTCCCGCAGTCGTAGAAATGACAAAAGGCTTTCCATCGGAACGCACAAATATCCCGTATGAACTCGTCACCCCCACTGGCGCGGCCCTCCTCACGGCACTCGCCTCTAATATTGGCGAAACCATTCAGCTCCGCACAGAAAGCACGGGTTATGGCGCTGGCACGCGCGACGTCGAACAGGTACCCAACCTCCTCCGCGTTGAAATCGGCGAACTCGTCTCAGACCCCCAAACTGATACCCCCGTTCTACTCGAAACAAATATCGACGACATGACCCCTGAAATTTACGGCTACCTCATTGACCGCCTGCTCGAAGCCGGTGCTCGCGACGCCTTCCTCACCCCCGTCATCATGAAAAAAGGCCGCCCAGGCATTCAACTCACTGTCCTGGCCGACCCCAACAAAGAAACCGAACTCACCGAACTCATCTTCTCAGAAACCACCACCCTCGGCATCCGCCGCCTGCCCGTTCAGCGCCACATCCTCGAACGCCGCACAGACACCGTCCAAACCCCTTATGGCCCCATCCGCGTCAAAATTGCCGACATCGGCGGCAAACAGCGCATTACCCCCGAATACGACGACTGTGCCCGCATTGCACGCGAAAAACAGGTGCCGATACTCGACGTTTACAAAGCTGTCAATTTATCATAACGCAGGTATAGCTACCCTCCCCCCGGTCTCTCCCCAGTACGAGGAAGAGGAGACATACTCTCCCCTTCCTCGTACTACCCAGATAACTATGTCCTGCATCCCTCCTGGAGATTCTCTATCAAGACAGTTGCCAGAACCAAATTCACTTGCTATTTTACCAGAGAATTTATGGAACTAAAACAGCGGAGGAAAATAATGAAACTCTGGTATAACGAACCGGCGGAAGATTGGAATCACGCCTTGCCCGTGGGGGCAGGGAAACTCGGCGCCATGGTATTTGGTGGGGTGAGTAATGAACGCATACAAATGAACGAAGACTCGCTCTGGGCGGGACCTCCCGTACCCAAATCACCACCGGGCGCGCAACAGGTCGTCGCACGCGCGCGTCAACTGCTCTTTGAAGGCAAATACACCGAAGCGCAGGACCTCGTACAAGAAGGCGTCCTGGGAGAACGCATAGTACCGCGCAGCTATCAGACATTGGGCGACTTATTCATCGAGCAAAGCGGCGTCGAACAACACACCGATTACCGCCGCGAACTCTCGCTAAACTCTGCAATCGCCACAACGCGATGGGTCGCAAATGGCGTCTCATATCACCGAGAAGTATTTGCCACAGCCATCGACCGGGCAATAATCTGTCGCATCGCATCGGACAAAGCAGGCGCAATATCGTGTCGAATATCTTTTCATCGGGAAGAAAACGCGCAGTGGTCGGGCATATCTGAAAACACACGCCTCATAACCGGCCGCGCGGGACACGGAGAAACCCATCCCGGCGTAAAATTCTCTGCGGGCATCAAAGCAATTGCCGAAAACGGGCGCGTCCAGTGTGCCAACGATGCCCTTATCGTCGAAAATGCGGACGCAGTCACAATCGTCGTCTGCGCCGACACCGACTACAACTTTGACGACCCCTACACGCCCCTGACACACGACCTGAAAGCCTCCGCGATATCCACAATAGAAGCGTGTGGTGCGCGTCCATATCCCTGCGTAAAGCGCGATCATATCCGCGACCACAGCACCTACTTCGACCGATGCACCTTCTCCCTCGCAGAAGACAAAAATGACCACATCCCCACAGACCGCCGCCTCGCCGAATTCGAACACACATCGGACCCCGCACTCGTTGCACTCTACTTCAACTTCGGACGCTACCTCACAATCTGTTGCTCCCGCCCGGGCAGTTTATGCGCCAATCTACAGGGCATCTGGAACCAGGAATACGAAGCCCCGTGGAACAGTGACTACCACATCAACATCAATATCCAGATGATCTACTGGCTCTGTGAACTCGTCGGTCTGCCCGAATGCCATGAACCGTATTTGGAGTTTTCAAACGCCCTGCGCACAACAGCCCGCCAAACAGCAACAGAAGTCTATGGCTGCCGCGGAACCGCGGCGCATCACACAACAGATGCCTGGCGATTCACCGACCCATTGGGAAAGGTACAATACGGCATGTGGCCCATGGGCTGTGGATGGAACAGCAGGCACTTTATGGAACATTGGGATTTCAACGGCTCAGAAACATTTCTGCAGGACCAGGCCTGGCCGGTTGTGCGGGACGCCGCCCTGTTCTTCCTCGACTGGTTGGCAGAAGACCCAAAAACCGGCAAACTCGTATCCGGTCCATCCTCCTCACCGGAAAACCGCTTCCTCGCACCGGGCACTCAGGACGTATGCAACCTCGTCATGGGACCGAGCATGGATCAGCAGATCATCTGGGAAACATTTACAAATTGCCTGCGCTGTGCCGAGATCCTATCTCTTGACGACCCCATTATCGACGACATAAAAAGCGCATTATCCCGTCTCGCGGAACCGCAAATCGGCTCCGATGGACGCCTGATGGAATGGACGGAAGAATTTGAAGAACCAGAACCGGGACACCGGCATATTTCACACATCTACGGCGTGTATCCCGGCTTCCAGCTCGTCAACCAACCCGACTTCTTAGCTGCCACGCGCAAAAGCATAGAACACCGCCTCGCGCATGGCGGCGGACACACGGGCTGGAGCAGAGCATGGCTCATCAACGTGTGGGCGCGCCTGAAAGACGCGGATTGCGCCTGGGAAGACGTGCGGCAACTGCTCATACGCTCGACACTGCCCAACCTATTCGACAACCATCCCCCGTTTCAGATGGACGGCAACATGGG
>JAPPIE010000201.1 GCA_028874765.1 Gemmatimonadota bacterium
ATAAGGCTATTTTATGGATGAACGATTTACCGATCCCGAGTTTCAGGATGGCGACGAATTTGAGCGCGATCAACGGATTCGTCCGATTCGATTTGACGATATGGTCGGGCAAGAAAAGGCGAAGACGAATTTGCGTATTGCTGTGGAGGCAGCGCGTCATCGCAATGAGGCTATGGACCATATTTTGTTGCACGGGCCTCCCGGTTTGGGCAAAACGACGATGGCTTATGTGATCGCGCACGAGCTTGGGGTTGAAATTCATGTGACATCGGGACCGGTACTTGAGCGCCCGGCTGATCTGGCTGGAATTTTGACGAATTTGAATGAGCGGGATGTGCTGTTTATCGACGAGATCCATCGTATGAATCGGGTGGTAGAAGAGCATTTATATTCGGCGATGGAGGATTTTACGCTGGATATTATGATCGATAGCGGGCCGAGTGCCAGGTCGTATCAAATTCCGCTTGAACCCTTTACTATGGTGGGGGCAACAACGCGATTGGGACTGCTCACAGCGCCGATGCGAACGCGCTTTGGTTTGCTGGAGCGACTGGATTTTTACGCTCCGGAAGAGTTGCAATCCATTGTGATGAGGGCTGCGCGTATTCTGGGTATTGAGATTGAAGAGGATGCCGCGCATGTGATTGCCCGCAGGTCGCGGGGAACAGCGCGCATTGCCGGACGTCAGTTGTCGCGGTCTCGTGATTATGCACAGGCGCGTGCCGATGGGATGATTACAGAAGAAGTTGCGGTTAAAGCACTGGCATTGTTGGGGGTAGATGCAAAGGGATTGGATGAAATGGATCGCCGATTGTTGGAAACGCTGATCGATAAATTCGACGGGGGTCCCGTTGGCTTGAATAATCTGGGTGCTGCGCTGAGTGAAGAGACTGATACGCTGGAGGAGGTGTATGAACCCTATCTGATTCAGGAGGGGTTCCTGGTGCGCACACATCGGGGGCGGCAAGCGACGGCGCGGGCGTATTTGCATTTGGGGAAGACGCCGCCCGAAGATGGGTCACAAAGTAAGTTGTTTTGAGGTATTGCAAGTTGATAAAATTTTTGGGTATTGAGACTTCGACACCGGTATGCAGTGTGGCTTTGGCCTGCGATGCTCGCGTGGTTGTGGAATACACGTTGGAATTGGGTTCACATCATTCGGAACGGTTACAGCCGATGGTTGAAATGGTGTTGCGGGAGGCGGGTTTAAGTGTTGGCGATCTGGATGGCGTGGCTGTGGCTGCTGGTCCCGGTTCGTTTACGGGGTTGCGTATCGGTATGGGCCTGGCAAAGGGGTTGTGCCGCGGGGCGGATCTCAAATTTGTGCGTGTGTCAACCCTTGCGGGTATGGCTTTTGGGACAGGGGTAGAAGGGATGCCCGTTTGCCCGATGCTGGACGCCCGGCGAGGCGATGTGTATGCGGGGGTATATGATCTCGTTGCGGGGGGTCCGATTTCGAAAATGCCCGATCGCGCAGATGCGGTTTCCAATTGGGTCACACGCCTGCCGCGCCCCGTGACTGTGGTGGGAGATGGTGCCCAGGCTTATCGCGATGTTATTGTCGATGCGTTGGGGCGAGATGCGTTCTTTGCAAATGCAACTCTGGGTCGCCCCACTGCTGGGGCTGTTGCGCTGCTGGGGCAGGCGCGTTGCGAACGGGGAGAGGTGGATGATGCGGAGACGGCAGAGCCTTTTTATTTGCGGCGAACACAAGCAGAGCGCGTGCGTGAAGCGCGGTTGAGTGGTGATGGATAATTCAGTGACACCCGTGCTGGTGGAGATGGTCCCTTCGCATTTTGACCGGGTTATAAAGATTGAAACGGCTGTTTTTTCCACTCCCTGGACACGCCGCGATTTTGAGTTTGCGCGCAATCGCAAAAACAGTTTTTGCCGGGTGGTTATGGTCGAGTGCGAGATTGTGGGTTATGTCGTGGGTTTTTTGATTGGTCGGGAATTTCATCTGGTGAATTTGGCTATTGCGCCTGATTTTCAAAGAAAGGG
>JAPPIE010000136.1:0-2980 GCA_028874765.1 Gemmatimonadota bacterium
GTGGATTTGGCAACTTGTACGTTTGCATTTAAGTCCGAAATTTTCACTTCCAATTCGTACAGGCCCTCTGCGGAGTCCGTGACATCAATCTCCAGGTAGCTCAATTCAGATTCTGTTTCGCCCACCTGTTCATAAGAAATTGTGACTTCTTTTTCGCTGACGATTCCCAGCAGTTTTCCGACAGATTGCAACACGCGCACAGCCGGTGCTTGTCCTTGCGCTGGCGCAATCCGATAGTGCATCTGGTATCGCGTCTGTCCAAACGCATCTTCTTTTAATCCGTAAATCTCGTAGTAAATCACAACGGGTTGCCCAGCGGAGAAAGATTTTGAGGGCTGGGGGATGATGTTCAGAGAGTCAGCTTCATGTTCTTCAATTCGGTTTGCCAATTCAATATCGCTGAGCATCAATCCGTCTCCTGCGTAGGATTCCACTTCAATGGCTTGTCTTTGGGTGCTGAGCTTGTTGCCTGCTGTGTCGTGTACCTGAATACCCAGATAATAACGGCCTGGGGGAATATTCACGATTAGTTGATCCACAATTTTGTCCGATTGGTCAGACATATCGGATAAGGGTTCAACTTTTTGAAAGATCGGGGTCCAGGTCGTGTCAAAGAGCGCGAGGCCGCGTTCAAATTGCGTTGTTTCAGACTGTTCTGAAACTGGCAGTCCGTAATAAATTTCAAGACGGGTTTCGCCTTGTTCTCCGCGAAAATCCGCCAGGGCAGAATAAAAATTCAGGGTCCCTCTGTGTAGCTCAAATAGGGAGGGTTCGCGGCCGATAGCACGATTGACAATATCTTCTGGTCTCCGCTGGTTCCAGACCACGGCATTGGCTCTGGATTCGGCTCGTACGGATAAAGGTGTTGGATAGTCGAAATCGCCACCTCTTGTTAGCGATGTAAATACGATCTCGATGCCCCCGTTGACTTCTGGATAGATCCAATATTCCCAGGGATTATTCCCATCCACTGGAAAAAGTGGATATCCGCGAAGATGTTCCGCGCTTATTCCCGCATCCCGATTGGATAAGGGCATGTCGGTCAAAAGTCTCTCGCGGACGATATTAGCACCGCGATCGCGTACTACCCTTGATCCGTATTCAACATTTTCAAAATCCGAAAGTTCAATCCTGTCCAGCATAACGCCCGTCGCGGGATCCACATTTGCGTACGGTTCTCTCGCCGATGTTCGGATGCGCTGGATATTGGCAATCAGTTCTTTTCGCGCATCATCGGTCAGCGACATCAGCAGGCGTTCTTTTACGCGTACTGATGCGGGATCAATCTCAAATCGTATGTTGTCAGATCGGCTCCAGTGCGCTGGGTGACCATATCGGATATAGATTTCACCGCGGCGATCCCAGGGCCCGCGGGACGAAAAAAAGTGACGTCGCGCATACATGATTCTGCGGATGTGTTCGACCAACCATTCGTTTTCAGGGGTTGCAGGTGTGGGATCGCGGCGCTGCCAGAATGCTCTGACATAAGCCGCACGTTCTTCGATTGGCAAGGTATTAAAGGTGTGGATTTCTTCGGGTGAAGCGACGATGCGAATGTCCTCAAACATCGCCCGATTCTGTTCATCTAATCCCTTGAGATAGGCGACTGCGATCTCCTCTGCCATTGGCGTATTTTTGAGCTGGATATAGGCTTCAAAGAGCATTGGCAAAACGGGTTTTTGGAGGTCCGTTCGTTTTTTCAGGACGGGTTGCAGGATTTCAACGGCGCGTGCAGGGTGACCGGTTTTGAATGCTGTGATGCCCAGACGAAATTGCGCGGTGGTGTGAGAGGAATCTGCTTCCAATTGCTTTTCATAAGCGTCTTCGGCTTTTTCAAATTTGCCTCTGGACTCGTAAAAGACACCCAGCTTAAAATAGGTGTCTGAATATTCTGGGGACCGTTTGATCAATTTTTTGAGGCTGTTTTCTGCCTCCACGCTTTTCATTGTCAGATCGCACATTGCCAGGCTGTAATAGGCGGCATTGTATTTGCGGTCCCATGCCATTGCCTCCTGCAATAACTTTCTCGCGCGCCATCGCTGTTTAGGGACGCGCAAAAGTGATAGCGCCCTGCCATTTCTGGCTTCGAATAGGCGTTTGTCGCGTTCAAGTGTCTGTATAAATAGCTTTTCTGCCTCGCTTTCCTGATTCTGTTCCAGATTGAGATAGCCGAGCGCACACATTGCGACTGCGTCTTCGGGATTGTGCGTTAGCAGGCGTGTACAAATTTGTACGGCTTCCACGACGTGTGTGGAATCAGGTGGCACAGCGCCTGTCCAATAGACTTTTGGGAGTAATTTTTTTTGTTCAAAATAAGCATCTGAAACGGAAAACCTGCGTTGCCCGAGATGGTAGCCATAGTAGTATTTGAGTACGAGCGGATTATGTGATTGCCAGAATGTCTCTAAGAATTTCCCTTTTTTTTCGCGTGGTAGATTTCGATAGATCGCCGCGGAATCAGCACCTGCGATCTCCTCAATTAGTTGGCTTGCTGCCATGTCCTCGCGATGACCATAGCTTTTTTGAAGTGCGGGTTCGGATATTCTCCCCTCGACATTCTGGAAAAAAGCAAGGAAGACCAGTCCTGCGATACATGATCTGATGGCAAAAGACATAGTTGGTTCCTTTGGTCAGTGGAAGATCAAAGCACGAGCAGAACGCCAGCTACGCAGAGCGCAACGCCTGTGAGAAGGCGGAGCGTGATTTGTTCTTTGAGAAAAATTACGGCCAGAATAAGTGAGAGGACGGGGGTTGCAGATGTTACGGTTGCTGTTTTGGCGGGGCCGATGAACAGAACGGCTTCGACATAGAAGAAAGATCCGAAGCCCATGCCCAAAAGTCCTGTCAGAGCAATCAGGGCAAATGTACGCCACCCGATGTCGCGCAGGTTGCCGCGCCCCTGATTGAGCCGCCAAATACCAAATAATGATAGGGCTACGAGCGGCATTCGCACGCTGTTGGCCTGAATACTGGTGAGATG
>JAPPIE010000136.1:3080-6374 GCA_028874765.1 Gemmatimonadota bacterium
TTTATGGTGCCGAAGGTGGGATTCGAACCCACACGGGCCTAAGCCCACGGCGCCCTGAACGCCGCACGTCTACCAATTCCATCACTTCGGCACCCGATCCAGTACGAAGGCAAATATATCAAATCGCCTATAGGTTGTCAAGACGGTGAGCGCGTCGCAGCCTCCGCATTATGGCAGGGCAGCGAGGGCGGCGAATAGCGCTTTGATATAGCCCACGGAGTAAGCCAGTCCGCCAGTGATGGGTGCGTTGTCGCCTTCGAGTCCGGGAATGTGGTCGGGATTCAGGCATCCATCGAAGCCCACGCGGTTGAGTTCGAGCAAGAGCTTAAACATGTTCATGTCACCGTCGTCGAGCAGGGTTTCTTCAAAACCGCGCGCTGTGGCGAATGAGCCGCGCACATTGCGGAAGTGTACCATAAAGATGCGACCTTTGCGGCCGTAGTTGTTAATTTCGTCGAGGACGAGCGGTGAGCCGCCCGCTTCGGCGCGGGTGCCACAGCAGTAGAGGTAGCCTACTTGTGCGCTGGGAAAGGCGTCGATGACGCGGTGATATCCCAGGCCGCCGAATGGGGTGTCCGGGTTGGGAGAGTCGGAGGGGTGAATGGCGAGCTTAATCCCGGTTTCTTCGGCTATGGGCACGAGGTTTTCATAGACGATGCAGAAGTGTTTCCACCAGTCTTGCAGGGCTTCGTAATCGGGTGTTTCGGGCACGGGATTGGTCAATGCCTGACTTTCGCCGCGCGAGAGATATCCTCCGCGGTGTTCAGATCGGTAGCGAAACATGAGTTCGTTAAAGGTGTCGCCCCAGAATCGCTGTCGGGCAATGGGTACGCCTGCTTCGCCAAGTATGCGCAGTGCCGTACAGGTATTTTCGAGTTCTTTTTCGCCGCCGGGCTGATCAGTCATAAATTTTTCCGTGATATTTGGCAGGCTGACGCGGTTGATCGACAGGCCCCAGGACTGGATTTTTTTCTTCACTTTTAGAAGTTCATCCAGGTCGGGATACCCCTGTTCTGCAACGCCGGGAATGTCCGTATCAGTTCCAAAATCGAGAGCGTCAGCGCCGAGTTGGGTGACAAATCGCAGATACGAATCGGAGAGTTCGCGGTGCCAGACGGAAACTTTCATGAAGACCTCCTTGTGTTGATGGTTCTCAGTGTGAGCCACAGAGTATAAACCGCACAGATTAGCAGGGCTGCGGTTACGAGATGGAGTACTTGAAATACGCGGGGTAATCCGCCATAAGCCAGGGCAATGCCAGTGGCTGCTTGAAACAGAATGAGGGCGAATGCGAGGTGGCTGCTCACTTTGAGCAAGCCTCCTATTGCATTTTTGTGTATGATATAGATGAGATAAGCGGCAACGGCAATTACCACCCAGGTGAAGGAGCGGTGGATGTGATCCATAAGGCCAATATTGGCGATCCATGCACTGCGAGCGACGCCCTCGCTGTTTTTGATGTAGGGATCGATGGCTTCGCGCACCTGTGTGCCGAGTAGCATTTGAAGGCATACGATGATAAAGAGCATGGCCGAGAGGCGAGCGAGTAATTTGGGGGTGGGCAATGTGGCGGGGAGGCGGATGTCAACGGCGCGAAATGTGACGTAGAGCAACAGGCATAAGAGTACCATCGCGCCCGCCATGTGCAGGGTGATCATGCCGGGTTTGAGGCCGGATTGTACGACTTGCCCGCCGAGCCAGCCTTCAAAGCCGACGAGGAAGACGGCTATTAGCGATCCGTAGAAGATGGCGGGATGTGTTTTTCGATATGGGATGGCGCGCAAAAAGGTGGCGATGACCAGCAGGCCGATGATCATGCCGATGAGGCGGTTGATGTATTCGATCCACATTTTGACCGGGTTGAAGTCTTCGATATTTAGTCCGCGTTCTGCGAGATAGGCCCGGTCAATGTCGTCAATACTCGAGGGGGGGAACCAGCAGCCCCAGCATCGAGGCCAGTCGGGACATCCCAGGCCCGCACCTGAAACGCGCACGAGACTGCCAACGCCGATGAGCAAGAGGATCGCAACGAGGGTGGTGATGGCGGTTTTTTGGAATGTGTTCATAAAACCTGCTGACTACCGTTTCTCTTTCAACATTTCATCAATGGCTTTGCGCACTGTGCGCCGCCACGCCCATTCGGACATTTCATCCCAGTTGTCGGTATGTTTGGGTTTGCGAAAATACAGGTAGAGTTCAATACCCATATAGACCCAAAATGCGATAAAAATAAAGATAAAGAGCCAAATCATAGTATATTGCAAAGTTGCGAGACGGTATTATGTTATAGCGATAATGGTAAAGATAAGGAAAAAGATTGCACAAGCAACTGTTAGGAGGAGAGATGGAGTATCGCGTTTTAAGAGGGACGGGCATTCGCGTGTCGCGTATATGTTTGGGAGCGATGACATTTGGCGATCAGGCCGATGAGGCTACGTCTATTCGCATGGTGGATACGGCTCTGGATGCCGGTGTGAATTTTATCGATACGGCTGATACTTATGTGAATGGCGTGTCCGAAGAAATTGTGGGTAAGGCACTCAAGGGCAAACGCGATCGGGTGATTTTGGCGAGCAAGATCGCCAATTTTGTCGGCGAGGACGAGATTAAGGATCAGGGGTTGCACCGCTGGCATGTGATTCGGGGGGTGGAAGCGTGTTTGAAGCGGTTGCAGACCGATTGTCTGGATATTTTGTATTTGCACAAGCCCGATTGGAATACGCCTCTTGAGGAGACGATGGCGGCGTTTGACACTTTGGTGCAACAGGGCAAGATTATATATGTGGGAATGTCGAATTTCGCTTCATGGCAGGTGATGAAAGCGCTTTGGAAATGCGATGTGAATAATTGGGCGCCGCCTGTGGTGTTGCAGGTGCCCTATAATTTGATTACGCGGAGTATCGATGAAGAATGCGTTGCGTTTAGTCGTGAGATGAATATTGGGATGGCTGTATATAATCCGCTTGCAGCGGGCATGCTGACGGGCAAACACACGCGGGATACCGAACCCGCAGCGGGTACGCGTTTTGATTTGAATCGGGATTATTACGGCAGGTTCTGGCACGATCGCAATTTTGATGCGCTTGATGCGTTGAAGCAGATTGCACATACTGCGGGCAAGACGATGATTGAATTGTCTTTGCAATGGCTGATGTCTCAGTCGATTGTCGATTCGATGATTTTGGGTGTGAGCAAGCTGGAATATCTGACGCACAATATTCAGGCCGCAGATGGGCGTTTGGATGAGGATGTGTTAAAGGCTTGCGATGCGGTGTGGCGCGAAGTGCGCGGGGG
>JAPPIE010000136.1:6474-8892 GCA_028874765.1 Gemmatimonadota bacterium
GGTCGAAATTTATATGTAAATCTTAACAAATGCAAAGTGTGGCGTTCTTATGCTTTCTAAAATCACATCTTTAATCTTTGTAATCCTCCTTAGCGCGGAAAGCGTTTTTGCTCAGGAGGCGGATTATCGCGCGTTGTGGGCGCGGGGCGATTATGCCGAGGCGGTGAAAGTGCTCGAGCGGGCGTCTTATCATCCGCGGTCAACGCGGCGGGATTATGCCGAATTGCTGGTGTTGACAGGTCGCGTTGACGAGGCGATCGCGCAATTGGAAGGGCTTTCGGCAAGTTCGCCCGATGTGACTGTGCGATTGGCCGAGTTGTATCGCATGCGCGGTCGGATGGGCGATTATGGTCTGGCATTGATGAAGGCCGAGAATCAGGTGCGCTTGTTGTCGGAATATCGCCCTGATGTCGATGATTTTCTCGCGGCTGCGCGGCTGCGCGAGTTAAAGGGCGAAGATCCAAAATCGCTGTTGCGATTTTACAATTTGATGGCTCAGGCATTTCCCAATAGCGCGCCTGTGCTTATTGCGGCGGGGAAGCTATCTCTGGACAAACGCGCTTTTGATGTGGCGGCGGAGAAATACGGTGCAGCACTTGCGTTGGATCCCGAAAATCAGGAGGCTTTGGCGGGGTTGATGTGGTGTTATTACCACGCGGGCGATGATCGGGTTTTGGAAGTGATGGCGCAACTTCTCGCTCTCAATCCGAATCATCTGGAGGTTCAGCGGTTGCAAGCCGAGCAATTGTTAGGTCGCAATGAGGCACATGATGCGCTTGCGGTGCTGGATTCTATCCTGTCTGTTAATCCAAACCACCTGAAAGCACTGGGGTTAAAGGCAGCGGCGTTTTTTTTATTGGACGATTCAGCGACGATGGAAAAAATGCAGGAACGGGCATTGGCTTTTAATGGGTATTTTTCAGGTGCTTTTCGCATTCCCGGGCGCATTGCGTCTCGGCAATACCGATTTGAAGAAGGGCGTGCTTTTCAAGCGCGTGCGTTGGAAATTGATGCAAAAGATGTCGAGGCGCGTTTGCTGTTGGCGTATGATTTGTTGCGGTTGGGAAAAGATGCCGAGGCGCGAAGCGAGTTGGAGCGGGTTTTTGCTGCCGATCCATATAGTGTGCGGGCGTATAATTTGCTCGAAGCTGCCGATGCGATCGATGGTTTTGTGACGATATCGCGGGGTATTTTCAAGTTGCAATTGCCCAGGCAAGAAGCCGAGGTGATGTCCGATGGACTGTTGGGTCTGCTCAATGAAGCGGCTTTGTACTATCAGAGAAAATACAATATTGAGTTGCACACGCCCGTGGTGGTGCAGGTGTTTGACGATCACGATGTGTTTATGGTGCGGTCGGTTGGGCTGCCGGGCAATGCGGGGCATTTGGGCATTTGTTTTGGGCGGTTGGTCACGATGGATTCTCCTCGAGCGCGACCACCAGGCACGATGAACTGGCAACAGGTTTTGTGGCACGAGTTTGTGCATGTGATTACGCTGCAAAAGACTCACAATCGCATGCCGCGCTGGTTGTCGGAGGGGATTTCGGTCTATGAAGAAACGCAAAAGGATGTGTCCTGGGGACAGCGGCTGAGTCCTGAATTTAAGCATATTGTGGATGGCGAGGGGTTTCCGGCTGTAGGCGATCTCGGGCGGTTTTTTACGGATCCAGAAACGCCGATGCATCTGATGTATGGGTATTTTGTATCGGGCGAGTTTGTGGCTTTTTACGTGAATCACTACGGCCAAGATGCACTGGTGAAGGCACTCAACCGCATTGCCGATGGCATGGAGGCTGTTGAGGCGTTGATTTCGGCCAGTGGTGTTTCTGCCCGTCTTGTGGATGAGCGGTTTATGGAATATCTGGGGAATCGATGTGCGCCTCTCAAGGCGCTGTCCAAAAATTCTGAGTTTCGCCAGAAATTAAATGCGGGGAAAGAGGCAGTTGAGGCAAAGAACTGGGCGGATGCAGAGCGATTTTTTCTGAAAGCGTATGCTCTGTATCCAGACTATGTTGCGGAAGATGCGCCTTTGCGGCTATGGGCGGATGCAGGGGTGGTGCGTGGGGACCCAAAGTGGCATCGCAAAGCCTTGAAAAAGCTCGTTGAATGGGATGCGAAGGCGCCTGAAGCCTGTCTGGCATTGAGTGGATTTTATGTGGAGGATAAAGACTGGACGGCTGCGCTTGCGGTGCTGGAGCGGGCATTGGCGGTGCGTCCGTTTCAGGTTGAGATACTGGCGCGAAGAGCAGAGGTACACGAGATGCTGGCAGATTGGGATGCGGCTATTGCCGATTGGCGTCGGTTGATTTATCTGGATGTACCGGGGCGAGCCGCGCATCGGCTCAATCTGGCGGAGGCTCTGGCAAAAAAGGGTGAGGTTGTGGCTGCAAAAGCCGAGGTGCTCGCGCTGTTGGAAAC
>JAPPIE010000136.1:8992-16314 GCA_028874765.1 Gemmatimonadota bacterium
TTGGTGCTGTTGATGCCCGAGTGGGATGTCGATGCACAGTTTGGTCGCAGACGGCGAGGTCCTGTGGAGCGGATGGAGCGCGATATTTTTCCGGGTAATACGTTTACGTTTTGTCGTATTGAGTATTCGAATTATACGGGCGATGATGATTGGGGATATCGGCGGCGAAGGGGCAGTTGGTCGGTGGATTATCCCGAGTCGGATGAGAATTTTTCGCTGCGGTTGTCTCAAATTACAACGCTCAATGTCAATCGCACAGAAGACGGACAATTTAAGCATGTGATTGTGCGTCTGGACGATCCCGAGGTGTTTAAGTATCCTTTTGTTTATATGCTCGAAGTGGGGCGGATGGCTTTGAGTGTGTCCGAGCAGGAGGGGTTGCGCGAGTATTTGTTGCGCGGTGGTTTTTTGCTGGTGGATGATTTCTGGGGGGATGATGCATGGCGAAATTGGGTGTACGAGATTTCTCAGGTGTTGCCGCCCGATGAATTCCCCCTGGTGGATATTCCGCTGGATCACGAGTTGTTTCACATTGTGTTTGATATTAAGGAGGTGCCACAGGTGCCGGGTCTGGGGAGTTTCTGGGAGTGGCAATCGACGGGGATTACTTATGAGGGCTGGGCCGGGCGTTATGACGAATACGGTTCTGAGGCGCACTGCAAAGGCATTTTTGATCAGGACGGACGGTTGATGGTGGTGGTGATGCACAATACAGATTTGGGTGATGGCTGGGAGCGCGAGGGCGAGAATTACGAGTATTTTCGCAATTTTTCCGCGCCGAAGGCGTATCCGATGGGTATTAATATCGTGGTGTATGCGATGACGCATTAAAATAATTGAGGTGATTTTTGGGAGAAACCATTCAAGTACAGGAAACGCCATTTGAAGCCGAGGCGATAGACAAGTTGCGCGATGGTCGAGCGCGGATGATGGAGCAGGTTCGCAAGGTGATCGTCGGGCAGGATGAGGTTATTGAGTCGTTGCTGATTGTGTTGTTTAGCGGCGGTCATTGTTTGTTGACGGGGGCGCCGGGTTTGGCGAAGACGCTGCTGGTGCGTACGATTGCGAAGATTTTGGATTTGGATTTTAAGCGCGTGCAGTTTACGCCGGATCTGATGCCTTCGGATATAACGGGTACAGAGATTATCGATGAAGACCGAGTGGGCGGGCACCGCGAGTTGCGGTTTATTTCGGGACCTGTTTTTACGCATATTTTGCTGGCTGATGAGATTAACCGCACGCCGCCCAAGACGCAGGCTGCACTGCTGGAGGCGATGGAGGAGAAGCAGGTTACGATAGGAGGGCGGTTGCACGCGCTGGAGCAACCGTTTTACGTTTTGGCGACGCAGAATCCCATTGAGTTGGAGGGGACCTATCCACTGCCCGAGGCGCAGTTGGACCGCTTTATGATGAATATCTGGATCGATTATTTGGCGGAGGATGAAGAGTTGGATGTGGCGACGCGCACGACGTCGATTGAGGCGGAAGAGGTCGAGGCTGTGTTTTCGGGTGCAGATATGCTCGATTTTGCCAGGTTGGTGAGGATGGTTCCGGTTGCCGAGCCTGTGGCGCGTTATGCGGTGCAACTGGTGCAGGCGAGCCGCCCGGGCGATACGGCGCCGGATTTTGTGACTTCATGGGTGAGTTGGGGCGCGGGCACACGCGGTGTGCAGGGGTTGTTGCTGGGGGCGAAGGCGCGGGCACTGCTCAAGGGGCGATATCACGTTTCTTTTGGCGATGTTCAAGCAGTTGCGCCCAATGTGCTGCGCCACCGCATTTTGACCAATTTTAGAGCCGAAGCCGATCGCGTAAATGCCGAGGATGTTATCAATCGGTTGTTGGAGACAGTTCAACCGCCAGAGGCGGATCTGGTGTAGGCTAACTACTAATGCAAAATTCCATTTACACATATCTCGATCCGGCAGAATTGGCGCGTATTGCGGATCTGGAGCTTTTGGCGCGTACGGTTATTTCCGGGTTGCAGGGTGGGGCGCATCGCAGTATTCACCATGGGGCGTCGGTCGAGTTTGCCCAATATCGTCCCTATGCGTGGGGCGATGATTTGCGCTTTGTGGATTG
The DNA here is from genome assembly GCA_028874765.1 of Gemmatimonadota bacterium. Lineage (GTDB taxonomy): Bacteria > Latescibacterota > UBA2968 > UBA2968 > UBA2968 > VXRD01. The sequence continues at coordinate 11,072 of JAPPIE010000136.1, forward strand.
GCGGCTGTACGGACGGAGTGATCGGCTGCATGTGAAGCAGTTTCAGGATGAGCGCAATTTGCGGTGTACGGTTTTGCTGGATTGCAGCGCGTCTATGGACTATGGTTCGGGAGATGTGAGCAAGTTTCGGTATGCACAGATGCTGGCGGCGTGTCTGGTGATGCTGGCTTCCGGTCAGGGGGATGCCGTGGGTTTTGCCGCTTATCATCGGGAATTGATTGCACATGTGCCAGCGCGTCGTCGAGATGGGCAACGCCATCGCATTTTGATGGAGATCGACAATTTGAGACCCGCGGGTGAAGAGACGGATACGGCGGGGACGTTGCGGGTGATGGGCGATGTGTTGCCTGCGCGGGGCATGGTGGTGTTGATCGGCGATTTGTTGCATCCGGCAGATGAGATGATTGTGCATTTGCGTTCTCTGAGGGCGCAGCGTCACGATGTGCTGGTGTTGCAGGTGAGCGACCCGGCTGAGCAGACGTTTCCCTTTGATCGGTCGGTGACGCTGGTGGATGCCGAGGACAGTCGCGAGCAATTTGCCGTGCCAGAGGAGGTGCGCGAAGCCTATTTGGATAATCGCAGGCGACATTTTGACGCGATAAGAGAAGCGTGTTTATCGGCGGAAATCGATATTGAAGAGTTCGCGTGTTCTGAGCCTTTAGATATGGCGTTGCATCGGTTTTTACATCGGCGCAACGATGGGCTGATCACGCCGAGCAGGCGGTCGGGAGGTGTGTGATGGGGTTGCTGGTCCCGCTATTTGCATTTGGCGTTGCGCTGATTGGCATTCCCTATTTTGTGCATCGCATTCGCCGCCCCGAGCGCGAAACCGTGCGGTTTAGCAGTTTGATGTTTGTGCCCGATGTCAAGCGCGAGGTGATTGAGCGCAGGCGCGTTCAACACGTTGTGTTGATGTTGTTGCGAATGGCGGTGCTGGTCGCTCTGGCACTTGCGTTTGCGCGACCTTTCCAGGAGATGCTGTTGGATGCTGAGGCGGTGTCTTCGGGAACGACTGATCATGTGATTGCGATGGATGTTTCGCTAAGTATGGGATATGATGGGGTGTGGGAGCGCGCGAAGATGGGGGCGAAGGCCGTGTTGGAGACTGTGGAGCCGGGGGATCGGGTTGGGTTTGTGCGATTTGCACAGCAGCCCGTGGTGGACGTGCCGCTTTCGGGTGATGTGGCAGATGTTCGACACGCTATTGAGATCGCCGATGTGACGTGGGGACATACGGATTATGTTTTGGCTCTTCAGGCGGTTGAGCATGTTTTTGCGGCTGATACTGCGCAGGTGAAGCGCGTGGTTCACGTGATCAGCGATTTTCAGGCGAGTGGCATGCCGGTGTCCGATATGGGATGGCGACTGCCGGGCGCGATTGAGCTTCAAGCGGTGGATGTGGGGATCGCCCGGGTGTCCAATGCGTCGGTTGACGCGCTCGCTGTGCGGGCTGTAAAGGACGATGTTTTGCGGGTTCGCGCCCGGGTGAGAAATTGGTCTGGGCAAGGGGGACTTGCCGCACAAATGGTGGTCGGTGGAGAAGTGGTAGAAACGCGCGATGTGACGGTGTTGCCGGGCAATGCCACGCAGGTGGCTTTCTCCGTGCCTCTGGAGGATGGGATAAACGGATATGTCGCACTCGCAGGAGGTGATGGATTACAGCGAGATGATCGCCGTTTTTTTGCATGGCTTGCCAAACCGCAACACCCCATCGCGGTGTTGAACACCTCGGAGGTCACGCAGTTTATGCTCAGAGCTGCTGTGCCCGAAGGCGCGGACTGGCGTTTGATCTGGTCTGGAGAACTTATGGGGTCGGTGGTGATAGCTGAGGATGTGACTTCTGTAAGTGAGTTTGCAGATTATGTCGAAGAAGGCAGTGCGCTGTTTTTGCCGCTTCGCAGAGATGCCGATATTCAATCTGTAAATGCTTTGCTCGCACGTGCGAATATCCGGGTTTCAGGGGTGGCGGATGCGGGTTATGCCGCGCTGGCGTGGGTCGATTTGGAGCATCCCATTTTTCGTCCTTTCAAGGGGGCGCGGTTTAACGATTTTTCGTCTGTGCGCTATGAGAATTACCACGTTATTAGCACCGACAGTTCAGCCGCGGTGTTGGCAAAATACGACGATTTGATGCCCGCTATTGTCGAAGGCAGGATAGGAGCAGGGCGCATCGTGGTCTGGGGCGGTGGAATGGGGTTTGATCGGTCAAATCTGGCGCGGACGCCGCGGTTTGTACCTTTGTTGCACGAGACGTTGCGCTATTTATCTGGTGATCGGGAGATCGAGACAGATTATCAGGTGGGCGATGCCATAAATACGTCTGATGCGGTGGAGCGAGTTATGGGACCAGAGGGGTCGGATTCTGTAGTTGGCGATGCGCGCATATTCCACGCGCCAGGCGTATATCAGTGGGGGACGCAAATCGCATCGGTTAATGTCGCAGAACGAGAGAGCGATTTGGCGCGGATAACGCCCGCGGAATTTGAGATTCGGCTGTGCGATACGCCCGTGTTATTTCAGAGAGATGGCGAACAATCGGCTGATCTTTCGATTGTGTATGAATACGGTCGCTGGGTGCTCGGATTTTTGCTCATTTTGCTTTTGCTCGAACATTTTTACGCCGCGTATTTGAGTGCGCGGGAGGTACGGACATGATACCATTGCTACCACTTAAATTGGAACACGCGATCCGCGAAGTGGCCGCGCAGTTTGAACGGCGGCGACGTTTGCAGGGTCGGTTGATATTTGGCGCGGTGTTTTTAAGTTTGCTGATCGGGGTGTGCGCTGTGGTGGCTTTTGTCGATCGCGTACCCGTGGTTGTGCCGGTTCTGGCATTTTTTATTCTGGTCTTTGGCGCGGGTTATAAGTGGTTGTATGTGCCGCAGCGGACCGTGGTGACGCGAGAGCAGATCGCGCTGTTTCTCGATGCACATCATCCCGATCTTGAGGATCTGATTGTGAGCACTGTGTCGCTGCACGGGTCAACGCCGGTTTCCGAGTGGATGACCGAGCAGGTGTTTCAGCAGGTGCGCGAATTGTCGGCGATACAGGCACCACCTGTGATCGATTTGCGCGTTTTGAAGCGCGTGCGCCGCGCGGTTGTTGGGGTGTGGGGATTGGGGGCTGTTGTGTTGCTCCTGGCACTGTGGCAGGTTGATCTGGGCGATATTGCAGGGCGGTTGTTTTCTGTGCCGACTTTGCCATTGCCCTATACGGTTGAACCGGGCGATGCACGGGTGCGCCGCGGGGCGCATCAGATGGTGTGGGTGACGACAGATCTCTCAGGAGCGAGTAAGGCGATTCAGTGGCGAGCATCGGGCGGGGACTGGCAAACTGCGCCTTTAGAGCCTGGAGAGACTGGCGATGTGTTTGCCCACCAGTTGCGCGATTTGTACGCCGATACAGAATACCAGGTGCAGGTTGGGTCTTATCGTTCAGAAGTGTATCGGCTTTCGGTGTGGACGCCACCCGAAGTCGTGTCAATTGGACTTCTATATCGCTATCCCAATTATTTGGAGATGGAGGACCGGGACGTGCCTTATGGGGGCGATATTACGGCGCCTGAAGGCACGGAGGTGTCGGTGACGGTGACGGTGAATAAAGCGTTGGAGACGGCAGCACTGGTATTGGATGATGGCGAAGAAATGGCGTTGGAAAAATCGGACGATTCCGTGTGGGAAGGTACGCTGGCGATTATAAAGAACGGTACTTATGAGGTGGCGTTGCGGGATGCCGATGGCGAGGAAAATGAGTATGCGCGCGCGTATAAAATTACGGCCAAAGTGGATCAGCCGCCGCGCATACAGGTTCGTTTTCCACGCGGAGATGACGAGGCTACGGCAATAGAGGAAGTGGCTTTTGGGTTTTCGATAAAAGATGATTACAGGCTTATGGATTACGGTTTGCAATACGAGGTGGCAGGGCGCGATCCCGTGCGGATTTCTCTTAAGACGGAGACCGCGTGGATAGAGAGTGCAGAGGGTGAGTATCCGATGGCATTAGAAGATTTGGGTCTCGCGGCGGGCGATTTTATCACCTGGACGGTTTGGGCAGAAGATGGCAAGCCGGGGCGGTCTGAGATTGAGACTCTGGGCGATCCCTATTTTTTGGAGATTCGGCCATTTGAACGGCTCTATCGCCAGGCTGTGAGCAACGAGGGCGGTCAGCAAGGACAGGGCAGGGGACAGCGGGGTGGTGCTGAGGGCCAGAAGCAGGTGATTATCGCGATCTGGAATTTGCGCAAAGGCGCGTCGGGAATGGATTGGGAAGAATACGATGAGCAGAAGCACGCTATTATTGAAGCGCAGGAGAATGTCCGGGGTTCTGTGAGGAATCCGGCAGCGGATTTGGAAGCGGAGTTTGCGGGTGTTATCGGGGCACTGAGCGAGGCGTCTTTTGACGATCCGGATGCGGCATTGGCAAGGGCATGGGGGCACGCACAGCGCGCGTATCGATACCTGTTGCAGAGGAGACCGAGAGAGTCTGAAGTGGTGCAAGGCAGGCAGCGGCAGCGCGGAGGTGGCGGGGGTCAGGCACAACAACGCGAGTTAGATGGTCTGGAGTTGGCGCAGCGACGGGATTTTCGGGAAGAGGCATCTACACTGCAACAGCAACTCGCGGAAACGGCAGAGGCACAAAATAAAATTGAGGAATTGACGAGACGGCAGGCGGCGATTAACGAAGATGTTGCGCAGTTGATTTCAGAGGTAGAAAAGCTGGATGGCGAAGCGCGAGAGGAGGCCAAACGTCGCCTGGAGCAGTTGCGCGAGGCGCAGCGTCAGACGATGGACGCGCTCGATGCGCTCAATGGCGAGATTGCGTCTGGGGATATGGATCCACAACAGGCGCGGCGGGCGCGGGAGCAATTGGAAGGTGCGCGGCAGCAGATGAGTCGCAGCGCGCAAAATCTTCAGGGTGATCAATTACAACGGGCGCGGGCTGCGGGCAATCGCGCTTTGGATGCATTGCGCGATGTGCAGGAGCAATTGGGCAATTTATCGCGCGGGGCAGCTGCTGAGCGCATGAAGATGTTGCAAGAAAAGATGGACAGTTTGCGCGCCCAACAGCGGGGTTTGGTCGCACAGGCACAGGAGCAGCAGACGCAGCGCGGGACGCTGTCTGATTCGGAGCGTGGGTTGAGAGAGATGATGGAAGACAAGCAACGCACAACCGATCAGTTCCGCGATATGATGGAGGAGGCGAGCGCGCTGGCAGAAAAAGCTGTTGAAAGCCAGGGTTTGATG
>JAPPIE010000136.1:16414-18998 GCA_028874765.1 Gemmatimonadota bacterium
GGAGAAAGAGGGGATGGTGACGGGCGATTTGGATGGGGACCGCAAGATCCCGATGCGTTGCGGCGTTTTGCCGAAGGCGGTTTTCGCGATTGGATGGATCAATTGCGCGAGGCCGAGTCGCTTTTGCCGGCTGATCTGGGTGTGCGACAGCGTTTGACGGGTATTCGGGAAGATCTGGCGGGTATTGGGCGCGATTATTATCGCAAGGGGGCGGTGCCGCAATACGATTTGATTTTTGAGCGCGCGATCAAGCCTTTGACGCTGTCTGCCGAAGAATTGTCGGTGCTGATTAGCGAGCGAAAAGGAGACTATGGCCTTTCCGCTGGCAAGGCAGACGAAATTCCCGAGCAATACCGCACCCGTGTTGCCGAGTATTTTAAGGCATTGACGGAACGTGAGAAGTGACTGACTGGTTATTACACTTATTGGCAGGGGAGCGCGCCGTTGCGTATCGCGATGTGCGGTTTGCACTGGATGTCGCATGGCCTGTGGCGCTGGTCTTGCTCGGCGTTGTTTTTTGTGTGAGTGTGGTTTTTTGGCACAGGCGGCGCCCTGCGCTTTCAAAGGTGTTGATTGGGTTGCGCGCGCTGTCATTGGCGCTGGTGCTGTTTTTGTTATTGGGGCCTGCGCTGGTGGCGCAGAGGTTGGAGCCTGGTACGCATTTTGTGCCTGTTTTGTTCGATGATTCTCGCAGTATGACGGTGCCTGAAAATGGTGGAGAGACGCGGGCAGAACGATTTGTGCAGGCGTATCAATCGTCGGATTTTGAGCGCGTGTTGACGCAGTCTCACCAGGTGGCGCGGTTTCGGTTTGGCAGCACAACAGCGCGCGTAAATGAGGTTGAAGACCTGGTGTTTGATCAGGGGCGATCAGATATTGTCGGTGCAGTTCGCGGGGTACTCAAGCAAATGTCGGGTGCTGCAGTGTCGGCTGTGGTGGTGTTTAGCGATGGGGTGCAGCAAAGTGCCGCGCCCGTTCCGATAACGGATTTGCCCGGAGATGTGCCCGTTTTTACGGTGGGGGTAGGTCGCGATGATCTCTGGCGCGATCTGGCATTGGCCGATGTGTCGGTGTCGCGCGTGCGGTCCGATGGGGTGGCGGTTACAGCGCGGGTGGTGGCCGAGGGTTTGGGTGGTGAAGATGTAATGGTTGAGGTGCTGGACGGCACGCGGGTGGTGGCGTCGTCACCGCTCTCTATTGTGGGACCGGAAGAAGAGAATTATGTCCGGCTCTATTTTGACCCACAAAGAGATGGCTGGGTATCACACCGCGTGCGGGTGCGTTTGGCAGATACTACGGGTGTTGCGGTCAAAGATCGCATTGTTGCGAATAATGCGCGGGATATTCTGGTGGATAATCGCGAGCGCGTTTTTCGCATTTTGTATTTTAGTGGGCGGCCCAATTGGGAGGGCAAGTTTTTGAGACGTGCCTTAGATGGGGCGCCGCAACTCGTTTTGTCGAGTCTGGTTCGCATCTCTGGTGCCGAGCGCAAGTTTGTATTTCGGGGGCGCGATGCGACGATGGCGAATCCCCTTTTTGAGGGCTTTGACGATCAGGCGTTGAATGCGCCGCGTTATGACGAAGCGGTTTTTATCCGCATTGGTGTGTCAAAATCGGAGTTGGCAAGTGGGTATCCCTCAGATGTTGCAGAGCTTTTTCGCTACCATGTAGTGATCTGGGGGGATATTGAGCGCGATTTCTTTTCTCTTGCACAACTAAATTTGACGCGGGAATTTGTGTCCAAACGCGGGGGCAGTTTTTTGATGCTGGGCGGTCCGCGTGCATACTCTGAGGGCGGATGGGCACATTCGACTATTGAACCGATGTTACCTGTTGTGTTGGGACCTGCGGGCGATTACGACGATGTGGCTTTTCGCGCTAAGCCGACGATTGAAGGCTTATTGTCAGGGGTCTGGTCTTTGAGCGAAGATGCCGAAGTCAATGCCGAGCAGTGGGCGAATTTGTCCGCGCTTTACGGGGTCAATGCGTTTGCGTCTGTGCGCGCTGGCGCAACGGTGATGGCGACGGTAGATGCCGAGTCTGAAGCTGTGGATGGACAGCCGCTGTTTGCTTGGCAGCGGTATGGAGAGGGTTTGAGTGCTGCGTTGGGTACGGGAGAGACGTGGCAGTGGCAGATGATGCAGAATGTTGAAGATGCCGCTCACGAACGCTTTTGGCGGCAGTTGGCGCGTTTGCTGGCGATGCGGGTGCCAGAGCCGGTGACGATGATCGATAGCGGCGAGGACGTTGTGGTGGGAGATATACGCGATTTGAAGTTTGTGGTGCGCGATTCTCTTTTTGAACCCCGCGAAGGGCTGTCCGTCGATGTGTTGGTCGAGTTACCGAATGGTGGGACAGTTAGATTGCCGGTTTCTGAATCTATTGCCGAGGTGGGTGCGTATTCAGCAATTTTTGAAGCTACAGAAGCGGGATTGCACCGCGTAAGACTTACTGCACGCGATGCCGATGGCGCGGATGTTGGGCAGTTGGACGCAGCTATGCTGGCGCGTCCGGATAATCTCGAGTTTTTGTCTGCGCGTTATAATCCCGATTTTTTGAAACGCCTGTCTGCACACACGGGGGG
>JAPPIE010000157.1 GCA_028874765.1 Gemmatimonadota bacterium
GAAAACACCGCAACAAATCTGCTGCGGTGTTTTTGTTTTAAGACTGTCTTGCCCTGTTTATTCCAGATCTTTGAGGGGTATTGAGAGGGCGTCTCGAAGTATTTTGCCGGGTTTGAATCCGACTTTGCGTCGCGCAGGTACATAGACTTCTTCGCCCGTTCGGGGATTGCGTGCGCGAGGACGGGCATTGGTGCGTTTGACTTCCCAACTTCCAAAGCCTCGAATTTCGATTCGTTCACCTTCGATGATAGCTTCTGCAAGAGTTTCAAAGAGTACATCTACGGCTTGTTTCGCCATTGTGTTTTTGCAATCAATTTCATCTGCCAGTATTTTTGCCAGGTCTGCTTTGGTTATGGTTTGCACTCGCTACCCTCCACAAAAAATACCAAACGCATTGAACAATTCTATAAAATAAGGCGTTTCAGGCGATTATCCAGAAAATAATGAAGTGATTTTTCATAAAAAAACGGCGACCTCGCTGGATGGTCACCGCGATGATTTATGGTGGGCGCACAGGGACTCGAACCCCGGACCAACGGATTATGAGTCCGTCGCTCTAACCAACTGAGCTATGCGCCCTAAAGTTTAGTTTTGCTAATCCAACGCGAAAAACAAAGATAAGGAACAGAGGTCAGTTATGCAACTGAAAATTAGACACCTTATAGAAATTATTTTGGTTCAGCCATCGCTTTGCGCTGGGCAGTGAGGAGGCGGTGTTTTTCCAGTGTGGCGTGCAGGTCGTCAGGAGAAAGCGGTTGGCGCAATTGCTTTTCGATCAGTTCGATTTCGCCTTCGAGACTTTTGAGTTGGAACTTGTGAATATAATCTTGAATGGGAACATCGATGTTGGGATTCTCAATGCCGATTTCCAGAGATAGGTGGGTCAATATGCGACTTAAGCGATCATCGTTACACTGATTGATGAGGTGTGCGATTTCTATGGGTTGTTTCTGCTGTCGGTTGCGGGCAATCAGAGTGGCGATTTGCCGGTAGGCACTATTTGTAAAATTTTCGGGAGAAATTTGACTGAATACGCTATCGGCAGTTTCGGGATGTTGCATCAGGAAGGTGAGCAATTCGCGCTCGGAACGGGGTCGGGTATCATAAGATTCGGGTTCTGGTTGTCCATTTTGCGGTCTCGTGGTGCGGCGTTGCGTTTGGGCAATGCCAATGAGGATTTCTTCATCTATCCCGATTTTTTCGGCGATGTCTTTGATGAGAAATTGTTTGAGGGCGTTGTCTTTGATGCGTCCAACGAGTTCGGCCAATGCGTTTGCTGTTCGGGTTTTGCCATCTATGGTGGAGAGGTCGTCGCGTTGGGCAAATTGTTCCATGAGAAAGTCGGTGGCGGGTGCGGCGTTTTCGGTGAGGCCCAGAAGGCCATCGAGTCCATGGGCGCGCACGTAGCTGTCGGGGTCGTGGTCTTCGGGCAGGGTGACAACGCGGACTTCGAGGCCCACTTCAAAGAGCGATCCGATCCCTCGCATTGCCGCGGTTGCTCCGGCGGTGTCGCCATCGAAGATGAGTATGGTTTTGGGTGCATAACGTCTGAGCAGGCGCGCCTGGTCGGTTGTGAGTGCTGTGCCAGAGGATGCCACTGCGTTTTCAATGTCGTATTGCGATAGGGCAATGAGGTCCATATACCCTTCAACAACGAGTGCTACACCTGCATCGCGGATGGCATCTCTATTGCGCCACAAGCCGTACAGGGTGGCACTTTTGTTGTACACAGGGGTTTCCGGAGAGTTGATGTATTTGGCCTGTTCGTTGGGGTCAAGGGCGCGCGCGCCAAAGGCGACGGGGCGACCTGTGGCGGCGTGAATGGGAAAGGTGATGCGATTGCGAAAGCGGTCGTAAAAGCCACCTCCTGTTTGTCTTGGTGTGACCAGACCGGCGCGTTCGAGTATTTGCGGAGAGAATCCCCGGCGGGTGGCGACTTGCAAGAAGCCATCCCATTGATCGGGCGCGTAACCGAGAGAAAAGGCATCGATTACGTCGCGGTTTATGCCGCGATTTTTGAGGTATGCCATTGCATCGGCGGCTTTTTCGTCCTGTGTGAGCAGGTGGTGAAAATATTTGACCGCGAGTTCATTGGCGCGGTAGAGTTGGTCAAAGACTTCCTGCTGGTCCGGGTCTGCTGGCTTTGCATCGGGCAAGGCTATGCCCGCGCGATCGGCGAGTTGGCGAACGGCTTCGATAAAGCTGATGTTTTCTATGTCGCGGAGAAATGTAAAGCTGTTGCCGCCCGCACCGCAGGCAAAACACTTGTAGATCTGTTTTTCCTGCGAGACGTTTAAGGAGGGTGTGGAATCGTCGTGGAAGGGACACAGGCCGACAAAGCTTTTGCCCCGGCGGGTCAGCGCAACGTGATCGCCCACAACATCGACAATGTCGATAGACAGGCGCACTTGATCGATGACAGGTTCTGGAATGCGCGGCATGTAAGGAACTCCCTGGGGAGAGGGAGGCTGTAAACAGGTGTTGTAAGCTAATTTTAAGCTGGATCAACCCAATCGCCACCGGCGCGTATCAGGTCAATCAGTTCGTCAACCGCGCCTTCTGTGGGGATATTGCGTTTGACGATGTCTTTGCCCTTGTAGAGCGTGATTTTGCCAGGACCACTGCCCACATAACCGTAATCGGCGTCGGCCATTTCACCGGGACCGTTGACAATGCAGCCCATAATGCCAATTTTGACGCCTTTGAGGTGGTTGGTGTGGCTGCGAATCAGGGCGGTGGTTTCCTGCAGGTCGAACAGGGTGCGCCCGCACGAAGGACAGGATATGTATTCGGTTTTGGATATGCGGGTGCGCGTGGCTTGCAAGATGCCGAAGGCCGTGCGGGTAAGGGTGTGATCGTCTATTTGATCGGATGCTTCGAGCCACAGGCCATCGCCGAGGCCATCGACGAGCAGTCCGCCGCAGTCGGTGGCGGCGTAGAGCATGAAGGCATCATTGGTTGGGTGCATTGTTGCGCTATACGTTCGGCGGATGACTACGGGTATGTCGCAATGCCAATCTGCAAGCAGGCAGAATGCGCGGCGCAGTTCGGGCATGGCGTGGGTGTTGTGGGTTTGCAGGATGAGTACTGCACAGGGATCGGCATTGAGCGCATGGATAAGTGGTGCGTCGAGTTCGTCGAGTTCGGTACAGACAAAGGTGATGTGGTCGGCTGTGTGATTGGCTTGTAAGTATGCAGTTGCAGAAAAAATCGGGTATGCGGTGGAAGCGGGCGACCAGGTCCGGGCATTTTGAATGACGCCGAGCGTGCCCGGTAGTTCAAAATTGAGGGTGCGATTGCCGGTGTAGATAAAGTCAACGGCCATGTCGGCGATATGCCATTTGTCGAGTGCTGCGTCATACGAATACCCAAAAGGTTGCAGGGATTCGGGGGTGATGGTGCCCTGTGGGGTGGCAATGACGATTGGGACACTCGGTTTGCCGATTTTTTCAATCTGTCGCGTTTCGCGGCGCGTGTACGAAAATGGATCGATATGGGATGTTTGAATTTCCGGTATTGGCGCGTGGTCGCTGCGGTTGCGATAGCGGGCGACCAGTGTTTGCGCTACGGGGATTTCGGCTTCGGGTTCTTCGGTGAGGGAGACGCGAATGGTATCGCCCAGGCCGTCTTCGAGCAGCGCGCCTATGCCCACGGCCGATTTGATGCGTCCGTCTTCGCCATCGCCAGCTTCTGTGACGCCCAGATGGAGCGGATAGTTCATGTCTTCGGTCATCATTTTGTGTACGAGGAGACGGTAGGCTTGAACCATAATTTGCGGATTGCTGGCTTTCATGGAGAATACGATGTCGTGATAGTCGAGGTCACTGCATATTCGCGCAAATTCGAGTGCGGATTCGACCATGCCGAGCGGGGTGTCGCCAAACCTGCTCATAATGCGGTCTGAGAGCGATCCGTGGTTGGTGCCAATCCGCATGGCTGTGCCGTATTCTTTGCAGATGTTGACCAGTGGTGCGAATCTGCCGCGGATGCGCTGTAATTCTTCGGCGTATTGGGCATCGGTGTATTCGATGATCTGAAATTTTTTTTTGTCGGCATAATTGCCGGGGTTTACGCGCACTTTTTCCACAATGCGAGCGGCGATTTCCGCGGCATTGGGGGTGTAGTGGATATCGGCTATCAGTGGGGTGTTGTATCCCGCGGCTCTGAGTTTGTTTTGGATGTTTTCGAGGTTGCGGGCTTCGTTCTGGCTGGGTGCTGTTATGCGCACGTATTCACATCCGGCGCGGATCATGCGGATGGACTGGGCGACCGTGCCATCGGTGTCCATGGTATCGGTTGTGGTCATTGATTGCACGCGGATGGGATTGTCGCCGCCGAGTGGCACACCCCCGATATCGACTTCGCGGGTTTTGAAGCGGGCGTATTCCGTGAGCGAATTGCAATATTTGCCCGGGGAAACGAGCAGGTCACTGGTTATGGACATTGGTCGTCTCTGTAATTGTGAGTAGGTGCGGGTTTCGAGCGATGTACAACTGGTCGCTTTTCAGACCAGTTCAACCCGTCCCTACTTGGATTCCTCAAGCATTTCGTTGATTTTTTTTCGCGCTTTACTGGCTTCTTCGTTGATTTTTTCAATCAGAGGAGGCGTTTTTTCGATCTGAATGCCCAGTGCTTCGAGCAGGGTTTTTACGTTGGGAAACATGGCCTGTACACCATCCGCAATCACCCGAGCAGATTTTTGAAGCGGTGCGCCTAAGGCGGAGTTGTCGATGAATTCGGGCACGCGGCTATGGATGGGCTTTGCATGTAAAAATATGGCGATCAGACCCAAAATCAATGCGCCTTGAGCCAGCCCCAGAGCAATGCCACCAAATGCGTCAATTGCGCCGAGGGGCGAGGCACGCAACATTCCGTGAAGGGTGCGACCGAGATAATAACAGGCGGCCAGGACGCCCGCAAATACCACAAAGAACCCGATTAGCGCGGTGCCCGTGCCGAGGTCTTCTGTTGTTTCGAACAAAGCGCGCGCAGTCGTTTCGCCATAAGTGAGGGCAAAACCATAAGCCAATATCACGCTGAGTAGCATGATGAGGCTTTGTACCAGCCCAATTTGCCATCCTTTTCGAGCGAACCAGAAGAGGCCAAGGGCAAAAATGAGATCGACGATGTTCATTTGAAGTGCAAAATGGGAATGAATAAAAAAAAGCGATAGCCACCCTGAGTGATTATCGCTTAATTCGAATAATTGCGAAAGACTTAGCGGGTGTATTGCTGGTCCAATTTGATCCGCTTGCGTCTTGCTGCGGCAATTTTGCGTTTCCGACGTTCACTCGGTTTTTCAAAGTGCTGATTTTTCTTCATGTCGGAAATAACACCGGCTTTTTCGCAGGCCTTTTTGAACCGTTTGAGTGCTCTTTCAAACGGCTCGTCGTCACGTACGAGGACACCAGGCATGCTGGGACTCACCCCTTTCTTTGGAGAATGTGATGAATTACCAAAACGAATTTCAATATAACATATAAAATGTCCCGCACTTTTGCAACCCGTTTTTCCCGCGTCGCCCAACTCAGAATTTGCTCGCTACAAAAAACGTCTTTGTTCATTCCAAGGCGTGTTTTATTTTTAATGCGGAAATAGTGGGACTTTGGTTTTGAATGGGAACTCAAAAAAGTGTCGGGCGTTTTGGGTGAGGGGAAGGAACGCCAGATGGAGGGGCGAAATGCAGTTAACAAATAAAAATAAGATCGATGACAAGCTCAAAGATTTACACTTACGCCTGGCCAGCCAGAGTTTTTTAACGGCTTATTTTTTTCTTTTGGCGGTTATTATTGTCACCGCTTTTCTCATTTATACCCAGCTTTACGTGGTGCAACCCATGCGGCAAGAAGCCAGGCGTATGGGAGAGTTCTATGCATTTATGCAGAGCGTGGCTGCGTTGGATACAATTGAGGTCAAGGGATTTTATAAGGATGTCATTTTTGATACTGTCCAGAATCCCAATTTCCCAGTTGTAATCACAGACGAACAGGGTCTTCCCCGATACTGGAAAGCGGTTGGCATTCCCTTTGATGACCACAGTCCGGAAATTCTGGGTAAGGTGATGGACAAGGCTTACGCGCTCGATCAAGAAAATGACCCGTTGCCATTTGAATGGCCCCTCAAGAAGGAACCGGAAATCTGGCATTTGCACTGGGGTGCGTCCGCGCTGGAGAAGCGTTTGAATTGGTTGCCCTGGGTCGTTTTTGGGGTGACAATCGTATTTACTGGGGGTGGATATCTCGGATTTCGGTATATTAAGAACAGAGAACAGCGATCTATCTGGGTGGGGATGGCTCGGGAAACAGCCCATCAGTTGGGAACGCCGCTGTCTTCGCTGTACGGTTGGTTGGCGCTGTTGAAGGACGAGTTGGATGCGGGGAATGATAGAGAGGGCAGTCAAAAGCTGAAAAATATCCTGGGAGAAATGGATCGGGATACGAGTCGATTGGACAAGATCGCTTCTCGTTTTAGTCTGATTGGTTCCACGCCCGAATTGCGATTGGATCGGGTGCGCGATGTGGTGGCTGAAACAGCGGGTTATCTGCGCGCACGCTTGCCGGAGAACGTGCAAATTGTAGAGGAATTGGACGATGTGCCGGTTGTTCCGCTCAATCGAGAACTTTTGGGGTGGGCGTTTGAAAATCTTTTCAGGAATGCCGCCGATGCGATGGAGGGGAGAGGAGGCCGCATTGATGTATCGTCGCGTCTGGAGGAACACCGGGTGGTTATTGAGGTGCGCGATACGGGAAAGGGCATGCCTTCGCATATGTTTAAGCAAGTTTTTTTGCCGGGTACCAGCACTAAAAAACGCGGGTGGGGACTCGGTCTGGCATTTGTGAAACGCATTGTGGAAGACTATCACAGTGGAAAAGTATATATCAAAGAGAGTGTGCTGGATCGGGGTACGACATTTGTCGTCTTGCTGCCTTTGTCTCCGGCAGATTTAGATGACTCCTAATCCTTTATCAATCAACAAAAGAGGTGCATGTGAATCAAACACAGGAAGCCAAGCAGATTTTGTGGGCGGATGACGAGATCGATTTGTTGCGACCCCATCAAATTTTTCTCAAAGATCGGGGGTATGATATAACGCCTGTGACCAATGGCGACGATGCGATTGCCCTGGTGCAGAAGCGCGGATTTGATGCGGTATTGCTCGATGAGATGATGGCTGGACGAGATGGGTTGTCAACTCTGGCGGCGATTAAGGATATCAATCCGCATATTCCGGTTATTATGATTACGAAAAATGAAGAAGAACGGTTGATGGAACAGGCTATTGGACAGCGGATTGACGACTATTTGACCAAGCCCGTGAATCCGAGTCAGATTTTGCTGGCGTGCAAAAAATTGCTCGATACACGTCAAATTCAAAAAGACCGCATGGGGCTGGACTATGCGGCTGCATCCAACAGGCTGCGCGAATCTCTGATATTGGCTGAGTCCTGGCGAGATTGGATTGATCTTCATGTGCGCCTGTCTGAGTGGGATTTGGAATTGGACCGCTTTTACGATCCGGGCTTGCGCACCATGCACGACGATTTGCGCAGCGCCTGCAATTTGGGGTTTGGCAAGTTTGTAGAGGACAATTACAGCCAATGGGTGCAAGATGAAGAGGATTCTCCCACGCTTTCTGTGGATATTGTATCCGAATTTGTCGCGCCCTGTGTGCAAGATGGGCAACAGGTGTTTTTTGTGGTGGTCGATTGTATGCGATTGGATCACTGGCTTGCCATTTTGCCATTGTTGTCCGATATTTTTGATATTGAGCAACACTACCATTACTCTATTTTGCCCACTGCGACGCCGTATTCTCGCAATGCTATTTTCAGCGGCATTTTTCCCATTGATCTCGCGGGAATGTATCCCGATGAGTGGCAAGTCGCGCGTGACGACGACATGAGTCGCAACCGACATGAGCACCAATTGCTCGATCAACAACTCGCAGAAATTGATCCAGAATTGGATCTGGATACGCGCTACGTCAAAATACTGGATATTGCAGAGGGCAACCGGCTGGCGAAGAAGGTGCATTCTTACCGGTCTTTCCCGCTTATGGCAGTTGTGGTCAATTTTCTGGATATGCTCACGCACGGCCGTTCCGAATCCGAATTGTTACAGGAAATGGCGCCCGATGAGCCTGCTTATCGGTCTTTGACGCGGTCGTGGTTCTCCCATTCTTCTCTTTTTGAGATGTTGCGCAAGCTGTCCGAGACCGATTCGACAGTGGTGTTGACGACAGATCACGGCTGTATGCTGAGTGCGCGGGCTTCTCTGGCTTATGGCAATCGGGATACTTCGACGGGGATTCGTTTCAAATACGGCAAAAATTTGCGATGCGATAACCGCCACGCGATGCATATTCGAGATCCCGAGGCTTTTGGTCTGCCGAGTGTGGGGCAAGGGACCAATTACATTATTTGCAGGGAAGATTACTTTTTTGTGTATCCCACCAATTTCAATGAGTACCAGGCCAAATACGCCAATAGTTTTCAACACGGAGGAATCTCTCTCGAAGAGTGTATTTTGCCGGTTGCTATTATGCGCGGGAAATGATTGAGCACTATGTCGTCAGATAGAACGATCACACAGGTGTCTTCATCACCTGATCAAACACATCGGTTTGGACGCGACCTCGCGGTGCAGCTCAAGCCGGGCGATTGCGTTGCTCTTACAGGAGATTTGGGTAGTGGTAAAACTTGTTTTGCACAGGGTGTTTGTGCGGGCTTGAATGTGACTGATTATGTGACGAGTCCAACTTTTGTAATCGTCAATGAATATGCGGGGGTTTCGCCCGCTGGAAAGCCTATGCCGGTGTATCATTTTGATCTTTATCGGTTGGGCAGTCCCGATGAACTCTATGAGATTGGGTGTGATGATTTGTTTTACGGCGAGGGTGTGTGTTTGATTGAGTGGGCAGATTTGGGGGGCGATTTGATTCCCGACCATGCCATTGATGTGCATTTTGCCCATGCAGGGGAGATGGTTCGGAATCTGACGATTGAATTGTAGCGTCATTCGGTCAGACCGGGAGGGCGTGACGTGTTAAAAAAAAGATATAATTTCAGACCTATTAGGCTTCGGTCAGGACGAGGTTGTACACTACTTGTCATGTGGGCGGTGTGCGTTATGGCATTTGCACCGGTTTGGGCACAGCAAGACTTACAGCCACGACAATTGGTTGAAGCTCCCACGGCGGGTTTGTTGCCCGGTCGGAGTTTGGGGTTAGATCTTCGGTTTTATGGGAGCGATGGGATTTTGGGCGGTGTGTCGGTTGGTTTGTTCAGCCGGGGTATGGTTGGGGTGTCTTTTGGCGGAAGCGATATTTTGGGCAATGAGGCGCTGGATTTGAACCCCCGGATCGAGTTTTCAGGTCGCGTGCGGGTGATTGAAGAGGGATATACAATCCCGGCTCTGGCAGTGGGTTATACATCGCAGGGATACGGGATGTTCGATGATGAGTCGAAGCGCTATACCCGCAAGTCCAAGGGGATTTATGTCGTTGCCAGCAAAAATTTCAAGTTGCCTTTGGGACATACGGGTCTTCACGTTGGGGCGAACCGAAGTTTTGAAGATGGCGATGGCGATGATGATTTTACGGGTTATGTCGGGGTAGATACAGGGTTTGGAAAATATGTGGTGGTGCTGGCGGAATACGATTTTGGATTGAATGATAACTCGGACGATAGCCTGGGTTCTGGAAAGGGATTTTTAAATGCCGGTATTAGATGGACACTGTCTGAGGCATTTGCTCTGGAATTTGATTTGAAGAATATTTTCCGCAATGGCATGCAAAATCCACATCCCGACCGGGAGCTTCGCATTGCGTATTTTGGAAAGTTTTGATTTTTTTTAAGCGTGAGTTTTACCATCCCTCTTTCATCCACTCAAACATTTTGTAGTGGTTGCCATCCATTCCCATTGCGTTATAAGTTTTTTGCGCCCGTTCGTTTTCCCGCTCGACATAAAGCCGGAGTCCGCGCAGGTCGGCAGATTGTTCGACTCTGGTTTTTAAGTTTTCATACATCATCCGAAAAATACCGCGCCGCCGTGCGCTGGGGATTACATAGACCGAATGAATCCACAATACGGTTCCGTTGCGCCAGTCACTCCATTCGGGGACGGTGAGCAAGCAGCCAGCGACTTCGCCGTCTAATTCTGCTATCCAATACGCCCCTTTGTGCGGGTCGTCAAAAACGGCCTGTACGCCTTTTTCTACGGTTGGTTGATCCAGTGTAAGATCTTCCGCTTCTTTTGCCATTCGGATTTGAAAATCTATGATATTGGGCGCATCCTTTCGTTGCCCTCGACGAATCTCTATCATAATCCCTGCTTCCATTTGCGATATAGTTCGAATGTTTCTTCATCTGGCGGATAGTATTTGCCAGGGGAGAGATTTTCCGTGTCCAGGCGTCTTCTGATCCATTCTTCAAGGTCGTCGTATTCTATCGCTTTTTGAGCCATTTCTGGCGCGACTTTGCGCGGGATGACGACTACGCCGTCGTCGTCGGCTACGATGTAGTCTCCCGGTCTGACGAGGACGCCATCAACCTGTACCCAGTCATTGGTCGAATAGGGCGTTCCAACGCGGGTGCCGAGGTTTGATGTTTTGCCATATCCCCACAGCATGACGCCGTAGTCTTTGACGGTGTGCATGTCGCGGATGCCGCCATCGCAGATCAGTCCATCTACTTCCCGCTGTTTTAAGCGAAGAAATTTGATGTCTCCGCCAATGGACATCAGTTTGGTGCGCATGGATTCCATGACGATGACGTCGCCTGGTCCGGCGAGTTCAAAGGCGGCGTATTCAGGGGATTCTTCGCCGCCCGGTTTTTCTTCGTCTGCATCGGGACGCGAGGGTACAAAGCGCACGGTGATGGCTCTGGCGACCAATCGCTTTCCGGGGTTCATGGTTTGCAGATTGGGCATGTAGGTGTATCGCGCGTCGTAGCCATTGCGCGCGAGGACATCGACTACAGCGGTTGTGTTCACGCGCTTGAGTGCTTCTCGCGTTGCTTTGTCCAATACGTGATCGGGGGTGGGTTGTACAATTGCCATGTATTCTCCTGTTTCTATTTGCTTTCGTTTTCGACTGCCTGTATCAATGCGATGATGTATCCAAATTGGAATGCCCAGGCCTGGGTTACGCGGCTGGATACGCCTTCGGGAGCTGTGTCGTCGGGATGGCGAGGGGCGTGGTCGGGCATGAGCATGTAGGGATAGTCTGCCTGGTGTAACGCTTTGACGATTTCGTACATGTTGACGTCGCCTTCATCTGGCCAGGTTTCGCAAAAGTCGTGCAGGCCTCCGCGGATGTTTCTGAAGTGTACGTTGAAGATTTTTTTTCTTTCTGCAAAATATTTGACGATGGGCGGGAGTTCTTCGGCCGGGTTTTCCAGTCCTTCGGCGGCCACGCCGCAGCAGAAATTGAATCCGTGATAGGGGCTGTCAACCAGTTCGCTGAATCGCTTCAGGCCTTCAAATACGGGATAATTCCATTTTTCTATGCCGTTTAGCACGGGTGCTGGCGGGTCGTTGAGGTGGCATGCCATCTGTATTTTGTATTCTTCGGCAACGGGTATTACGCGTTCGAGAAAGTATGCGGCGCGTTCAAAAGCTTCTTCCCGGCTTACGCGGCCGATTTCGGTGAGGGTGTCGTTGTCGTATTCAGAGAGGACAAAAGAGCTGTACGTCGTTCCGCCGCGACCCGGCCTGCGTCCGGTGCGTTGTACAAGGCCGCCGGAAGGTGCGCGCAAGACGCAGAAGTTGTAGTTTAGACCGCGCAGTCCGGCTTTGTGCGCGTTTTCGATGTATTGACAGAACAGGTCGATGTCTCTGTCGCGCTGCGGGTCTTTTGCCATGGGGATGCTGTCCATTGGGGGGACGTGAATCATTTCGAGTTCGACTCCGTAAGCGGCGGCTTCTTCTCTGTGCCGCGTGAGGGTGTCGGTATCCATTCCATTGACTGTGGCATCAAAATGGGTGACGCCATGGCGGGATAGAAATTCCATTTCTATTTTTGATGTGCCGAAGTACTGTGTGCCTACGTACATGATTCATCCTTTCAAAGAATTTGGGATAGAGCTTCGTCGAGTTTCTGGACGGTGCGGTCGATGTTCTGGAGTTTGTCCAGGCCGAATAGGCCCAGGCGGAAGGTTTGAAAGTCTTCTGGTTCGTCGCATTGCAAGGGTACGCCAGCGGCGATTTGAAGGCCCGCGTCCATGAATTTTTTGCCGGTGTGTATGTCGGGGTCTTCGGTGTAGCTGACTACTACTCCCGGTGCCTGGAAGCCTTCTGCTGCTACGCTTTTTATGCCTTTGCTGTCCAGGAGGGCGCGAACTTTGTCGCCGAGTTCTCGTTGCTGCGCGCAAATTTTATCAAAGCCGTAATTTTCGGTTTCTTTCATTGTGTTGCGAAATACGGTGAGGGCATCCGTGGGCATGGTCGCGTGATACGCATGGCCACCACCTTCATAGGCTTCCATAATTTGAAGCCATTTGTGCAGGTCGCAGGCAAAACTGGTGCTGGTTGTGGATTCAATTTTTTCCAGTGCAGGGGAAGACAGCATGACAAGGCCGCAACACGCAGCGGCGCTCCAGCCTTTTTGTGGGGCGCTGATCAGGATATCGACACCGCGGGCTTTCATATCGACCCAGATTGTTCCCGAGGCGATGCAGTCCAATACCAGGAGGCCGCCAACAGCGTGTATGGCGTCTGCTACGGAACGGATGTATTCGTCGGGCAAAATGATCCCGGATGCGGTTTCGACGTGTGGTGCGAAGACAAAGTCCGGTTTTTCTGTCGCGATTGTCTCTGTGACTTCTTCAATAGGTGGCGGTGCAAATGGGGCGTGTTTGTCTTTGCCTGTGCGCCGCGCTTTGAGGACAGTGGATTGGGATGGGATGTCGCCCATTTCGAAAATTTGGCTCCAGCGATAGCTGAACCATCCATTGCGAATGACAAGGCATTTTTTGTTTGTGGCAAATTGTCGCGCTACGGCTTCCATGCCGAATGTGCCACTGCCGGGTACGACGATGACCGCGCTGGCGCAATACACTTTTTTGAGTGTGGTGGATATATCTCGCATGACGCCCTGGAAGGATTGCGACATGTGGTTGAGTGCGCGGTCTGTATAGACGACGGAGTATTCCAGGAGTTTATCGGGGTGTAAATCTGACATTATTGTCCTCACAGTGAATAGATGGTTTGGTCTATAGTTCCACTTCGGCGATGGCTATGCCGCTTTCTCCTGCGACGGCATATAGTAAATAGATGTGGTTATTTTCTTCAAAGATTGCCGGGTCGCGCAATTGGTTGACGTGTCCATAAGCTACGCTGCGGATAGAGGGTTCCAGTGGTGCGTCCACGCCTTCCCATGGATGTTCTGGGCGCAGGATTTCTACGCTTTCTGTTTCATGCCAGTTTTGCCAGTCAGCCGATATGTCAATGGTGCTGAGTAATATGCTTTCGGGTGCGTCTCCTACCTGTGTCCAGAATATGTACAGGGTATTTTCGCGTTTTAACAGCGCTGCGTGGCGCATGTTTTTGTTGAATAGCAATGGGCCTTCTTCAAAGTTAGAGTACCCGTTGGCTGATCGATAAAATTGGCCCGGCATTGCCATGCCATAGACATAACCCGTGTGTCGAAAGATTCTGAGATAGCTTTTGGCAAAGGTTTCTGGGCGCGCTGTGAAGTTGATTCCATCGGGAGATGTGGCGACGCGGCTGATTTGATGTGCGAGTTTTTCAAGGCCGTGATAGTACATGACAATGGTTTGATCGGTGTGGTTGACGTGTACATCTGGCGATGCGATATGCGGTGTGGTGGCTTCTGTCAACAGGTCGTGAGACAATTTTTGAGGTCCTTTTTCTTCGTGCCAGAGGGCTTTGATTTGTGCTATGTCTTTTTCTGATGCGGCGAGTGGCTGTGTGGGAAAATGCGAGTCGGCGAGTTGCAGGGTTCCCGGTGGATGTATTTTCCAGGGTCCGCGCAGGTTATCTGCGTATGCGAGGCGGATGTACCTGCCTTTGTGGTCGGCAAAGTACAGGTAATACGATCCGAGTGGTTTGGGTACCCAGTCGGGTACGCGGATCAGCGAGGGTCCCTGGATGTTGTGTCCGATACTCGGGTGCAGATCCGGGGTGATGATGGGGGCATCGAGTAGCCGCGTGACGCGCATGTTATTTTCCTTCAGTTTATTGAAACACGCCTCAAAGTTGGTGGATAAGGCACAGAGACACCGCCCCTACACGCGCGTTTCTTTTGTGTCTTTTGTGCTTTTTGTGGCTAAAATCTATACCAGTCCCGGTGTGAAAAGTACCATATCATCTTCAAAATTTCTCAATGGCGCTATGCCGAGTTTTTTGAGTGTGTTGTGGTAGATTTTGACCCCTTCTTCCGGGCTGATAAGGCCGTCTGCGATGTCGCGCAGGACTTCGACAAATGCTCTGGGATTTTCGGCACCTTTGATGCGGCGGCCAAAGAGGGCGACGCGCGCGCCGTGTTTTTTGGCTTCGGATATGAGTTTGAATGAGTCGTAAGTGGTGCTCGTTGGTCCGCCGAGGATGCCGACGACGACTGTGGAATCGTAGTTGACGAGGGCTTCCATCGCTTCTGGGCCATTGTAGGCGATTTTCAAAAATTCGGGACGCGATGCCCGGGGTATGCCGGCGAGCATTCGGGCGATCTGATCATTGACGTATGCGGGGATTTCTTCTGGATTCAACCCGCAGTCTGCTACATTGGGGTTAAAGACTTCGAGGAAGTATCGAAATCCTTTGCGCGTAGCTTCTGTTCTGAAGGCTTTGAACTGCATCAGTGAGAGCCAGTCTGTATCCAGATTGTTGTTGAATGTGATGGAGTACAGGCCGAGGTCGATGTCTGGTTTCTGGTCGGGTTTGGGCAATAGTGTGCCGTATTGCGCTTCTTCAATTGTGGGTGAGGCAAAGGGGCGTGATGGCAGAGAGGTGTATTCTGCGCCTGTTGCATCCCACAGGTCGGTTGTGTCATTGGCGCGCACGGCAGGTGTTACGGGTGATGTGTCAAAGAGCCGTTTTTCATGTGCCAGGACGTCCATAGTGGAGACAGAGGTCAGTAAAACATCGATTTTTGCTTGTTCAGTGATATCCACAAGGTCATCGTAATAGGCTTGTATAGATGGTGTGGCATCTGTGAGTGTTGCAAGTCCTTTTGACATGTCGGGGTCGGCGGCATACGCGATGATAAATGCATCGCTGTTGGGATTGCTGCGTATGTCGGCGAGTTTTGTGTCTAATGATTTTTTCATTTATGTCCTTTTCCTGTTTTGTGAATTAAGATCACATCGGCTCCGATGAATTCGATTTTTGATTTATAGGTGTTTCCCAACCATTCAAATGTTGGTTTTGAAAAAAAACAGATGTGTGTTGGGTCTCTTTTGTAATGCCAATTTTCGAATGCGGATTTGTCGATTGCGAGTTTGGTCATGATGCCGAGTATGCCGCCTGGCTTTATAAGGCGATAAAGTCTTTGTAATTCATATTGCGGGTTTTTCAGGTGTTCGACGACTTCTGTTGCGGTTACAAAGTCGTATTCGCGCTGGAAGACTTCGGGGTTGTGCGCGTAAAATTTGTCGTATATTTCGACGGTGTGTCCGTGTTCTTGCAACATGAGGTATAATGTCGGTCCGGGACCGCATCCAAAATCCAGACCGTGCGCGCGTTTGGGTAGGCGCGCTTTCAGGGGGTTGCAAATTCGCGATAAAAATGCCCTGTATTTCGGGTCTGCGGGGTCGTTTTTGTGCAGGTCGTAGCGTTGTTTTTCCTCTTTTTCAGATAGGTGAAAAGTTTTGGGGACAAAGATGAGAGAACAATCCGTACAGATCAGGTATTCCCTGAATGCGTCGCGGAGATAGTGGGTTGTGTTCTGGCTTTTGCAAAGCGGACAGGTGTCCGCTGGAGAGTTGTGCATAGTGTAGATTAAATGATGTGGCGTCTCAAAATCCCATTGTATTATTCGCGCAATCAGAATATCTTTGGCTCCGACCCTGCATAAGGTAACAATTTATCCATTTTTCACAATACACAAAACGGAGAATTTCATGACTGGTTACGATGCTATGGCGCGTGTGCTCAAGGCAGAAGGCGTTGAGTTTCTGGTGGCTTTTCCCCATCAACACCTCATTGAGTCCGCGGCCAAAGTGGGTATTACCCCTATTATTTGTCGTCAGGAGCGCGCGGGTGTCAATATGGCCGATGGTTTTAGTCGCGTGTCCAATGGAAAAAGGTTTGGCGTTTTTACGATGCAGCAAGGTCCCGGTGCGGAAAATGCGTTTGGGGGCGTGGCGCAGGCGTATGCAGATTCGGTGCCTGTGTTGCACTTGCCCGGCGGGGAATCGCTGTTGCGCCAGGGTATTCATCCGACATTTGAAGCGGTGCGGAATTACCGCCATATTACGAAGTGGGCGGCCCAAATATACGCGGTAGAGGATATTCCAGTTATGGTGCGCCGCGCGGTTGTGCAGATGAAGAGCGGGCGTTTGGGTCCCGTGTTGTTGGAGATGCCCAGAGAGGCTATGGCGGTCGAATATCCAGGTGAAGATGTCGCTTATACGCCGGTTCAGATCCGACGCTCCGCTGCTGCGTCTGAGGATGTGCGGGATATGATTGCAGATCTTCTCCGCGCTCACCGTCCGGTTATTATTGCGGGGCAGGGGGTGTTGTATGCCGAGGCGACGAAGGAGTTGATTGAGTTTGCGGAGTTGACGAGTATTCCCGTGATGACGACGCTTGCGGGCAAGAGTGTTTTTCCAGAGACGCATCCACTGTCGCTGGGTACTGGCGGACACACGTACACGTTGATGGTTAAGCGGTTTTTGGCGTCGATGGATTTTGGGCTGGGGATTGGTACGAGTTTTACGCGCAATACATTTACCACGCCGATGCCAGAGGGGGTCCCCCTGGCTCAGGTGACGAATTGCGCGGAGGATATGGGCAAGGATTACGAGGTTGTATTGGGCGCGCTGGGAGATGCGAAGCTGGTGTTGCGGCAGATGATTGAGGAGGTTAAGCGACAGGTTGGCGAGGGTGGGCGTGAGAATGATGCTGAAGGCCGGGTTGCCGCTGTGAGCCGCGAGTTTGCCGATTTGTGGGAGCCGCATTTTACGTCGGATGAGATTCCGATCAGTCCGTATCGCGTGATTCGAGAGTTGGAAAATGCGGTGGATGTGGGCAATACGATTATTACCCACGATTCGGGTTATCCGCGCGATCAACTCGTTCCGACGTGGAAACCCGTGACACCGCGCGGGTACCTGGGATGGGGCAAGTCAACGCAACTGGGCTATGGTCTGGGGCTGGCGTTGGGCGCGAAGTTGGCCGCGCCGGAGAAGCAGGTGATCAATTTGATGGGCGATGCCGCGTTTGGGATGGCGGGACTGGATCTGGAGACGGGTGTTCGGGCAGAGATTCCGATTTTTACGGTTGTGCTCAATAATGGGGTGATGACGAAGTACGATTCGCATATGCCGTATGCGTCAGATCGCTTTGGGAGCAATGAGATGAGTGGGAATTACGCCCAGGTGAGCGCGGGGTTGGGCACCCTGGCAGAGCGCGTGGATACGCCCGACGAACTCGCACCCGCGATCCACCGCGCACTCGCAGCAAATAGAGAAGGCAAAATCGCTGTGCTGGAGGTTATGACCAAGGCAGAGCCGAATGTTCCGACGTGATTCAGTAGATGAATTCCTGACCTATCTTCCACACCCCGTTCTCGCGAAAAGCGGGGATGGTCTGGCGGCGGGCGGCGTTGGTGACAGCGGGTGCCGAGAGTCCATTCTGCCTGATGTAATCCGATAGATTGATGATTGCCTCTCCCTTCAAATAGCTCAGTCGCTTGTGCAGCGACTCTGTAAGAGCCAGTGATAGAATCCCTTCCATCGTCCTGGTCGTTCTGCTATCTCCGTAGTCTCTGAATGCCCGATAGTACGTCTCCTTCTCCGAGTTGCGGATGATAAGGCGCGGCAGACCGAGTTGCAGGAGTTGAAAGTTGATAATGACTCGCCCCATGCGACCATTGCCGTCGCAAAAGGGATGGATGGTCTCGAAATCCAGATGAAATCGGGCAATTTTATCCAGGAAGTAGGTGTCGAGGTCACTGGAATACTCAACGAGGATATTGTCTATCATGCGCTCTACATGCTCAGGTGCTGGCGCAATATGAGTGCCTACCCGCACGTATTCTCCCTGCTGGCGAAAGCGCCCTGCAATGTCATCGTTAATGCCGCCGATAAGCATCTGATGCAAAAGTAGGATCAGGTCTTTGTTTAGTTCGCTATCTTTAGCTCTGTTGCGCTTATATTCTGTGACACGAGCCAGGTTTTTCGCCTCAAAGACTTCCCGCACAGATACATTCCGAGATAGCATCTG
>JAPPIE010000406.1 GCA_028874765.1 Gemmatimonadota bacterium
ACGTCGCGGATGCCGATAGAGAGCTGGTGGGAGTCGTCGAATGTCGAGCGGTCGGCGACGGTGTCGGGGTCAAAGACGACGATGTCGGCCCAGCAGTTGGGCTGGAGTCGCCCGCGGTCCCATAGTGAGAGGCGATTGGCGACGGAGGAGGTCATTTTGCGGATGGCTTCTTCGAGTGGCATGAGTTTTTCGTCTCGGACATAGCGGCCGAGGACGCGGGGATAGGTTCCGTACGACCGGGGGTGGAGCGGTCCTTCAGCAGCCACCCGTTCTGGATCGACACCGCCGGCGTCTGTGGAGACTTTGATCCAGGGGAGCTGGAGTTGGAGACGGACATTGTCTTCGGATATGGTGTGGTAGATGGTGAAGATGCGCTGGTTTTCCGATAGCAGGAGGTCGATGGTGGCTTCTACCCAGTCCTGGTCGCGCGTCTCGGCAATCTCGGAGAGGCGTTTGCCGATGTACTGCTGGTTTTCGGGTTTTTTGAATCCGACTGGAGCGATCCGGTCGGGACGACGGGGGATTTCGCCCTGGCGGGTTCTGACTTCGGAGACGATTTTCGCACGGATGTCGGGGTCGCGCAGGTTGTCGAAGAATTTGCCGTCTGCGGCCACCCAGGTGGGCAGGACAGTGGATAGGCCGGTGCCGCTGGCCGTGTAGGGATACATATCGGCGGTGATGTCGAGGCCCTCGGCGCGTACCTGATTTATACGCTCGATGACCTGGTGCATCTTGGGATAGTTGCGCTCGGGAACGGCTTTGAGGTGATAGACTTCGACCGGGATGTTGGCGCGCTGTCCGATTTCGATGGCTTCGTACAGGGCTTCGAGAAGTTTGTCGGCTTCGGACCGGATGTGGGTGATGTAGATGCCGCCGAATCGCGCCGCTGTTTTGCAGATTTCGACGATTTCATCCGTGTTGGTATATGTGTCCGGTGGATAGATGAGGGCGTAGGAGGGGCCGAAGGCACCGTCTTCCATGGATTCGGCCATGACGCGGTGCATGGTTTTCATTTCGTCGGGGGTTGGCTCACCCATCCGCATGCCCATTGCGTGCGCGCGCAGGGTGCCTGCGCCCAGGAAGGAGCCGACGTTGGGAGAGACGCCGGCTTCGATCATGGCGTCGAGCCAGTTGCCGAAGCGATGCCAGCCCTGCGCCCGTTTCCGCCAGTCTTTGGGTAGGGATCGCGAGAGGTTATTGGAGCCGCCGACAGGTGCGGGGGTCCACGCTTCGCCCATGATTTCGGTTGTGATGCCCTGTGTGATTTTGGAGAGGCATCGGCCGTCGCGCATGAGTGGGACGATGGAGTGGCTCTGTATGTCGATGAAGCCGGGGCAGACGATGTGACCGGATGCATCGACGATTTCGCCTATGCCGTCGCGGGGGATGGAACCCGGTGGTTTGATGGTGGATATTTTGCCGTTTTGTAGAGCGACATCGCCGTAGAAATAGGGGTTGCCAGTGCCGTCGATGATCTTTCCTGAGTGGATAAGGGTCGTGATTGGCATGGGAGTCCCTTTCGTTTTTTTATGTTAAAAGTCTGCGCCAAAGTTTTGCACAAAGATGAGGAAGTCTGAGAAGGTAACGCGCAGGTCGCCGTCGAGGTCAAAGGTGGGGTCGAAGCCAACGTCACCTGCGGTTTTGCCAAAGCCCGAGACAAAGGCGAGGAAGTCCGAGAAGCCGATTTCTCCGTCGCCATCAAAGTCTGATGTTGCGGATCCGGACGCGAGTTCAGATACGGAGAGGGTGTAACCGATTGTTGTGCCAGATGTGGAGGTGATGGCGAGGCTTCTGGCAATATTGCCCGATGTATGTATGCGTTTGCTCTGTGAGACTGGAATGGGGATCGGTGCGGCAAAGGGGTGATCCCCTTCGGCGATGAGTGTGACGAGGAGGTCGTTGTCACCTGTGGATTGGAGTGTGAAGGCGAGGCCGGGTGTTTCACCCAGATCGAGATAGTCTATGCCCCAGCGCGTGGCGCGTCGCGTGAGATTGTTGGTTGGGGTGGTGAGGATTTCGCGCTTTACCGGGTGCAGGTCAATGGCGCGATAGCCGAGGTCGCCCTCGCCGTCGAGGTACATGGCAGCGGCCCATTGTCCAAAGAGGTGGTCGAAGCGTTCGGGTGCGTTGAGCGATTGGAGAAGATTATCGATGCTCGTTATGCTGCTGTCCGGGTCTGCGACGAGTTTGCGGAGTGCGCCCTCGCCATAGCGCTGTGCGAAGTACGTCATATAGAGATATGCCTGGTCAAAATCAAAAAACTGATCTTCCCAATAGGTGAGGTCTGTATTGGACGCGAGCGAGAGAAAATTTTCGGTCGCGGCTGCTGTCGTGTCTTTGTATCCACAGGCGAGTTCGGCGTATTCCGAGCACCCTTCGTCGAGCCATTTGGCTTCGTCGTGATCCGCTTTCCAGTGGATCAGGTGCTGAAATTCGTGGGCGAGTGTGGCGCGTGCGAGGTTGCTGCCAATGTCGAGGGGCCGAGCGTCGATATAAATGATTTCGCGCGAGACAGGTGGGGCTTCGTTGTTGGTATCGATATAACCGATAAATGTGATGCCTGTGATTGGACTGTCGAGCACGTCGAGCACCAGGATGAGTATGCGGGGATCGGCATCGACATCCGGGGGATCGCCAAAGAGGTCGGTGACTGTCTCGTAAATGCCGCGGTCGGGATGACGTGCGGTGGATTGATCAAACGCGCGTGCGAGGGATTCAATACCCGTTTGTGTTACGCGCGGGGTGTTCCACATGTCATCTTCTACAAAAATGTAACAGTGGTCGCCCACATAGCGACAGGTTGTTGTGGTGTGGTATTTTCCACCGCCAACGAGTTGAAAACTGTATGCGGGCAGCGTGAGCGTATCGCCAACGCGGAATGGCGTGGAGAAGGAGATTTTGGTTGCGGGGCGATAGGGTGGGGTTTGGCGCGGAATCAGGTGGGTTCCGCTTTGGGGGATGGGTTGGGCGTGGGCTGTGATGCAAAAAAACGCAATGCAGCAAGCAATAATAAAAGAAAGATAACGCAAATCGCGTTTGGGCGTTGTTGGCGGAGACATTGTTAAAATCGGACTGAGAGGCGCACCTGTAAGTCCCCAGAGGTATTGGGGGAAACAGTTGCAATGGGACGGGTTTTGGCGGCGATGTTGGCGGCGTTTAACGCGCTGGCAAAGCGATTGAAGATGAGTGCGCCCACAAAGAGGAAGCCGCGTGTGCGTGCCCAGGTGGCTTTGCTTCGCAGTTCCCGAAAGTGCTCGCGGGAAGACGGTGTGTCCCACTCCCAAAAGTTTTCGGGTGTTTCTGGCAGTGGGTTGCCCGATGTGCCCTCGACATAGTGCAATCGGGCGTTGTAGTCGTAGATGCTGTTGTAACTGGATAGGCGGTCATAATGGGAGTTGGGTTTTTTGACGGTGGTTGCGCCAGCGCGTGCCGCGGCATAAGCGCGGAAGGTGTTTTCTCGCGTGGTGTTGAGTTTTTGAAATGCAAATAATCCCGTCCAGAATATGCCTTCGGTAAATAGGAAAAATTTCGCGGATTTTCGCCCGCCCGCATATCGCTCGCCCAGGCCGGGTAAGAGAACGGATAAAAAGGCGGCTTTTTTAGGTGATTTCGCTTCTTGCGCAAGTGCGGCAGAGGGAGCGAGCAAACAGGCACAGACGATCAGGATATGGAATGGTGTTTTCATGATGCTAAAATCTCGTTTTCAATTCAACTATGGACCGTCCATGGTGATCGACTGGCGTGATGTCGATCCACAAGCTCGGTCCGGTCTTTTTTTTGAGCGTGCGCGTATAGGCCGAGGCGTGTATGGCACTGGCAATGTGGTTGAGCACTGCCAGGCCTGTGACAACAGACGCGCGTTTGAGGTATTTGTTGCTGTCGTTGCGACGCGTTTCATAGTCCAGCCTGCGTGGCGATGGCACGTTCTTGTTATCGGTGGAAAAGTCAGCCGTCACATCGTCCCAGCCATAGACAAATTGATGGTATTTGCCAATGAGTTCGTAATACTGCTGCGTGTCTGCGCTTTTGGAGGGCAGGGCGTGGGTTTCGTGATACGGCTCGGGCTGAGTTTTGTTCCATTCCCGCCAGGCGGTGTACCGCGCTTCCCGCCAATGCTGATCGGCATACGCCCGAAATTCTTCCTTAATGTCATTGCCTTTGCCTCGCCATGAAACATAAGCGGTCCAGGTGAGGGCTTCTGCACCCATAAACCCGACTGCGCGCATTTTGGCTCCGGCATATAATTCACCCAGACCCGGTACAAGCAGTGAGAGAAAGAAGGCCGTTTTAGGTGATTTTTCCGCGGCGGCCTGCCCGCACATGAGCGCGAAAACAAGGGTGCAGAGTGTGAATGTTCGCATGGGGAGTCCTTTGGCTAAAAGTTGACTTTCCCA
The DNA here is from genome assembly GCA_028874765.1 of Gemmatimonadota bacterium. Lineage (GTDB taxonomy): Bacteria > Latescibacterota > UBA2968 > UBA2968 > UBA2968 > VXRD01. Next base: position 4,395 of record JAPPIE010000406.1, read on the forward strand.
ACATCTGTAACAAATCCAAATAATAATGTAAAGTAAATCTTCAAGCCGCTTCGTTCAAGTGGATCGCCAGCCCGTTGCAAAGGCACATGGTCAAAACCATAGGCTACGTCGAGGCTGGCGCGTGTGGGAAAAAGATAAAACGAGGTGGCATCGTAGCGCAACTGCGTGCCCAGTTCGCGTTTCCAGCCGCGTTTGAGTATCGCGTCATCGGATGTGCCATCCCAGGCGCGGGCGATTCCGGCAAAGAATGCGCCGTAGAGCTGGTCGGAGTAGATCGGACCGGTTTGTCGATCGATGCGCGACCAGAGGGGAAAGCGATAAGCCGACCGCAACATCAGGGCGCGGCGGCCTTCCAGGCTGTAAAACGTATATCCTTTCATGCCGGGCAAGCCGCCGAGAAAGAAGTCAAAGGTGTCGTCAACTTCGCTGTCGATCACGCCGCCAAAAAAGCGGAAACTCAGGGCACTGCGACCGGGAGCGACCGGGATAAATTCGTTCCAGTCGAGGGAGAGTTGGTTGTAGAAATAGCGGTCGTAGGTTTCGACAATCAGCGAGGTGTTTTCCTCAAAGCCACTGATGAACCAGTTGAAATAACGGTCGTAACGCAGCGCGAGACGACGTCCGGATCGGGGATTGATTTCCGAGTCGCGGGATCGACCTATGGCATTGAGGCGATAGGTGAGGGCGAGATCAAATCCGTTGAGGGTTGTGGCGGCCACTATGTCGCGATTGAGGCCGTTGAACCGCGCTTGATCCAGAACAGCGCCCGTGCGATTGTACACGAGTCGCGCGTCGATCGTACCGCCGCGTCTCAGGGTGTATTTGCCGCCTATTTCAATGCCCGTGAGCGCAAAAGTGCGGTTGTAGATGCGAAAGTCTTCGTCGCGGCTGATTACATCTTCTTCAACGTGGCGCGATAGACGATAGGCTTCGAGAAAAAAGGTGGGCCGTTTTTTTCGGTATTCGTAAAGTGCATACAGGTCCATATCCAGATCGTGGGCAAGCAGACCACTGATAAAAAAGGTTTGCTTTCGCAAGACGTCGTCGGATCCCGCTATAGCGCCGAGTTTGAGTTTGCCGCTGTCGATTGCCAGGCGCGGAAGTATGGTGGTGGATGAAAATTCATTTTTGTATGGGCGGCTCGCTATTGCGGGTTTGGGCGGTGTGGAGCCGAAGGGTTCGACTCGAAAGATGTTGGTCTCTGCGGATTCGTTTAATGGCTGAGAGATAACGCGAATTTCGTAGGCATTTTTGCCGTAGTGTGCATAGGCGATGCGGTGGCCATCTGGATGAACGTGGGGTTGAAATGCGCCGCCGTACACGCGGGTGAGGCGGTCTATTGTGCCGTTGGATAGATTGGCGCAATAGAGGTTGAAGATGCCGTCTTGGTCAGAGGCAAATACGAGGGATGAGCCATCGGGTGTCCAGCACGGATCGCGGTCGGTTTCGCGGGAGGCGATGCGCACTGTGTAGTCGCCGCCCGTTGCGGGAATGGTGGCGATGTCCCGCGAGGTGCCGCTTTGGTAGAGCGAGAATGCGATTTGCGATCCATCGGGAGACCAGCGCGGGGTGGCGACCTGTGAGCCATTGTCGAAAGATGTGAGATAGCGAATAGTATTTGCCGCGATGTCGAGGATACAGAGGTTGGTGTTGCCTCCGCCATTTTTGACAAACGCAATTTGCGTTCCGTCTGGCGAATAGGCCGGGTGAATGCCGCGCAAGCCAGTGCTGAGGCGCGTTTCGCCCGGGAAAGTGGCTCGTGAGAGACCAATCGTGGCTTTGACATTTTGAAACAGGCTCGATTTGACGGCTTTGGTATCCATGGTGTAGAGGTCCCATTGCCGCGCACCGTATTTATTGGGTTGGCTGTGGCGCGCGTAGAGGAGTTGTTCGCCATCGGTTGACCAGTCAAAGGCCGTGACCGCGCTGGGAGCGGCGATTTCTACGCTGCTGTCAGCGAGGGTATAGACCATCAAACTCGTGCGCCCATAATCGCGCCCTTTATTGGAGAGGTAGGCGAGTTTTGTTCCATCGGGAGACCAGCGAGGGTGCAGATTGAGGTAGCCGTCTTCGCGGATGAGGTCGCCCTGTGCGGGACTGGTTTCGACCTGTGCGATTTGAGCCGCATAGCGTTTTTTGAGCGATGCGACCCAGCGCGCGTGCAATTCGTTTGCAGAGATGCCCAGGGTCGCGTGGATTGCGCCGCCAAAATCCGTGCGCCACCAGACTTTCATTTGCCGATACAATTCGGGGAGTTTGTCGCGCCCAAAGGTATCGACAATAAAGAGGGAGAGCGAGTAGCCGTGGTCGTACACTTTTTCAAATCCGAGACCTGTTTTGGCGCCAAAGACAGACATTTCGTCGCGGGTGAGTAAGCTCCCACTGCGCATGGCCTGGCGCAAGATCATATCGCGGTGCGAGTCCCAGCGGTCGTGTTGTGCGCCCGGTGCCATGTATTGCGCTGTGCCTTCGGCAAACCAGGGTGGGATAATGGTGGCGGGAATGGCGTATGCGGCAAGGACATTGGGATAGCCAGCGAGGATGTCGTCGCGTTTACCTTCGCCCTGATATTGCAGATAGTTGACGAAGATGGCGGGGATGCGCCGCGAGGATTTTCGAGCGATTTGGAGTGAGATGATGTGCGTCAATTCGTGCGTTATCACGTTTGGGAGCCAATCTGTACTGCCGCGCAATGCAAAGTCGAGGTTGGAGACCCAGATTTCGATGGTGTTATGGTAATAATACGCTGCGCCATTGGCATAGTCTTCGGTGTCTTTGAGAATGATGCGGACTTTGCTATCGGGTTCAAAATTGTAAAAGGACGCGATTGGGCTGTACGCGTCTTCGGCGATTTGGGCAGCACGCGGAGCCAGTTTTTCCAGTCCCTGATGGTAATAGACTTTGAAGTGCTCGGTTTCAATGACGCGCCAGTTCAGTTCGGGGTGATTGGCGTCAAATTGCGCGAGGGCCTGTGTACTCAGGGTCAGGAGGATGAGGATCGTTTGTGTGATTTTGTAAGACATGTTTGATCCGCAGATGAAACGCGAATGAAGGGTTAAACCTGCACCTTCTTACTTTATTATCGCGGCTTTGATAAATCGCACCTCTGTGCGCGTGCTGTTGCTGGCTTGCAGGCGACAGATATAGAGGCCGCTGGCATAATCGGATACATCCCAGGCGATTTCGTTGTCGGTGTTGGGCATGGGATTGTTGTGAATGAGGTCGGCGACTCTTTCACCGAGGGGATTGTAAATGGTCATAGTGATTTCGGCGGGTTCCAATAAAAAAAAGCGAATGCGCGCCCTGTCGCCATTGCGGATCGGGTTGGGGTAGAGATATGCTCGCGCCGCAGGTAAAAGCGAGGTGTCTGTTGGGGGTGCGATTTCGAGAGGCTGTTGGAGCAATTTGCCCGCGTTGCCCGGTCCGCCGCCGAGTTGTCCCCAGATAATTTTGTTGCCGGTATAAGATGGGTCAATTGTTTCCAGGTGGAAGAGGTGCATGCTGCCGTTGGCGGTATATATAATGAGTTCCAGGGTGCCGTCGTTGTCAAGGTCGTCGATAAGTGGTGATGAGAGAATGGGGCCGGACACTAATAGGGGAAATCCCGATAGGGAATGTCCTTCGGCGGTCAGGCCGTAGAGGAGGCCACCGCGTGTACCCACAAAAATATCGGGGGATGCGTCGTTGTTGATGTCGGCGAGAATGGGCGGTGCTTCGATGGGGCCGGCGTCGTCTTTTATCGGAAAGGCGAGGGCGCCTTCGGTTTGCAAGATGGCGTTGAAGCGATAGAGATAGAGTTTGCCGTTGCCGCCAAAGAGGACTTCGACAAATCCGTCCCGATCGAGGTCGGCGACAACAGGAGGTGAATGCGCGCCGCCGGGTACGGGGTCGCTCGCAAAGGTGAGACCATTGGCGTCGAGGATGGAGAGGATGCCGTCTGTTGAGATGACTGCAATGTCGTCATTGCCATCGCGGTCGAGGTCACCTATTGCCGGGCCGCCGATGATGGGAGATGCGAATGTGGCGAGTGGATTGGATTGGTTGGTTCCGTGAATGAGGTGGAGCTGAGCACTGCTGGTAATGGCGATGAGTTCATTGTCCGAGTCGCCGTCGATATTGCCCACGGCGAGCGATTGGATGGCATCGCTCAGGGCGATGCTGCCCGCGGTTTCAGATAGAAGATTACCCCATTCGATTTTCCCATCGCTCCTTCCCCAGATATCGACGGGCGTTGTGGGGAATTTTGTAATGACGGGTGTTGAAGAGAAAAATGGAGGGGGATTGATATCAATGGTTTCACGGACTGTACCACTGGGACGCCAGTGCGTTCGGGTTGTTTCTCCGCGGTGATAGATGAATCCAGGTTCTTTCAGGTCGCCAATAGCAGGGGTTGTTGCAAATACCTCGTCCGTACCGTGCGGTGTCCCCGCGATTTTCCACGCGCCAGAACTGTGAAGGATCTCTTTGCTTCCGTCTCCGTCGAGGTCGATGACGCGGGGTGCCCCTCGTGTGGGGTTCAAGTTTGTAATCGGCCAGTGATCTATCCGATTGGCAAAACGGATAGCAACTGACATTACTTCGCCGGGTGGGCTGAGCACTTCGATGGTTATGCCGCTTTCATAGCCTAAGTTGCTGCGGGTATTCGGCGAGGTCTTGGGATCAAATACGGCGTTGTTGCCCACGTAAAAAGCGTCTTCTGGCGCGCCTTCGATACTGCTTAATGAGATGATACCAGCTTGAATGATGCGGCTGGCCGATACATTGCCGATGTCTTGTAGCCCATCGGCTTCTTCGAGGGCAATGCCGCGGCGATATTGGGCAGGTGCAATTTTGTAATCGGGGTGGCTATTGATGTGTTTTTCTACATCGCTGGCCCGAATAATCGCATCGTCAATGTGGTAGACGAGAATGCCCGAGCCGGGTATGAATGCATCGTAGTCATCTGTGGAAAGCCAGACATTATGAGGGGTGGAAAATTCGATTTGCGGGATGCGATTTTCAATATTGAGGCGTGAGTAGCGGTTTTCAATTAAAAAATATTCTGTGGCGCTGATGGGCACGCGAATAGCTTGCGGAAGATCGGACGCGCTACCGGATGCAGCGATTTCTACGGTGTCGTTGTGGGTGATCACGAGTGGTTCGAGCCAGCCGAGTTGCATGCGGCACCAGGCGATCATGCGGCTGGGCAAGAATCCGAGCAGGGTTGTGCTGGCGGGGTCATTTCTGAGGGGTTGAAGTCCCAGGCGAGCGGCGTCAATTTGATTGTTGGCACCCGTGTCCATCAAACTCCAGTCGCCAATTGCAGGCAGATCGTTTTCAAAGTCCGAAAGACCGGGCAAGCCGAGTTGCGAGGCAAAAAATCGGGCGATCGTACCATTGAGACCACCCTGACCGTTTGTGCTGATGGCTTCGGGCAATAGCATACCCGATGTGACGTGAAAAGCACCGTTGTTGACGGAAATCGCGCCGTCGGCGAGTTCGATGAGGTCGCGTTGAAAAATAAAGGCCGAGGGTATGTCGTTGAGTTTTTGACCTGCTTCTCCGCCGAGTCCCGCGTGAAATACTGCAAAGGCGCGGTATTTTGAGAAATCTATATTTGCACCATCTGCGCCATCTGCAGCGCGAATACCATCCCGAAAAAGCCGCGTGACGCGCTCATTTATTTCGCGCCTCGTGCGTCCATTGCCGTATTCGATCAAGGGGGTGTCGAGGACGTAACTCGCGGTGGGATCTTGTGGATAGACATCGTATTCGATGGTCAGTTGCCCCTGGGATATGTCGCGGTAATAATTGGAAAGTGCCTGCAGGTGGGCTTCAAAATAGGCGCGGTCATGGGGAGGCGCATCAAAGGGGTAGATACGATCGGGGCTTTCGACTGTACTGAGATTGAATGTGCCGTTTCCACTGGTGGTTTCGTTGTCGGGATCTTCGGGTGGAAAAGAGACGCGCACGGCTAAGACGCGATAGGAGTCCACAGCCATAACGGGCTGTACAAAGAGAGCTATAAGATACAGGAGGATTGAGCATCCGTGCAGGAGGGTCATAGTCAAGCGTATATTCGGTTTCATAATGCGAGATCAGTGAGAATAGCTGATGCGGTAGATTAGACCGGCCTGGTCGTCCGATACCAGTAGGGAACCGTCGGGCATGACGAGCACATCGACGGGTCTTCCCCAGTTCGATTCGCCCTGAAGCCAGCCTTTTGCGAATGGTTCGTAGCTGACCGCCCTGTTGCCATTTAGACGCACCAGGGTGACGCGGTAGCCGATCTTGCTGCTGCGATTCCAGGATCCGTGTTCGGCGATGAAGATTTGATTGCGGTATTCCTCTGGAAACATGTCGCCGGTGTAGAAGCGCATTCCCAGAGCCGCTACGTGCGGGCCGAGATTCTGGACCGGTGCGACGAACTCGCCGCAGCTACGCTGATCGCCGAATACGGGATCGGCGGTGTTGGTGCCGTGGCAGTAGGGATAGCCGAAGTGCTGTCCATTGGCGGTTATTCTGTTCAGTTCGTCCGGCGGCACATCGTCGCCCATTCTATCTCTTCCATTGTCCGTGAACCACAGTTCACCCGTTTCCGGGTGCCAATCGAAGCCGACGGTGTTGCGAATGCCCCGCGCTATGATGCTGAAGGTGCCATTGGTGTCCAATCTTCCGATTGAGGCGTAAGGATCGCCGCGATTGCAGATGTTGCACGGTGCGCCGACGGGTACGTACAACAAACCGTCGGGTCCAAAACGGATGAACTTCCAGCCGTGATGGCGATCTGTGGGGAAAGCGTCGTTGACGATTTCCGGCTGCGGTGGATTGCCGAGTTGTGCTTCGATGTTGCGATAGCGCAGGATGCGGTTGATTTCGGCTACGTACAGGTCGCCGTTCTTGAAGGCGACGCCGTTGGGATTATTCAGGTCGCGGGCGAGGATGATGACCCGCTCTGCTTTTTGGTCACCGTCTTCGTCGCGCAGTGCGTACACGCGACCGCTGGGGCGGGTGCCGACGAATAGGGTTCCGCTCGGGCTGAGACTCATCGAGCGAGCGCCCGTTATCCCTTCGGCGTATATGCGAATGTGGAATCCTTCAGGTAGTTCAATTCGCGTCAGACGTGGATCGCTGGATGGCTGTGATGATGCCGCAAAGCTATCGACAAATAACAGAAAATCGTCAAATGCAATCTCGCCATTGCCATCCAGATCGTATTTCGCATCGTACCGCTCTTGACCAGCTTGAGATCCAAACGCGGTGACAAATAGCAAGAAGTCGGGAAAATCGACAGTACCATTGCCATTAAAGTCCGAAGGAGGGGGACTACTATTTTGGGAGAAAAGAGGCGAAATTAAGAGCGTGAGGTTCAGCAAACTGGCGGTACCGAGCGCGAGAAGGCGCGGTTTAGCATTATATCTCAAGGGATTTAGCATTGTATTTTAACTGATGTCTTCGTCGCAAGGAGAGTCAGTTTACTGAACCTGCGAGGATTAAAATATAAATCCACCCGTGAAGCGGAATGTATTGCTGGCAGGCGTGTCTTCTGTCGGCACAAAATACGAGATATCGAAATTTGCCCAGTTGTATTTTAAACCCAGCCCAAAGGTGGGAAAGTTGCGTTTGCCATCCTTGTCATAGGAATAGCCACTGCGCAGGGCAAAAGCCGAATCTTCAGAAAGCTGGTACATCCATTCGGCACCTACGCGGTAATCCATATCGTCAAATTCCGTAAAACCGTTGCCACCCGGATTGGGCTTCCAGCCAAAGGGGTCGTCGTTCCAGCCCGAAATAAAGGAGAAGAAATTATCAGAGGCGAGGGGTTTGTAAATATCTGCGGTGAGCATCAGGGAGGACGAGTTGTTTTTGATCACTTTGTATGCGATGCCAAAAACGAAATTTTGCGGCAATGGATCTGCCTGGTCGGCATCGATAAAAGTCATGTTTGGGCCAACATTGCGCAATACGCTGCCGAGGCTAAGCCGATCTGTGGCAGCCCACATGAAACCTATGTCTCCGGCAAAAGAAGTCGCTGTACCTTTGCCTTGTTCAATACCCGCGCCTACGTCGGAGAGGTTTTCATGGATGAACTTAACCGTGATACCCAGTGCCAGATTTTTGAAGAGGTGCGTGCCATAAGATACACCCAGGGCCATGCCGTAGCTTTTAAATGTACCTAAAAGATTTCCCTCTTCATCGGTGCGTTGTTGTTCGCCCAAAGAACTATAAATGAGGCTATATCCCAGATTGCCAATGCCACTAAAGGGGTGTGTATAAGCGCCGAATGACGAAAAGATGTCGCCGGCCAGTCGGGGAACGGGTTTGTACAGAGTGGTGCTGAGACTGTGAATTTGTAATGAAGCCAGTGCAGCGGGGTTGTAGTACGTGGCATTTGCGTCATCGGCAATAGCGACATAAGCATTGCCCATGCCCGCTGCACGGGCCGATGGCGCGAACAACAAAAAATTGGCTGCGGCATGGCTTTCGGGCGTTGCATAAGCTGGCGTGCTGAGCAGGCCAATGCCAAGCGCAAATAGGGTGAGAAGACGGTATTTCATTGGGGTTCTCCTTTATGGAATTGGCCGGGAAGCTTGCAAAACATGAAAAAACCCGGCCGTGAGCGCGTGTGAACGCGCCACCAACCGGGGGGGCATTCTAACATCGCGCGCTAAAGCAAGCACATCTCGAATATCGAACAAGATTTTACTGATGCAAAAAACAGCGCTTTAGCGGTGATGCGATAGACAAATTTCCTGATTAATGGTGAGATAAGATCAAAAAAACCGCTTGTTTGAGACTCGCGTGTTGCCTATTTTCAGATCACGAATTTTTGATTGATGAAAGGGAAGAACCGTGATTGACCGAGACTTACTCGATATTTTGGCCTGTCCAGAGAACAAAATGCCCGTAAAATTGGCCGATCAACCGCTGATTGACGCCATTAACAGTGCGATTGCAAAAGGCGAGGTTAAAAACCGAGGCGGGCAAAAAATTGAGCAGCCAATTGATGGGGGCTTGGTGCGGGAAGATCACATCTTTTTATATCCCATTCAGGACGCGATTCCCATTATGTTGATCGACGAGGCCATCCCAATAGAAAAATTCGCGGCGCAATAGTTTTTTCCTTATATCTAAAGTATTTTAAAACTTCAGCAAATCCTTCCCATGTGTCAAGCCTTTTTTGTTCGGTTTAGACGTTTCCCCATGCAGCGAGTTCCGTATTTTTTTTTAAAATTATATAATATATATTGGTCACATGTGGGTCGTTATGCGGCAAAATATCTGGATCGCACTCGTGTTTGGGGTTTTGGCATGTGGTGGGGGAGATGAGGCGACAAAATTAGATGTAACGGCGTTGGATGGCGGAAGAATAAGCTGGCGGACATGGAGCCAAAGAGATTCCGCCCGAATACTCGGGCGCCCCATTCTGTTGTTTTTGTACACGCAGCGGTCGGTTTGGTGCCGCGATCTGGTAGTGCGGTGTTTTGAAGATTCAGAAATTGCGCGGGCGATTGCTCGTTACACTTTGCCGGTATGGGTTGATGCCGATCAACGGCCCGATTTGTTTGAGCGTTTTGGTCTGGGCGGGGTCCCATCTCTCGTTTTTTTGACACCCGATGGACAGTGGATTACAGGCAGCACCTATCTCGACCCTGGGGATATGACGGATCTGTTGCGGTGGGTGCAAATTTTGTACGACAATCCCGATAGGCTCGTCAGGCTCGAGGTGCAGCGGGCAGAATTGATGCGGCGAGCAGAACGCGATAAAAAGAAAAATCCGCGCCCTCGTATCAATCCCAGCGCAGCGCTTTTGCACCGGGTGCGCGATAGTTTGAAATCGGTGGTAAAAAGCGGTTTTGATCCAGGTCCCGAAGGTCTTCTCGCACTTGCAGAAGCGGGTATTGATTCGCCTTTGATCAATTTTGTACACAGCGCACGGCGCGATACAGATGGCGTTTATGTGTTGAGGGTATTAACACATCGCGGGCCTGTGATTGATGCAGAAAAACACATGGCGGTCAATGCTCAATTATTGCGGGCATTTGCACAGGTAAATTTGTCCCGCGATCTGGCTGATGCAATGCTCGAACAGTTTGCCTTATCCGACGGTGTTTTGTTGGGGGCCGGGCTGACGGGTTTCCGAGATCAGGCGGGAAATATATTGCGGGATGCAGAGATTTATTCGGGCTGGAATGCACTGGCAGTTTCGGGTTTATGTGCGGCGTTTCTCGAAACTCGAGAGGCGCGTTTTTTAGATGCTGCGCGGCGAATTTTTGAAGCGGTTAAGACGCGTTTTGTACAGGAAGATAGCCTGTTTGCCCACGCGCGATCTCTGAGTACGCCTTATTTTTTGTTGGATCAGGTTTTAATCATTCGCGCTGCTCTCGATTTGTTTGAGGTGCAAGAACGCGAGGCAGATTTGTTATTTGCGCGCGCGCATGCAGATCGGGTTATGATAGCTTTTGCCGATTCTTCGGGTGCTTTGAAAGACCGAACGCCAGAGGCAGAGGTCTCGAATTCACCCGCTATTGATCGGTGGTTGCCTTCGGGAAATGGTGTGGCGGCGCAGGTTTTAATGCGGCTTTTTGTGCATACGAAAATGCCGCGCTATCAAGATCGAGCAGAGACAATTTTGACAGTTCTGATTGGACCCAATATAGATCGTATCGGATATGCTGGCGCGCTGAATCGCGCATTGGCATTATTTGTTCGAGAAAGCAAAAACTAATGGCTAATAATCGGTTGCTCATTGTCGGTGCATCGGGCTTTTTAGGCCACGCGCTTTGCGATGTATCCGGTGGTGACTGGGAGCGAGTACCTGCGTCGCGTAGTGGCTCAAGGGGTCATCTCGTCGTAGATTTAACACGGCCCGATTTGGTGCACGAGGTGGTAGCGCAGGTGCGCCCTCAGTGGGTGATCAATTCAGCAGCTATGACAAGCGTTGATGGTTGTGAGCGAAATCCCGCGCTTGCGCGTGCGATACACGTTGATGGAACGCGCAATTTGGTTCAAGCGTGTGAACGGGTTGGATGTGGTCTGGTGAACTTATCGACTAATTATGTGTTTGATGGAAAGAAAGGGCCTTTTGCTGAGGCCGATGAAGCACATCCGGTGAATGTGTATGGACAGACCAAGTTAGAAAGCGAAGTTGTTCTGTTGAATGCACTTTGTCCCGGCATTGTAGTGCGAACGGCGGTGTTGTACGGTTTTCGCCCGTCTTGTCGTCCCAATTTTGTAACCTGGGCCATTTCATCGCTGGCGGGACGCGAGGCAATTCGCGTGGTGACAGACGAGTGGACAAATCCGACTTTTGTCGATGAACTCGCCGTATTTATATTAAAATTGTGCCGCACGGACTTTCGCGGTGCGGTGCATTTTGGTGGGGCGGATTTTTTGACGCGCTTTGAAATGGTCGAGCGGATTTGTGCGGTGATGGGGCTTGATCTTTCGCTGGTGTCTGCCGTAACGTCTGCAGAATTTGGGCGGGCCGCACAGCGTCCGCTGCGAGCCGGGTTGACAACCGCGCTTGCCAGAACATTATGTGATATTGTGCCTGCCTCTTTTGAACATAACTTGAGGCAATTAAAGGGTGTTTCCCAAAGGATCGCCAATACCTATGCCCGATAATACACTCCGCATTTCTCTGATTACACCCACCTATAACGAGCGCGAGAATATTTCCTTATTGGTCGAAGAAATATTCGACGTTTTGAAAGACTATTCCGACATCGATCTCGAATTGATTGTGGTTGATGACAATTCTCCCGATGGTACGGGAAAGGTGGCCGAATCACTCAAAGACCGCTATCCTGTGCAGGTGGTTCACCGCGCCGGAAAATTGGGATTGGGCAGTGCTGTGATGGCCGGTTTTGAGCGGGCAGAGCGGGATCTGTTGGGGGTGATGGATGCCGATTTGAGCCACGATCCCATTGTTTTGCCTCAGCTCATTTACGGGTTGCGAGATCACGATCTGGCGATTGGCAGCCGATTTGATGCGGATAGTCACGTCGAAAAATGGGCATGGTACCGCAGGTTTATTTCTCAATTGGGGGTATTTCTCGCGCGGCAATTAACCGGTGTGCAAGACCCGCTGGCGGGCTATTTTTTCTTGCATCGGCGCGTTATTAAAGACATGGCATTGACTTCGCCGGGGTATAAAATTTTACTGGAGATTCTGGTCAAGGGGCATTATAAGTCTTTTATAGAGGTCCCCTTTGTGTTTCGCAACCGGCAATACAGCAGCAGCAAGTTGAACTGGACTGAGTACTATTTGTTTCTCAAGCAATTGTTGACATTCTATTTTTTGCGAAAAAAGACCAACGTCGAAAATAAATAAGTCTGGTATTTTGGCTTGACAGAGGGGCAATAGGCTTTTATGTTGAGCATTGATTTGCGCAATTTTTGTAACTGGAGGCGTTTATGGCAGAGCGGCACGAACTCAACACCCAGATATCTCTTCCGCTTTCCAAAGCGGTTGAGATCAGTTTTAATAGCGTTAAGATCCGATTCGGTCGGTCTTTGATTACGGTGAGTGGCATTGTGCTTGCCATCGCTTTTTTAATGTCGATTTGGGCGGGCAATGCCATTATTGACGGTTTGATGGCTGCCAGCGATCCCAAGATTAACCTGATTTTGCAGCAAAAGGGCGTTGAAATTGATCCCGATAGTGCCGCTGCGATCCAGCAACGGTCGAAGGATGCATGGCTGGTGGTGTTGTCGCTGCTCGTGTGTTTGGTGGGTATTGCCAATGCCATGCTTATGTCTGTTACCGAGCGGTTCCGCGAGATTGGCACCATGAAGTGTATGGGCGCATTGGACGGATTTATTATTAAGCTATTTATTCTCGAATCGACGTTTATGGGGGCAGCGGGCACGGTTATTGGCGTGGTCGTTGGGTTTTTGCTGACTGCATTGCTCAATATGTCGAGTTTTGGTACGGTGATTTTCGATCATCTTCCCATGGTTCAAATTCTTCAAGATGGTGTTAAAGCTATTGTCATTGGTTCTTTTTTGTCGCTGATTGGTGGCATTTTGCCGGCCTATCGCGCTGCCAAGATGGAGCCGGTTGATGCGATGTCGTTGGAAGTGTAAATCTGACTGTGAGGTGTTTTATGGCTGCCGAAGAAAAAACAGAAACAAATGCAGAGGCCGAAGAAGCGACAGTTGTACGCACGCAAGATGTGAAGAAGGTGTACGTAATGGGCGAAGAGCAGATTCACGCACTCAAAGGTGTGGATCTGGAAGTGACACAGGGCGAGTACCTGTCCATTATGGGACCTTCTGGTTCGGGGAAGAGTACTCTGTTCAATATGGTGGGGGGATTGGACAAGCCGACCGAGGGCAAGGTTTATATCGACGATGTAGATGTCGCCCAACTCGACGCTTATGAACTCGCGTGGTTGCGCTGTCGAAAGATCGGTTATATTTTTCAATCTTATAATCTGATTCCGGTGATGACAGCGCTTGAGAATGTGACCTTGCCTATGGTGTTTGCCGGGCTGACGAGCGACGAGGCACGCGACAAGGGTGTAGAATTGTTGACACAGGTCGGCCTGGGCGAGCGCGTGATGCACAAGCCTTTTGAGCTTTCGGGTGGGCAGCAGCAGCGCGTGGCTGTTGCGCGGGCTTTTGCCAACGATCCAGCGATCATTTTGGCTGACGAGCCGACTGGGAATCTCGATTTGAATACGGGGCGGGAGATTATTGAGTTGTTGCGCCAGATGAACGAGGAGTCGGGCGTGACCGTGATTTCAGCGACGCACGATCACAAGATGCTGTCGGTATCCGACCGCGTGGTGTGGGTGCGCGATGGCCGCGTAGATCGCATTATTGATCGCGA
>JAPPIE010000264.1 GCA_028874765.1 Gemmatimonadota bacterium
GAATGCCCTGGCCGGGCGCACTCCGAAGCGGATCCATTTACGAATCGCAAACCGTGGTGAAAGAGTCAAAATTTTCTAAAGAACACTATAAAAAATGAATACAACAATTCTACGGTAATACAAAGCGCGAATAGACGAATAGACGAATAGACGAATAGACGAACTCCACCCTACCACCCGAAGTTAGCCGAACTACGTCGTTGATTCGCTGATTCGTTCGCTGTCTCAATTCCGATAAGTAACAGCCGTGCCACTGGCACTGACCATAAGCATACTGCCCTCGCCAACGGTGTCGTAGTCGAGATCCACGCCAATGACGGCATTGGCACCCATACCGCGTGCCTGTTCGACCATTTCCTCAATGGCGAGATCTTTGGCTCTGCGGAGTTCTGACTCATACGCGGCTGAACGCCCGCCGACAATATCGCGGAGACTCGCAAAGATATCTTTGAAAAAATTGGCACCCAAAATGGCTTCACCCGTCACAATGCCCTGATAGCTATCAATAGTTTTCCCTTCAATATTGGGGGTTGTCAACACGAGCATAAAAGCCTCCTTTTATATTGTTTTTTGATGGTTTCCATCGAAAAAATATCTCATTGTACACAATCAGGCAAGGGCTAAGGTCTAACAACCATGTAAAAGCAAGAGGAATCACCATGGCACAAACGAGCGAAACGTCCATCATCATAACTGAGGACAGCGTGATTCACAGCGACAAAGAAATCATGGGTGGTACGCCCGTTTTCAAAGGAACCCGCGTGCCGGTGAAAAACTTGTTTGATTTATTGATCTATGGACGTGATCTGAAAGATTTTCATTTCGAATTTCCCTCAGTACACCCCAAGAAGGCGGTAGCGGCTCTTGAAAGAGCAAAAAAAGTAATGGACGAAGAGGCCTGCCGGAAATCGGATGGACTTTTTCACAGCGATCCCAAGGAAATGGGGGGCGAACCTGTATTCGTCGGTACGCGGCACCAACTTAAGAGCCTTTTTAACTGCTTGATACAAGTCCAAAGCCTGAAAGATTTTCATTTCGAATTTCCTTCAATGTACCGCGAACAAACTCTAGCGGCTCTCAATATGGCCCGTCAACTTTTGGAACAAGAGGCCTATGCGACTGCTGCTCGATGAAAACATTACCTGGAGATTCAGGGATACCCTGATTGAATACCACGACGTATGGACGGCCAGACATCTTGGTTGGAACAGCATACGAAACGGCCGGCTTTTGGCATTGGCCAGAGACAAGTTTGATGTTCTCATCACCGCCGACCAGAGCATCCCATACCAGCAAAACATCACGGAAGCAGATGTCGCGGTAGTTGTTCTCGTTGCGAGAACAAATGACATCAATGACTTGAAACCGCTGGTTCCCGAATTACTGAATCGTCTGAATGACCTGAAACGCGGAGAAATCATCCGCATTGAAGCCGGACAAAACGAGGAGTCGCCCTGACAAAAACGAAGTAAAAACACAGGAGCTTTGACATGAACCACTTGAGCAAATCCATGCGGCAACAGTGGCAGGAACAGGGATATTTACATCTCAAAAATGTAATCCCCAAAGACGAAGCAGCGGAATATCTCGACGCGGCCAATGAAGTAATCGCGAAATACGAAGCCAAATATCCCAAAGTACTCGAAAAAGGCGTCTATACCATCATCCAAACGCTCTTCCGAACGAATCGTATCGACGGATTAATGGACCACCCCAACTTATTTGGCATTATCCTCGACCTGATGGGACCTTATATCCAGATCATGGGATCGCAAATTTACGTACGCTATCCAAATGACAAATCCGATAACTTGATCGGCTGGCACACCGATGCCGGACGCTCACTGGCACAAATTCGGGTCACGCCAGACAGTCTGCCATTAAACTTCAAAATACAGTTCTTCCTCACCGATATACCACACGAAAATTGTGCAAACTTCTGTCTGGTACCCGGCAGTCATCGCCGCCCAATGCCCAAAGGATCCCGCAATGAAACACCACCCGGCGCAATACAACTCATTGCCGAAGCCGGAGATTGCGCGATCTTCCCCAATACCATGTGGCACGCAGTTGCGCCAAATCACACAGACGTCGTGCGGCGCAGCATCACCTTCAGGTACGGCCAAATGTGGTGCAGACCTTACGACTACGAAAAATGTCCCGAAGAAGTTCTATCCCGCATGACACCTCGCCGCCGCCGGTTAATGGGCGACCTGGGCGAAAACTACACGGCGACAGATTATTTTAAGCCATCCGATCAGATAAAAGTCATCATGGACGGCCTGGACTTCAAGTGTCCCAATGCTTAACAGCCCATAAAACCAAAAGCCCCGGACAATCCGGGGCTTTTTTTATATCCTTTACAAAGGCTTTTGGTTAAACCACACCTGCATTCTCCAATGCCGCCTGAATCTGCCTTTCCTGCTCGGCAGACGACGGTGGCATTGGCGGTCTTGGTACACCCCCATCACGCCCCTGCAGCTTCATCGCATACTTGGTATTTGCGGGCAAATTATCATCAAAAATCGCATTCCAAATCGGCAGCAACTTCTCGTGTAAATCCAACGCCTTTTTATGATCACCTGCACGACACGCATCCCATAATGCCACACACAACTCG
Organism: Gemmatimonadota bacterium; assembly: GCA_028874765.1. GTDB lineage: Bacteria > Latescibacterota > UBA2968 > UBA2968 > UBA2968 > VXRD01. The sequence goes on from JAPPIE010000264.1 coordinate 2,621, forward strand.
GGCACCGCCGTCAAAATCGCCGCAATCGCACCGTATGCACCCAAAACAAATGACGGATACAACAACGCATCTACCGCAGTCATAATCCGCGCTCTATCTCCCGCCATCAACAACAAATCAGCCAGCAACTTCATATCTCCCGCACTCTGCTTCACCCCCACCACACCCTCCACCTCGTCAATAATCCGCGTCAACAACTCCGGCGACAAATACGTCCACGGCACCACATTGTAAATCATCACCGGCAACCCCGTCCCCTCACACAACGCCTCAAAATGCCTGACCATCGCATCATCATCTGGCCGAAACAAATAATGCACCGGCGTCACCTGCAACGCCACCGGACCCAAATCGGCCACAGCCTTCCCCCGCTCAATTGCCGACTTCGTACTGTCCGTAATAATTCCCGTAATCACAGGCACTCGCCCATCGGCTTCCTCCACCGCCCATTGCGTCAACTGCCTCACCTCATCATCTCCGAGCGTATGCCCCTCGCCCGTACTCCCCGTCACCGCCAACCCATGCACCTTCGCCGTCTCAATCATATACTGAATATCCGCACGAAACGCCTCCTCATCAAGCGAGTCATCCTCCCGAAACGGCGTCACCACTGGCGGCACAATCCCATAAATAGAATCCATCATCTCCTCCTCAATGCGTGTGACCATAAATATTCACCCTGAAAAACATAGATAATATACAAACCACAACCCCATTTTGAACCATCTGACGTTCGTATTGCAGAATTAAAAAAAGGAATTATTTTACACAAGCTCAATTCTCAGCATTCAGAAACTTTTTTGGAGGGTCACACATGAACATCATCGTCGTAATGTCCGACACCCTGCGCTACGATCACCTGGGCTGTCATGGCAATAACTGGATCCGCACGCCGCATATAGACGCATTCTCCAAACGCTGCATGGTCTTTGACCGCGCGTACCAGGCATCATTCCCAACAATACCCACGCGCACAGACATGATGACCGGCAGACTCACCTTTCCCTTCCGCGGCTGGACGCCGCTCCCCGAAGATGAAGTCATCTTGGCCGAACTCCTCACAAACGCGGGATATGTAACCATGCTCCTATGCGACACACCGCACCTGGTAAGAGACGGACATCAATTTGACCGCGGGTTTTTGGGCTGGGAATGGATTCGCGGGCAAGAAGGCGACCGCTCAATCACAGACGATATACCCGTCCCCTTCGAATCAGTCCCCGAAAAAATTCGCACACCTGAGCGCATGCAACAATATCACTATCGCTGGCGCGCAGCACACTGGGAAACAGAACGCGACACCTTTGTCGCACGCACCATGCAACGCGCCGCAGACTGGCTGGAAGCAAACCACACCCACGAAAAATTCTTCCTCTACATCGACACCTTTGACCCTCACGAACCGTGGGACCCCCCCGCGCACTACGTCAATATGTACAACCCCGGATACACGGGTGAAGTCATCGACCATCCCATTTACGACTACTGCGATTACCTGAGCGCAGAAGAAATCAAACACACGCGGGCACTATACGCAGGTGAAGTCACACTCATGGACACCTGGGTCGGCCACCTGTTGGAAAAAGTAGAAAACCTGAACCTCTGGGAAGACACAGCCGTGATCTTCATGTCTGATCACGGGCATTATATCGGCGACCACGGACGCATTGGCAAAAGCGGACAGGGACCAGATGGCGACTGGCCCTATTACGAAGAAGTATCCCACACAGCTTTCATGGGATATGTACCAGGCAGCAACGCAGCGGGAAAACGCACAAAAGCCTTAACACAACCCGTCGATTTCATGCCCACAATACTCGACCTTGCAGGCATAAAAAAACCCGATAGACTGCACGGGATATCCGTCGCCCCCATCTTAAAAGGCGAAAAAACAGAAGAACAACGAAAAGTCGCCGTCACATCGGCAACCCTGCCAGTACGCGAAGACCGCAGCGTGTGTTCCAGCATCACAGATGGCAACTGGACATTGCACTATCGCGGACCCAACTGGCCAGCGGAACTATACAACCTCCAAACAGACCTCGCGCAAAAGAACAACATATATAACCAGCAAAACATAGCCGAAGCACAGCGACTGCACCAAGCGTATCTGGAAGTATTAAAAGGCGCGGGAACGCCTGAGGAAAAATTTGTGTTGCGAACGAAGTTGCCCGATGCATAATCGGCACATGGGTTCCCATTTCAGACTCTGAGATTTACAAAACAAGCCCTGGAGAGATCCGGGGCTTGTTTATTTCTAACTTTCTGCACAAAACATCTCAAACATTTATTTCATACCCTGCTTCCAATTCCCGTATCAGCAGATCCATCTGCTCAGGCTCTTTTTCGTACGAATTGAATGATTTTACAGCCTCTGTTGCAATCTCTACCGACCTCTTTTCCTTGTCAATACCGATATATCTTCTTCCCTCACTTAATGCTGCCAAAGCAGTCGTGCCGCTGCCTATAAAGCAATCAAGCACAATTTCATCAGGCTCAGTAAATAGCTTAATTGCTCTGCGAGGCAACTCAACTGGAAACTTAGAATCATGATCTGAATTGCTGCGTACAGAAGGAATCTCCCATACGCCTCTGGAACCCCAATTTACCCATTCTTGTTTTGTAAGCCTTGATCGATCAACCTTCGTTATACCCGGCTTCCAAAAAATATAAATATATTCGGACTCATCTACAGAACGGTATGATATGGTATGCCATTTCGAGTTCTCCCAGGCGGCGTCTTTTACCCATATACGCCGGTCATACAAATAAAAACCTGCATCTGTAGCAGCTTTTTCTATTAGCTCGCCAACGAGATAAACTCTTGTTTGAGATTGATATTTACCCCCTCTAATATTGTTACCATTAAGCCGCCGATCTATTGTTTGCTCACTGCACCCAAAGTGTTCTGCAAGTTTGTACCGATTCCAATCAGGATGCTGTTGTACAACCTTAAGTATGTCTTCTTTTGTAAGATTAATTTTCCGACGAGAAATGTTTTCCGCCATAATTTTCGGCATCGTATCATCCTTAAAACACAATATATCGGCAATATTGATCACCAAAAATCCGCCGGGTTTCACAATGGGAAAATGAAGTTTTATCACCTTTTGCAGAAGATTTTTCCAATCTTCAAATGATAAATCCTTCTCGTATTCTTTCCCGACGTAATACGGAGGCGACCAGATACTGAGCGCAATAGATTCCCGCTCAATTCTTCCCAAAAGCTCCTGCGAATCGCCGTGATATATCGCGTTTGGTGCAAGTGATTTAAACAAGTTTACGATTGCCATGACCCAATACACTCCTGTCTTTTTTCAAAATAGACAGAAATTTATACGCTGTCAACCACCGCCAAGTGTTATATCCTGCCGCAAACCACAACCCCATTTTGAGCCATCTGGCGTTCGTGTTGCAGATTTTGAAAAAGGAATTATTTTAATCGGTTCAATTCTCAGCATACAGAAACGGCTTGCCTCGCCATCTGTCCTATCATTGCGGCATGGTTTTAGCCGCTACGCGCAGCACAACGAAGTAATTCAGTCGGTTTTTCCCAACCATCAAGAACGGAGTTTATCATTGAAACATCCATCAATAGAAGAACAAACAAGTGACCGGCCCGCCTGGGGAAAGTACGAGTCGCCGCATTGCTATCATCGCCTTGAGCATCATTGTGCCGACGTTGCCGCCTGCTTCGAGATACTTCTTCGGGAACCGATCTTGCGTCGCCGATTTGAACGGGCATTGGGAAATACCAGCCTCTGTGCTGTAACTGAAGCTCGGTTGACAGCCATAGCATTCCTGCACGATTTCGGAAAATTGAATGCAGGCTTTCAGTTCAAAGTTCGTAACCGAAGCGAATTACCGACTGTACCGCCACAGAGCAAAGGTCATATTGTAGAAGCTTTCTTCTGCTGCCAGCAAGATCACATGTGCAAAGCACTTGGGTTCTACGACATAGCGACCTGGGGTGAGGGCTTAGAACCATTGCTAATGGCCGCACTCGCCCATCACGGGCGTCCAGCGCAGCCACCCCATAGCGGGTCCGGCCCTCCGGAAATCTGGTCGCCTTTCGCTGGCTACGATCCAGTCGAAGCCGCTTCACTCCTATATAGCCGCATCCGCGAGTGGTTTCCGACCGCGTTTAATCAAGGACCACCGTTGCCCGATTCACCCGAGCTTGTGCATCTCTTCGCTGGGGTAGTTGCCCTTGCAGATCAAGTTGGCTCCGCGAAGGAGTTTTTTTCTTTTCAACCCGACCCCGACCCAGAATACATCATTCGCGCACGCAAAAAAGCGCGAGAGGTATTGGGAGCGCGAGGTCTGCGCCGCGCCAGTCATCAAGCGTGTCCTGAGCAGGCTAATTTTCAGACTATGTTCGGTCACTCGTCACCTCGTCCTTTGCAGCAGGCTGTTGCCGATGCGCCACTTGACCATCCACTGCTGATACTGGAAAGCGAGACAGGTTCCGGCAAGACAGAGGCGGCGGTGATGCGATTCGCTGCGTTGTGGCGCGCGGGCATCGTCGATGGGCTTTACTTTGCAGTACCAACCCGTGCAGCGGCGAAACAACTTCACGGTCGCATCTCAAAGGCGTTGGATAGCTTGTTGCCGTGGGCCCCAACTGTGCTCGCTGTACCTGGCTACTACCGCACCGACGAAGTGGAAGGACAATATATCGGCGACTTCGAGGTGTTCTGGGAGGACGAACCCGATGAAGAAGATCGTGCCGCCCGTTGGTCAGCGGAGAGCACGCGCCATTACCTGAGTTCCACAGCGGCGGTAGGCACCGTAGATCAAGCACTCCTCGGTGCCCTCAAAGTCAAATGGGCACACCTCCGCGGCGCATCCCTCGCTCGCAGCCTGCTCGTGGTAGATGAAGTGCATGCCAGCGATTCGTACATGACGCGACTACTGCATACCCTTCTACGTGGACATCTCGATCTCGGTGGTCATGCACTCCTTATGTCAGCAACTCTGGGGGCAACTGCCCGTACAACATTTACTGGATCTTCAGTGCGCGATCTACCTGCGCCTGATGAGGCGAAGAAAACCCCGTATCCCGCACTCACATTAGCAGGCAATGGCACACCTGATATTTATCCAATTGGACACACCGGGCAAAACAAGGATGTCTCTATGCGGGTAGAGGCATGGATGTCTGATCCCGCACAGATCGCTCGATTTACATACTCACAAGCCCGCGAAGGTGCCAAGGTGCTGGTTATCCGAAACACCGTCGCCACAGCGCAGGAAGTCTTCGAAAATCTGCTCGATCAAGAAGGCGGTGAATTGGCCCTGACGGTGGGGGGTATCCCCACGCTACACCACAGCCGGTTCGCCGTAGAAGATCGTAGACTGCTTGATGACGCTGTAGAACTCGTGCTTGGAAAAGGTGACAGACCAGGCAATGGACGAGTGATCATTGGCACGCAGACCCTCGAACAATCGCTGGACATTGATGCCGATATACTGATTTCCGATTTGTGTCCCGTAGATGTCCTACTGCAACGGATCGGGCGTCTGCATCGGCACGCAGACACGGTGCGTCCCAGCGCGTTCTCTAAGCCAAATTGCGTTGTGCTCGCACCTGAGGAGGGGTTGGAAATCGGGCTAGGTGGAGGTCTCTTAGGTCATGGGCTTGGTATGTCCGAGAATAGAGGCATCTACCGAAACTTGCTCGCAGTGGAGCAGACGCGAAGCCTAATTATCGATCATCCAGTCTGGCAGATCCCCGACATGAACCGCATGCTGGTAGAACGGGGAACCCATCCACATGTACTTCAAGAACGAGCCAAATTACTCGGCGATACCTGGTTGACTCACGAACAACAGACCTGGGGATTAGCGGCGGCAGAAGAACAGGTCGCCAAACGCCACGAACTTGACCGGAAAGAACTATTCGATGAGCAGAAATTTCCCGATCTGGACGAAAAGGTGCGTACTCGCCTGGGGGAGGACGGACCGCGAATCAATCTCGATCAAGCGATGCCAGGTCCATTTGGCAAGCCGGTGAAAACTTTTAACCTACCAGCCTTCTTTTTTAAACTAACCCTCACGAAAGAAGAAATTGAACAAGCGCGTGCCGAACAGATAGCTGGCGGTCTGATACTACATGTGGGAACACAGGCGTTTCTATATGATCGGAAGGGTATCCAGCCAATGGAGGCAGAGGAATAGTGCGCGACAACCTTTAGTTTGGCTAACAAACACATATTTTTTATATTCGTAATTTGTGTGAAGTAGCAACCTCGTTTCCCCGCTCAGGTGGGGTTTTTAATACCCTCAAACACAAATGATTGTAATAGGCAAAAACCATGAATCTTCTCACTGACCAATTGATCCGCACTCGCTTAACTGATGGCGAAGTCGAAATACAATCTTTACCCGGAGTGTACGCGGCTATGGCACAGGACCGCATAACGGCTTTCCCCGCGCTTCGGCCTCACCAACGCCATGCATGGCATGCATTTTTAGCGCAACTGGCAACAATCGCCATGCACAGGGCGGACACAAGCGTGCCGCCACAGACATCAGAAGAATGGCAGACTTTGCTACGTGGCCTTACACCGGATTATACTGATGATGAACCCTGGTGCCTGATTGTGGAGGATCCGACACGGCCTGCGTTCATGCAGTGTCCGGCACTGAATGGCCTCGACGACTATCGGGGGCGAGTTACCACACCCGACGACCTCGATGTTCTGGTCACGTCCAAGAACCACGATGTAAAACGAGCCATTGCACAGGGGGGAGCACCTGAAGACTGGATATTCGCGTTGATTGACCTTCAGACTATGGCGGGCTTTCTCGGTGCTGGGAATTACGGCATCGCCCGCATGAACGGCGGATTCTCGACACGTCCCTGCCTCGGATTGGCCCCCGCGAAGGGTCTTGTCGGCGCGCATCTATTCCATGATGTCCAGCGCATGATTGCGAGACGAGATCACTTGCTGGAAGACTACAGCAATTACTACGCTCCGATGGGTGGACGGGCTTTGTTGTGGATAGAACCATGGAGCGGAACTGAGCAAGCAGACCTGCGGACCCTTGACCCCTACTTCATCGAAATCTGCCGGCGCGTGCGATTGCGTTTGGAAGGCAATCAGTTCGTCGCGTGGACAGCCTCGTCTAAGAGCGCGCGGATCAATGCAAAAGCTGCAAAGGGAAATCTCGGCGACTTCTGGACACCCGTAGAGAATAAGGACAGCAAGGCCCTCTCTTTGTCATCAGTGGGATTTCCCTACAAACGGCTGGTCGAATTGCTCTTTGAAAATGAGACATCTAATAAGCCTGAGTCAATGCGAGTAGAAGGTGGCACCGGCGACCAGTGGCAATTGGTTGCGCGTGGTATCGCTGGCGGTCAGGGCAAAACAGAAGGCTATCACGAACGAACCGACATTGCCTTTGCCTACAAAACAGCTTCAGGTCTTTTCAGGACCGCTGAAAGCAATAGACTGGCCGAAATAGCGAAGGCGCAGATAGAAGAGATATCCGAAGTGACAGATGCACTGCGATTCGGCATTGCCATTGCAGCGAGTGGGGGAAAAGAGCCAAGCGACCTCACCAGGTCTGATCGGGCGCATGCCACACCCTTTGTAAGACGACTCGAAGCCGTGGCGGATGCACAGTTCTTCTCCGTGCTACAAGATCGTTTTCTTGCAGAGGATGGTACCGACGCCGCACGCCATCGCGCTGTATTCGCAAGCCTTTTAATTTGCACAGCGCGAAAACTACATGACGAGGCAATAGACAGCGTACCGTGCGCGTCCATCCACCGTCACCGGGCGAGAGCGAGAGCGACCAGCGCGTTTGAGGGCAGACTGCGCCGAGCGAATGGTGTTTTCAAAGATCAGCCCGAGATATTCAATAATAGGGAGACAAATAATGTCGGTTAAAGAGACCCCGACTACACTGGGAAAACAAGCAGAGACTCACAGCCTTGGTCAAGTAGTTTCCGGACTGGCTGGGGAGATTGCCAGACTTACACCGGGGCCAGCCGCCGCACTCCGCCGTGGACCCTTATCAGGAGCCGGTGCAGCGGCCTTCTGGCAACTTATGGCTACTCATCAACCACGAACCAATGACGAGGCTGGCTGGGCAGCACTCATTCAGGGAATCGCAATTCTAACGCCTAAAGGGACAGATCCCAACAAAAAATCGGCACATGAATACCGCTTCCCGATGGGTTCTGTCCTTTCCAAAGCCGAAGTCTCAGAACTGCGGCTCGCTCGTCTCCTGAATGCTCCACAGGAAATACGTCGAGACCTCGCCGTACGCATGTGCCGGAGGTTGTCCAGAACCGAGTACAATCGCTTCAATCTCGAAACACTGGCACGGTTTATTCTCTTTGCCGATGACGAAACAGATCGTCGAATTGCCCGCGATTACTACCGCGCTGAGGCGGAATCAGAACGCGCATCCACTGAATCAACAGATTAGGAGATTTTCATGCCCAACGTTCGTTTTCTTCAGATCCACAGCCTTCACGGCTATTCCGCCGTGCTTCTCAACCGCGATGACTCAGGACTTGCCAAACGCATGACCTATGGCGACACAATCAGGACGCGCATTTCCTCTCAATGTCTCAAGCGGCACTGGCGCGTCTCGGACGATATCTATGCCTTGAGTGATATAGATGGCGCAACCGCCGCGACTCGATCCCGTGAGATTGTGACTCGACGAGTCATTGACCCCCTCAAAGAAGCGGGCCACGATGAAGAAATAATCAAAGTAATTGGTGAGGAATTTCAACTCGCTGTTTACGGTGATAAAGGTGGTACCAGGCAAGGGCGTCAGCCGCTTCTGCTTGGCGAACCGGAAATCGAGTATCTCGCCCGCGAAGCCCAAAAAATTGCGGACGCCCATGCCAGCGACCCGGAGGCAGCATCAGATGCCGCAAAAGATTGGCGCAAAGCCGCGAATGCCAACATGAAAACCTTGCGCGAAAATTGTTCACTGCCAGGAGGCCTGGTCGCCGCTATGTTCGGGCGTATGGTGACTTCGGACGTAGAAGCGAATATCGACGCCGCCGTTCATGTAGCGCATGCTTTCACCGTCCACGAAGAAGAGAGCGAAAGCGACTACTTTACCGTTGTCGATGATCTTCACCGTATTGAAGACGACGCGGGTGCAGATCATATCGGCGAGACCGAGTTGACTTCTGGCTTGTTCTATGGCTACGTCGTAGTTGATCGCGAAATGCTGCTTCGCAATCTCGGTGGCGATTCCGAAATGGCTGGTGAAGTTACCCGACGTCTCGTGCATCTCATCGCCACGGTGACTCCGGGCGCAAAATTGGGATCAACCGCACCCTATGACTATGCAAGTTGGCTACTCATTGAAGCCGGTGAACATCAGCCGCGCAGTTTAGCTGAAGCATTTCGCAAACCCTGCAAGGCACTGGTAGAGGAAGCCGAAGCCTCAGTAAACGCTCATATTGAAAAATTTGATGCCGCTTACGGTACAAATGAGGCACGCCGTTCAATGAGTTTGACGGACACACCGATTTCAGGAGCGGAACTTTTGCCCCTCTCCGACCTCGCGGCGTGGGCAGGCTCCACCATTCAAGAAGGAGTTGCGTGATGCGCTGGTTGCAAATTCGATTCCATGCACCACTCGCATCCTTTGGGGGCGAAATCATTGATGTTCATGGGGTGATCCGCGATTTTCCCGCTCAATCCATGTTGACGGGACTCTTCGCCAACGCCCTGGGCTGGACCCGTGCTATGCGAGAAGAACACCAGACACTCCAGGACAGAATCATCTACGGCGTGTTGCATGAGGAAGAACCAATGCTCGGTCGTATAACGGACTATCAGACCGCGCAACTTTCCAAGAGCGACAAGTCCTGGACAACACGGGGAGTGCCCGCGGACCGGGCTGGTGGTGCTATCAGTTATAGGGGCGCACACCAGCGTTGGCGCGACTACCATGCGGACCTGCGTATGTTGGGCGTTGTTCGGCTCAGTCCTGACGATGTAGTACCGACCCTTGACGATCTGACAAACGCGCTGGCGCAGCCCGCACGTCCTTTATTCATTGGGCGCAAGCCCTGTCTGCCCTCTGCCCCAATCTTCAGCGGCTGGATAGAAGCACCGGATATGCACACCGCACTCCGCAACATAGCACCCACAAGTGGGGGATCTTTTCGAGCCTTCTGGCCTGCTTCAGAAGGGACAGACGATTCGGATAGAACGACATTCGTGACCGATGAACGCAACTGGATAACGGGGCTGCATGGAGGTGCTCGTCAAATCTGCGAAGGTAGGATTTTCGGCAGGGAGGATGAGTAATGACCACTTATATGATCCACATTCCATTGGACATGCGCGCCTTTAATCGGTGGGCAGGACAACGCGGACTCATTCGACGAGGTGTGTTTGACGAAGGCTACGCACTCCACATTTTATTGACAGGGATGTTTGGCCCAAGCGTGTTGCGACCATTTCGTCTATTTGCTTCAGAGCGACGCCGCAATGCTTCTCTCTACGCATATACCGATGCGGACCAGACCGCGCTACAATCCACTGCAAACCTCGTCGCGACACCCGATTGCCTGGACGCGCTCGATCCAAAAAAAATACGCTCGAAGGAAATGCATACTGAATTTACTGCTGGTCAACGTTTGGGATTTGACCTGCGGGTTCGCCCGGTAAGGCGACTCCGAACCGCAATACACGATCAAAAGTCCGGTAAGACCATTGCAAAAGGCGCAGAGATTGACGCATTTCTCGTCCATGCCCTTCGTCATTTTCCCGATGGATGGACAGACGAAGCTGTCAATGCACAGGCAGCAGGGGAGACGCGAGAGAAGATCTATACGGAATGGCTTGCCGAGCGTTTTGATGGTGCCGCAATGATCGAGAAGGAGGCGTGCCGCGTCGCCGCATTCAAGCGCAGTCGCTCTCTACGCGGTGACGGATTTTCTCCAGAGGGACCAGATGTAATCTTTCATGGCGTTCTGACAGTTACAAATCCAGATGAATTTGCCGTCCGCATACGAAATGGCATTGGACGGCATAAGGCTTATGGTTATGGCATGTTGCTTCTGCGTCCACCCGGAACAACGATAGCCTCTTAGTGGAAAAAAAACAGATACTCTTGTGGGGGTTCGCTATGCTGATGAGACGTCTTGGTTTAGAAACCGCCCGAATACCTCATGCAGATCGGGCTGGCTTGCTCTGGTTGTCTCGTGGTGCCTTAACCGCCCGCGATGGCACCCTGGCATTCGAACGCAATACAGAACGGGCTGACAACGACCCACTCGATCCAGGATATTATGCGATACCATTGCAGGGCGTCTCCATGATCCTGCTCGGTCCTGGATCCACAGTCAGTCATGATGCGCTACGTCTTCTCGCTCGACAGGGTACGGCTCTGGCTGCAGTAGGCGAAGATGGTGTGCGTCACTATACCGCGCCACCACTGATTGCCAACCGGTCCGGTCTTGCACGGCGTCAGGTGCGGGCATGGGCCGATCCCGATAAGCGACTCAATATCGCCCGACTCATGTATGCATGGCGCTTTGGCACTGTCCTGCCCCATAGCGATATTAAGATGCTACGCGGTATTGAGGGCGCGAGAATGAAGAAAAGCTATAAACTGATCGCTACACAGGTTGGGATCAAGTGGCACGGTAGGCGTTATGACCGATCACAGCCTACCGCGAGCGACCTGCCCAATCAGGCATTAAATCATGTGGTGAGTGCCGTGGAGGCTGCCGCCGCCATTGCAGTATCAGCGACCTCAACTATTCCACAGCTTGGCTTTATCCACGAGGACCCCGGTCAATCATTCGTACTGGACATTGCCGATCTCTACCGAACCACGGTCACCATCCCCGCTGCTTTCCGCGCTGCAAAGCAGGCAGAGTCCCCGCCCTATGGGAACATCGAACGTCTTGCCAGACGGGAGGCTGGTCGTGTCCTCGCCAGCGAAAAGGTCATACCCGACATGATTGAGCGGATCAAAGAGATGTTTGAAAACATAGACGATCCGGAGGATTCATAGTGCCCATGACTGTTGTGGTCATGCGCGATGTCGAATCGCGTTACCGTGGCTTTCTGGCCTCAGCGATGTTGGAAGTTGCGCCCGGTGTGTACGTTTCTCCCGACCTGTCTAAGGGGGTGCGCGAGCGCATCTGGACCGTAATCAGCACCTGGTATGATGTTTTGAATCGTGGTGCCGTGGTCATGATGTGGCGTGATGGAACCGCATCCGGTGGTCTCGCCCTCCGTCATCTCGGTGATCCACCCAAGGAAATCCGTGATGCTGATGGCGTTCTGTTGGTGAAAAGGCTGTAAAAATAGTACACAAATTCCCCGTCTATTTACGGGGTAAGAAGAAGTATACGTTTGTACAGGTTTCCCCGTGTGTACGGGGATAGACCCACGCGACCTGGATCGCCTAATCAGCACATTCAGGTTTCCCCGTGTGTACGGGGATAGACCCCCGTACAGTCGCCCCATCCCACAGCAAAATTTGGTTTCCCCGTGTGTACGGGGATAGACCCAGCAAAAACAGACCGCGTTTGCAAATCTGGTGGGTTTCCCCGTGTGTACGGGGATAGACCTTGCTGCGACGAAGTTCGCCGGAACGCTATGGGGGTTTCCCCGTGTGTACGGGGATAGACCCGAATGGAAGCCCGCCGGCGGTGCAGACATCAGGGTTTCCCCGTGTGTACGGGGATAGACCATACACGCATTCGCAACAGGACGAAGAATAAGGGGTTTCCCCGTGTGTACGGGGATAGACCCCACGCGCGCAAGCTGGCATCGCGCCTGCGCTTTTGGTTTCCCCGTGTGTACGGGGATAGACCCAGTTGATAGACTATGGCACATCGCTATTGTCGGGTTTCCCCGTGTGTACGGGGATAGACCCCTGCACGATTGGGTTGATTGAAGTCCCAGACAGGTTTCCCCGTGTGTACGGGGATAGACCTTGCGAAGCGGTCCGTTGTTGAAGCGTCCAATTGGTTTCCCCGTGTGTACGGGGATAGACCGTAATGGCGCTCGTGCTCATGTGTAGGCTCATAGGTTTCCCCGTGTGTACGGGGATAGACCTTTGGAGCAACGTGGTCGAGCAGGAGACCGACGGGTTTCCCCGTGTGTACGGGGATAGACCATTCACCACACCGAGGGTGACACCTCCCTGGCCGGTTTCCCCGTGTGTACGGGGATAGACCTTGGAGCCTGCTACGGTGCTACCTGGTGCTGTGGGTTTCCCCGTGTGTACGGGGATAGACCCATCCAGTGACTGTGTGCCCACATTCAAAGTTCGGTTTCCCCGTGTGTACGGGGATAGACCATATCGCGCGGTTCATTAGCAGGGCAGCATCGAGGTTTCCCCGTGTGTACGGGGATAGACCCGCAGCCGTCTGTGTCTCTTTCGATGGTCAGCAGGTTTCCCCGTGTGTACGGGGATAAGCCCTTGCACTTTGTCCCAAAAACTCCTATTTTTGGGGCATCTCATCATTGACATGTGGCCCAACCGGCGACAGGCCGGCGTGCTGGATTTATCCGTACGGGCAGGGCAAGATGCGGTGGTGGATCCCGGGTGAAACCACCGCCTCTCGGTGCGGGTTCGAGTCCCGCCATGTCATTGGTGAGATATTTTTTTATACCTGTCTCCATCGAGCTTTCCCCGATCCAGCACCCCCGCTGACCAGGCCATATTGACATTCCTGACGCCCCTGACCCTCTCGTTCAGCTTCAATATCACCTTGAGCCACTTTTTTCGCCCATGCGCTCCCCTGCCGGTTTCTCCGTGTGTACGGGGATAGACCTGATCCAGCAACACAATTCGGCAGCGGATATGGGTTTCCCCGTGTGTACGGGGATAGACCTAAGACTCGAAAAAAAGAGCTTGTCTTTGCCCTCGTGCGATATAGATCGCAAAAACCAATCTTATGTGATTGGAAATACAAGGCTTGCGAAGAGAAAAAATCGGGTTGCGATTTTTCGGAAAATCCCTATTTTTGTCCGTGCGATGTGGTGTAGACTCAAAGGCTGGGCGGAATTGTATAGCGTTAGGAGTAAAAAAAAGGGACGTGTTCATAGCACGTCCCAATCACAATAAATGGCTTTGGCCAAAGATGCCTATAATTTACTGCATTCCAAAGGTATTTGGCAAGGCTTGATAGATGAGATGAATATGCGCTGAGAAGGGGGAGCGTTTTATCTATCCTGGACCGTTTTAGAACAGGTCGCAAATTAAATTCTGGTGATTTTGAACGACCTCACCTAATTTTCGTCTCCGAGCGGCTAAAACATCTGAATAGACCGACTATAGACACATAGATGATGGCAATACCACCTACAAGAATCGCAAATCTATGGTCACTGAATTCTCCAAATGCTATATCTTCAAAAAAAAGGACACTATATCCGAGAAATAGACCGGTCTCAATCCCAACACCGATTGCAACAACAGAAACAAGTTTTGGAAGATCGGGAACTTCTCTACGCAAGGCACAGACTACACAGTAAATCAGAAGAAGCACGATACCGAGAATCAGACCTCTATTTATTGTCATTAATCTCTTCTTTCCACCCAGTATCCACACGAACCGCCGATAATACTTCCAATGACAATTCCTAACATTCCAAAAGAGCTACCAGCCATCAATCCGCCTATAAGTCCGGCGACCGTGAGTGCATACGAAATCATAGAAGAGGTCTTGGATTGTTGAATCTGGTTATCACGGTTGACAGATGCACTTTCTCGATTGAGTTCTTGAGATTCTTTCGGTAATTCCTTAATAGTGGCAAAGACCGCATCTTCAGTACGAGTTTGAATCGTTTCACTTGATTGTTCTGGTCGAATATCTAATTTTGAGAGTTCTGCCATCTATTGGCCTCCTATTCTATTCAGGTAGTACTCTCTTATGGCCTTATTCGGTATGTGTGCATTTCTAAATCCTTCCCTTCTTTTCCATGTTTTGTCCCAAGGCGATCCTTCTCTATGTGTTATAGCAGAAAGCTGTAACCCTGTATATTCTCCGTAAACCTCCCAAATCTTATTTAATAAAGCACAGGAGAAGTCATCGTTCCGGTCTATCTTCGGAGTTGTAACTTTTGTGTCGAGTTTTCCACTACCATCATCGTATAAAAACTCAATATCTTCTGCAAACACTGTTATTGGATCCCTTCCAAAGTGCTTGAAATGATGGTAAAGTGATGGAAATACCGGACCATATTGCCAGGCCTCCGCAAATTCATCATTAACTAATGGCCTTCCATTAGGCGGGTTATCTCTCGCAGTAAAAGCGAGATAATAGCCGTGAGCAATATACACCAGTTTTTGTATCATCAATGGTGTTATTTCAACACCATCCTTTTTAGCAAGGTCTAAAAAATAATTCGCTACAGCAAATGCAGAGTAACCCATAAATGTCTCCTTGATTACTCTTTCGCAAGGGAGGGGGAAACTATTAGATTATGTTATTTAATTGAGGGGTGTTCATAACTATACTTGACATAGTCGGTAAAAAGTCGCCA
>JAPPIE010000260.1 GCA_028874765.1 Gemmatimonadota bacterium
TATAATACAATGACTTGAATAGGGAAACTACCTTTTTTATGAATTATACGGGCTAAAAAAACAAGAGCCAGGAGGAAAAACCAAAATTTTAGACACAAGGAGAGGGAAAAATTGGAAAACTTAAAAAAAACGCCACTAAACGAAATACACCACAAAACCAACGCCCGAATGGTTCCATTTGGCGGCTGGGAAATGCCGGTTCAATACGCGGGCATAGTCGCGGAACATCAAGCGGTGCGATCACACGCTGGACTTTTTGATGTCTCGCACATGGGAGAATTTGAATTTAAGGGCAAGGGAGCCAAAAAACTGGTCCAATTTCTCACTGCCAATGACATAGACCGCATCGGCATTGGGCGCGGGCAGTATTCTCTATTTCTCAACAAAAATGGCGGCGCAATTGACGACATCATCGTTTACCGCCTCGGCAAAACAACCTATCTGGTCGTCGTAAATGCCGCAAATGTCGATAAAGACTGGAAACATGTCCAGGCAGTCGCAAAATCTTTTGACAATGTTCAAGTAGCCAATCGCAGTGAAGAATTTGCCCTTCTCGCGCTTCAAGGACCAAAAGCAGAGGCTGTACTCTCCCCTACCGCAAATCGGAATCTCTCTGAAATCGGTTTTTTTCGCATTCGCAAAGCAGAACTCGCAGGAATACCCGTTCACATTGCCCGCACGGGATATACTGGCGAAGGAATGAATGGATTTGAGATATTTACGCGAACAGAAGATGCAGCGGCAATTTGGAATGCCCTCATCGCATCCCCCGATGTATCCCCTGCAGGATTGGGCGCGCGGGATACACTCCGCATCGAAGCCTCTCTTCCCCTCTACGGGCAGGAGCTCGATGAAGAGACAACACCATTAGAAGCCGGACTGGATATATTCGTCTCAAAGGCGGGTGATTTCTCCGGCACCGAGGCACTTGAAAAACAGCGCACAGATGGCCTGACCAAAACACTTGTTATGATTGAAATGATCGACCGCGGCATCCCCCGCCACGGTTACGAAATCCTGGATGGTTCGGGAAATGCTATTGGCAAAGTTACCAGTGGTACAACCGCGCCGTATCTGAAAAAAAATATCGCAATGGGCTATGTCCCACCCAACCATTCAGAAATAGGGACAGAACTCGCCATTGCAATCCGAAACCGCGCCCTCAAAGCGCGAATTGTGCCCAGGCCTTTTTTTAAGAGGTAACTCTATAAAAAAAAGAGACAGGTAAAAACCCATCTCTTTTTTATACAGTCGTTGTGCAAAGTCCGTTACACAACAATATTGACCAGCCGATTGGGAATGACGATTATTTTTTTCGGATTATTATCTTGTACATGCGCTTGTACATTCGGCTGTTCCAGAGCCAGACTTTCAATCTCCTCCTGCCCTGCATCAACCTCAACTTCCATTCGCGCGCGGACTTTGCCATTGACCTGAACAACGATCTCGACTTTTTCAGCAACGGTCAAGCTCTCATCGCCCTCTGGCCAAAGTTCACCTGAAATACTCTCCTGCCCCAATTCACCTCGTTCCCAAATTTCTTCACAGATATGTGGAGCAAAAGGTGATAGCAAAAGCAAAAAAGTACGTGCAAACTGCTCGGGGACCTCTTCGAACTGAACAATCTCATTGTTCAATTCAATCATCGCTGCAATTGCTGTATTAAATCTCAGGGCCTCAATATCCTCAGTCACTCTAATAATCGTCTTGTGCAATAATTGTTCGAGATCACCGGTTAACGTGCCTCCAAAGTTGACCGCGCCATCTGCAGCAACCAGATTGCGCCAGAAACGCTGGAGAAACCGCTGCATGCCTTTGATCCCCTCCATGCTCCACGGCGTACTCGCTTCCAGTGGCCCCATATACATTTCGTAAAGCCTTAAAGCATCTACCCCAAACTCAGCACCTACTTCCTCTGGCGGCAAACCGTTTTTATAGCGTTTTCCCATCTTGCCAGGAGACCGCGTGAGCTTTGTACCGGTTTTTGCGTGAAAAGGCTCGCCATCTCGAATTTCGACATCGCGGATATCGACATAAACCCCGCGTGCATCTATAAACGCATCTGCAGTAATCATACCCTGATTAAAAAGCTTCTTAAAGGGCTCTGGTGTTGACACAAGTCCGAGATCGTACAGTACCTTATGCCAGAAACGCGCATAAAGCAGATGTAAAACCGCATGCTCAGCTCCACCCACATAGAGATCAACTGGCATAAAAAATTGTTCTCCCTCTGCGTTGCAAAAGGCTTTTGCATTCGAGGGGTCAATAAAACGTAAATAATACCAGCAGGATCCCGCCCATTGTGGCATCACATTCAATTCGCGCTCGTACTCATCGCCATTTACCGATGCCATACGCCAGGAATCATCCGCTCTGCTCAATGGGAGTTGAATCGGTGCGTTGGGATCATTAGAGGTCGCAGGTCGAAAATCTGCCATTTCCGGCAGTGTGACGGGAGCCTCGACAGGAACAGAATACCCTTCCAGCATAGATACCAGTGGAAAAGGTTCACCCCAATATCTTTGGCGCGAAAAAACCCAATCCCGTAACCTGTAGTTCACAGCACCAGTTCCAACATTATTTTGCTCGAGCGCAGCAATAATTTTTGCTTTTGCCTCTCGTGTTGGCAAACCGGTAATCGCAAAAGGCGAGTTGCCATCTGTCGGCGAATTAATCGATGTACCATCACCCGTAAAACACAATTCATCACTCCCTTCAGGGGGAGCAACCACTTCGACGATATCCAGCCCATAACGTTGTGCAAAAGCATAATCTCTATCGTCGTGTGCTGGCACAGCCATAATTGCGCCAAATGCGTAATCCATGCTTACATAGTCTGCAATAAAAACCGGAATTTTATGGCCATTCACGGGATTTCGAGCGTAAAATCCGGCGAATATACCGGTTTTTTCTTTATCTTCATTTTCTTCTCTCAAGAGTGCCTTTCGGGCGGCTTCTTCTTTGTAAGCAGAGATCGCACCGCGAATATCTGCCAACGGGTCCGCCCCCTTCCATGCATTGGGCGTTCGTACAGGCCATGTCTTTGGAACAAGGCCATTGTTAAAATCAACGAGTGGATGTTCTGGCGACACGACCATAAACGTGGCACCAAAAAGCGTATCCGGGCGGGTTGTAAAAACCCGCAGAGAATGGGCAACCTCATCCGTATCGGGTATCAGAACTTCAAAGATGACCTCGGCCCCTGAGCTTTTTCCGATCCAATTCTCCTGCTGTCGTTTGATAGCTTCAGGCCAATCCAGAGTGAATTTTCCTCCCTTACCATCTGGCAATTCATTTTTCAGGTCTGATAGTAGACGATCCGCATAAGCTGTAATCCTCATAATCCACTGCTCGAGAGGACGTTGATACACCGGATGATCTCCACTCTCACTCTTGCCCTCATTTGTAACTTCCTCATTCGACAGCACAGTGCCAAGTGCGGGACACCAGATAACGGGGACCTCATCTTTATATACTAACCGATAGGTGTTGAGCACCCGTTGTTGTGTAGCCTCACTCAAGTCGTCCCAGGAATCACCGGAATTTGCACTAGCCGTTTCAAGATCTCTCGCTGTGAGTGTTCGCCTGCCGGATTCAAATGCTTCAATTAGCGTTGCTATGGGCTTTGCCTTACCCTGTTTTTTATTATCGAGCTCATCAATCCAGATTTCGTCAGGATCAAACCACGCGTTGAAAAGTTGCAAAAATATCCACTGCGTCCAGCGATAATAATCTTCGCGAGAGGTCGCAATTTCCCGATCCCAGTCATATCCCAGACCGAGAAATTTGAACTGCTCGCGCATATTGTCGATATTTTTTTCGGTAAACACCGCCGGATGCACATTGTTTTCGACCGCATAATTTTCTGCGGGTAGCCCAAAACTGTCAAAGCCCATGGGATGCAAAACATTAAAACCCTGCATGCGTTTGAAACGGCTGTAGATGTCGGTAGCTATATAACCTTTGGGATGACCAATGTGCAGCCCTACCCCACTTGGATAGGGAAACATGTCCAGGATATAACACTTTTCCCGTTCGGGATCGAAATTGGGATCGCCAGGCCCTTCCGTCTTAAAGGTCTTTTCTTTCAGCCACCTCTCACGCCATTTTTTTTCAATTTCAGCAAACTCGTAAGCCATTGAAATACAACTCCTAAGGATATAATCTTTGCAAAAGTCGGGGAAATGGAATCGTCTCGCGGACATGGGATAATCCGCATATCCACGCGACTGTACGCTCAATACCCAATCCAAAACCGGAATGTGGCACCGATCCATAGTGCCTGAGGTCCAGGTACCACTGGAACGGCGCCTCATCAAGACCGTGTTCGGCGAGCTTCCGCCGTAAGACCTCCTGATCGTCCTCGCGCTGTCCCCCACCGACAATTTCGCCGTATCCTTCGGGGGCCAACACATCCATACACAATGCCAGTTTGGAATCTTCCGGATCCCCCTTCATATAAAAAGCTTTGCAAGCTGCCGGATACCGATGCACGATCACGGGACGATCATGTGCATTGGCCAACACGGTTTCATCCTCAGCACCAAAGTCCTCCCCCCAGGTGTGATCGCGACCCGCGTCTTTTAGCAACTCATGTGCATCAGAATAAGATATCCTATGAAATGGCTTTTGCACCCGTTGTAGGGGCGCAAGGTCGCGTTGTAAGGCCACAAGCTCAGACCGACAGGTTTCTATCACACGCTGAACAACACAACAGATAAAGTCTTCAGCCAGATCCATATTACCTGACAGATCCATATAGGCCACCTCTGGCTCAACCATCCAAAATTCGGTCAAATGACGCCGCGTCTTGGATTTCTCAGCTCGAAAAGTCGGTCCAAAACAGTACACCTTGCCAAATGCCATAGCTGCTGCTTCCATATATAGCTGCCCACTCTGTGTCAAATATGCTGTCTCGTCGAAATAGTCGGTTTCAAAAAGCGTGCTGGTACCTTCGCAGGACGACGGTGTAAAAATGGGCGCGTCAACAAGTGTGAAGCCATTGTTGTCGTAATAATCGCGACAGGCTTTGACAATTTCGGCACGCACGCTTAAAATGGCGTGCTGGCGCGATGAACGCAGCCACAAATGGCGGTGATCCATCAAAAATGCCGTGCCGTGTTCTTTGGGCGTAATCGGATAATCCTCTGCGCGATGCACAATTTCGATATCGCTGACGCCAATTTCAAAGCCGATGGGTGAACGCGCATCGGCCCGAACCGCACCCGTCACGCGAAGAGACGACTCTTGCCCCAGGTCTGTAGCCCTTTCAAAGACGTCTGGCGATACATCGCCCTGAAATATCACGCACTGAATCGTACCAGAGCCATCTCTGATCTGAAGAAAGTGCAATTTTCCACTTGATCGTTTATTGTACAGCCATCCCTCGATCACAACTTCTTTATCTTCCCATGCACTTACGTCGTTTATCCTGATGATATCTGGCATATATCGTTCCCTGAAATTAAAAAAACTAAAGACGACCGGGTACATCTGCTTGCCCACCGATCGCCTTGTGTTTTTTTCGCGTGTATTACAAATCTCACGATCTTTGGGGGGGGCGTTGCCTACCCTGCTGATTCGAATCACCATTGGGTTTATCGATAAGTACTTTGCGGCTAAGTCGAATTTTGCCCTGGTCGTCGATAGCGATCACTTTGACCTGAACTTTTTCGCCTTCACTGAGCACGTCGTTCACCTTGCGCACCCGATGGTGTTCAAGCTCGGAAATATGGCAAAGCCCATCCTTGCCGGGCAAAATCTCGACAAACGCGCCAAAGTCCGTGATTCGGCGCACTGTGCCATCATAGATTCGTCCAACTTCTGGCTCTTCGACGAGAGCTTCAACCATACCCATTGCGGTTTCACCGGCTTGCGCGTCTAAAGAGGTGACCGTAACCAACCCATCGTCCTCGACTGAAACCGTAGCGCCTGTCTCTTCAATACTGCGAATGGTCTTCCCGCCCGGGCCAATAACCGCGCCGATCTTTGCAGGATCAATGCGGATGGACAAAATACGCGGTGCGTATTCCGACAAGCTCGTTCTCGGCGCGGAAATAGCTTCTTCCATCAGACCGAGAATGTGATTTAATGCATCTCGGGCGCGCGAGAATGCCGTATTGAGAATTTCAAAACTTATACCACCGATCTTAATATCCATCTGAATCGCAGTCAGACCCGATCGCGTCCCCGCTATTTTGAGGTCCATATCGCCCAAATGGTCTTCTTCGCCTAAAATATCTGTGAGAACCGCCCACTGATCCCCTTCCATAACCAGCCCGACGCCAGCACCGGCAACATGGCTTTTAATAGGCACGCCTGCATCCATCAAAGCGAGAGAGCCGCCACACACCGTGGCCATTGAAGACGAACTGTTGGATTCTAAAATCTCGGAAACCAGCCGGATCGTATATGGGAAATGCTCTTCACTGGGTATAACTGGTTCGAGTGCTTTTTCAGCCAAAGCTCCGTGACCAACTTCGCGGCGGCCGGGCGCTGCAATCCGACCCGTTTCACCAACACTGTAGTTGGGAAAGTTGTAATCGAGCATAAAGCTCTTGAACGATTTACCTTCAAGATCATCTACCATTCGGGTGTCCATCTTGCTTCCGAGTGTCGCTGCACACAAAGCCTGCGTCTGTCCACGTGTAAAAATGGCGGACCCGTGTGTGCGCGGCAATACACTCATATCGATATCAATGGGCCGCACCTGGTTGAGACCGCGCCCATCAATGCGCTGATTTTCCGAGAGGATCATCGCGCGCATATCCTTTTTGATCAACCGATCAATTTCACCGCCAATTTCACCTTCTTCAAAGTGTTCTGCGAGTGCTTCTCGCACCTCGGCGCGGATTGCAGACAGCGTCTCTGCACGCGCCATCTTATCCGGCATGCGATTGGCTGTGTGAATCTGCTCTGAAGCGCGTTCGGCAACGGCAGTGGCAAGGGCCTCATTTTCTTCAGGCTCGTCGTAAGACCGCTTCGATTTCCCGGCACGGGAAATCAGGTCATCCTGTAATTCAATCAGTTGTACAATGCCCTGGTGGGCAACGCGCAGTGCTTCTACGACATCACCGTCGGCTACTTCGTGAAAATCGCCTTCAACTGAGATAATGGACTCTCGATTGCCCGATACCATCAGGTGGACATCGCTTTCTTCGAGTTGGGAAAGTGTGGGGTTGACCACAAATTCCCCATTGACCCGTCCAACACACACGGCTCCAATGGGGCCGTCAAACGGAATATCAGAAATACACAGTGCAGCCGAAGCACCTGTCATTGAGAGTACCGCAGGATCGTTTTCACCATCAAAAGACAATACAGTGACATAAACCTGCGTTTCAAAATCATAAGCCTCTGGAAATAGGGGCCTGATTTGATGATCAATTAAACGCGCATGCAATTTTTCAGTTGTTGAAGGTGCGCCTTCTCGCTTAAAAAAGTTGCCGGGAATGCGCCCCCCAGCATACATCTTTTCACGATAATCGACTTGAAGCGGAAAAAAATCAAAATCCGAAGGTTTATTATCGGAAACTGCAGCCACCAACACAATGGTTTCACCGTACTGCATCCACACCGCCCCATGTGACTGTTTGGCCACCCGACCCGTTTCTATGGACAGCGGACGACCGGCATATTCAAGCTCTACTTTTGCTATCATTCTATCTCCTCTATTTACCTTAAAACACATCTATTCCAGCGCCCTGACAAAAAGGTCAGAGATACGACCAACTCCTGGAATATATAAAAAACTCAACCGCGAATATCCAGTGCCGCAATCAAGCTACGATAACCTTCTAAATCCACGCGCCGCAAATATCGCAACAGACGGCGACGACGCCCAACCAGTTTGAGCAGTCCTCGACGCGAGTGATGATCCTTCTTGTGGGTTTGAAAATGTTCGACCAGTTGTACAATACGCTCTGTAAGTTGCGCAATCTGGACTTGTGGCGATCCTGTATCGCCTTCTTTGCGCCCGTATTGTGTGATCAACTCGGCCTTCTTTTCTTTTGTTAACGCCAAAATTTACCTCCATAGGTATGATGCCGCGAAAGCATATCTTCCGCGGTCTGTATATCTGCTTGAATCTGTTCGACTAACGCTTCTTTGCTGCCAAATTCACGCTCGCCGCGAATGCGGCGCCAAATCTCAAGGGGTAAAATTTTTCCATAGAGATTTTGTGAAAAATTGAGCAAATGTACTTCACAACGCGCTGACTGCCCCCCAAATGTTGGGCGTTCGCCATAATTGACAACAGCGATGTAGGGCTGATCCAGCCTGGCAATACCAGCATAAACACCCGGTGTTGGCAAAAGTTTTCCCGGCGTTTCAAACAAGAGATTAGCAGTGGGAAAACCAAGTGCCCTGCCCCGTTTCTCTCCCTCTACTACACGCCCCCACAAGGGATACGGATGTCCCATAAGCTGAATAACCGCATCCAGATCACCGCCTAAGAGTGCGTTGCGAATACGAGTACTGCTCACAGGTTTTTCGGCAATGCACACAGCCGGTGGTGAAAAAACAGAGAAACCAAACTGTTTCCCCAATCTTTTCATCGTCTCAAACCCACCCTGACGCCCCCTTCCAAAACCGTGATCGTAACCTATGATCACAGACCTGGCACTGAGTCTATCAACCAGGAAGCATTTGACAAATACTTCGGGAGACATCCGCCGGAGTGCATCATCAAATTCAACAACAGCCAGAATATCCACCCCCAACGAGGCGAGACAATGCTTTTTTTCTTCAAGCGATGTCAACACCCCAGGGGCATCGGCACCGTCGATAAACTGGCGAGGATGCGGGTCAAAAGTGACGACGACAGACGTGCCCCTACACGTCCGTGCCATATCAATCATAGCCTCAATGACAGAGACATGCCCGATGTGAATGCCGTCAAATGTTCCAACCGTGACCACCGGGTGAGCAAGCGCGACCGGTTCTTCAAGCGTTATGATGCGCATCATCAATTCTGGATCACGCGAATAGGCTTCAAGACGCCCTCGACGATATGACCGAGACCGAGCAAAATACCCCGGGAATTTTGCACTGTTACAATATCCTGGACATCTAATAAAATACCGGTCACGGAATTGCCATTTGAAAAACGCCCCTGCTGCGCCTCTGTCAAACACACCGACGACAGATTAAAAACAGCGTGGGGATTGAGCAACACATCAGCAATGCATTCTGCACGCTCGAGTTCATAAACCGAAACACATTGTTCCAATTCAATACACCCTACCGCAGTTCTGCGAAGCGTTGAGAGATGGGCACCACACCCGAGCCGTTTGCCGATATCGTCAGCAAGTGACCGAATATAAGTACCCTTAGAACAATGTACATTCAGGTGCAAGAGCGGTGGTGCATATACCGCAATATCGAGCTTATGTATGCATACATTACGCGCTGGGCGATCAATTTCAATACCTCTTCGGGCGAGTTCATAAAGCCTGTGCCCTCCCATACGTACGGCCGAATACATAGGCGGAACTTGTGCAATCGCCCCTCTGAATTCGGCAACGGCGGCATCGACTTGTGCATAATCGGTTGGAATATCTTCCGATCTGCTGGTAACCACACCATCGGCGTCGAGAGAATCGGTTGTCATTCCCAAACGCACAACCGCGCGATATTGTTTATCGCTGCCCGTAATATAAGAACTTAGGCGCGTATAAGCCCCCAAACAAAGTAGCAAAACGCCTGTTGCCATAGGATCGAGGGTGCCTGTATGCCCTGCTTTTTTTATGTCAAAGTGCTTACGCACCCAACTGACGACATCTTGAGAAGTCCAGCCAGCGGGTTTGTCTATGCATAGAAAACCGTTTATTGGCACCACCTATGTGTTGAGACTGTTGAGCAATTGCTCAATTCGAGTGCCCTGCGTAATGGAGTCATCCAGAGCGAAAAACAATTCGGGAACATGTCGCAAATGAACGCGCTGAGCAAGTGCCCGACGGAAAAAAGACATTGCGCCCATCAAGCGTTCGAGCACCTGTATTTGCGCTTCAGCCTCCCCCATCACACTGACGTAAACCCTCGCTGTGCGCAGATCCCGAGACATCTCAACAGCCGTAATCGTGACTTCTGACAGACCGGGGTCACGGGTTTCCATGTGCAAAATTTCACTCAGAGCAACCTGAATGGCTTTTCCCACACTTTCCGGCCGATAAGATGGCATGTCAGAGCAACTCCAGCGAATAGTCCATCAAAATAAGGCGATCTTCGCGCTCGATTAAATCAACCACCTTTGACAACACCTGATTGGCATACCGCGAATCGTTGGCAACTGTTGCGATACCCAACTGTGCCCTTTGCCAGCGATCATTGTCGCCCAGTTCGGCAACAGAGACATTGAATTTGTTGCGTGCGCGCGTCGTGATGCTCTTGAGCACGCTGCGTTTCTGTTTCAGCGAGGCGCATTCGGGCAAATACAAATCGATATGACAAAAACCAATGGTCATAAGATCGTGCGAGTAGTTTCAACGCGTTCGTAAGTTTCAATGACATCGCCGACTTTGACATCGTTAAAATTTTCGATACCAATGCCGCATTCAAAGCCGTTTTGCACCTCGCGAACATCATCTTTAAAACGCCGTAAAGATCCAATACGGCCTTCGTAAATAATAACGCCATCGCGCAAAACGCGCGCATTAGTCGTGCGGTGGATGAGCCCTTGAGAAACCAGACAGCCGGCAATTGTACCAACACGCGGCACCTGGAAAAGCTCGCGCACCTGTGCTTCTCCCTGCACAATTTCTTCAATTTTGGGTGCCAACAATCCAGAAAGGGCGGCGCGAATGTCTTCGACTACTTCGTAAATCACGCGATACAAGCGAATGTCAACGCGTTCTCGTGCTGCAACTTCTCTTGCATTTGCATCGGGACGCACATTAAATCCGATGATGATGGCATCTGAGGCGGATGCGAGCAGAATGTCAGATTCGGAGATCGCCCCCACAGCGCGGTGAATCACCGATAGCTGCACTTCTTCGTGCTCGATTTGCAATAGCGCGTCTTGCAAAGCCTCGACAGACCCATCGACATCGCCTTTGATAATCAGGCGTAATTCTTCCATATTGCCCGTCTCAATCTGGTTGTGAATGTCGGACAACGATACGCGGCGTACCCGATGAAATTCTTGTTCGCGCCTGAGTTGCTGCCGTTTTTGGCTGATATCGCGAGCTTCGCGCTCATTTTCAACGACGTGAAATGTATCTCCTGCCTGGGGCAATCCCGCCAGTCCGAGAACCTGAACCGGACGAGAAGGGCCAGCCGTTACTACGGATAGACCGCGCTCGTCAAGCATTGCGCGGACGCGTCCACTGAACATGCCAGTAATAAAAGGATCACCCACTTGTAGCCTGCCTTCTTGCACGAGCACTGTGGCGATATTTCCTCGTCCTCGGTCAAGTTTTGATTCTACAATGGTACCTTTGGCGCGCTTATCTGGATCTGCCGTAAGCTCGAGCATTTCTGTTTCAAGAGCCAATAGCTCGAGCAGAGCATCGACATTCTGTCCCGTTTTAGCAGAAATTTCGCAAACTTGAACACTACCGCCATAATCTTCTACTACGACATTGTGCTCAGTCAACTCCCGTTTGATTTTATCGGGATCGGCGGTGGGCAAGTCGATTTTGTTTACTGCAACGACCAGGGGTACATTGGCCGCTTTGGCATGATCAATGGCTTCTACTGTCTGTGGCATCACACTATCATCTGCAGCCACAATCAGAACAACGACATCCGTTACACTGGCACCTCTGGCACGCATCGCCGTAAAAGCTTCGTGCCCGGGCGTATCGAGAAAACATATTTCACGACCATCACCGAGTTCAACGTGATACGCACCAATATGCTGCGTAATACCGCCGGCTTCACCTTCCATCACATTGGTCTCTCGGATATAATCCAAAAGAGATGTTTTGCCGTGATCCACATGTCCCATAATTGTCACTACCGGGGGTCTTGGTTTTAGACTCTCATCAGAAGCTTCTACCTCTGCACTTTCCAATATCTCTTCGCCGTATTCTTCGAGTTGCTCAATGCCAAAACCAAATTCATCGGCAACAAGCGTGATAGTGTCCATATCGAGGCGCTGATTGATGGTCGCCACCATGCCGAGTTTGAGACATTGTGTGATGACTTCTGTGGGGCGCACATCCATCTGAGAAGCGAGTTCGCCAATGGTTGTAAACTCATTGACTTTGAGAACTTGTCCGTCTGCGGTTTCGGCTTCGGGCTTTTCACTGTCTTGACGCCGGCGACGGCGCACCCGTGATGGTGCTGCGCCACTCGACATTTGCGCCCGTGTTCGACGCACATTTTCTAATACTTCGCGCTCATCAACGACAGGGCGCTTACGCCTGCGGCGACGTTTTCTTGGAGACCGCGTGCGGCTTTTCTTTACCTGTGCGGGCTTTTCTTCAGACTTGGCTTTGTCCTGAACTACGGGTTTTTCTTCTTTGGTTTTTGGCGCTTTTGTTTCGGGTTTCTGCACCGGTGTCTGACTGACATCTTCTACGACAACAGTTGGATAATCTGTTCGGCGTCTTCTGCGCCGCGGGCGCTGCCTTCTCTCGCCGCGGGTCTCAGTCTTTTCATCAGGCTGAGCCGAACGAGCCCGGCTCACGCGAGGCTTTTGCACGTGACTTTCGCGTTCTTTTCTTTCATCATCCTTGCGTCTGAGTTTTCGCCGCGTCGCCTGGCGTTCTGAATCAAATTTCTCTTGCACTGCATTGACCATTGCAGTCGTACAGACCGCCATGTGGTTTTTGACTTCAAAACCGAGGCTTCTAATCTGCTCAACCATTGCGACGCTCGACAAATTGAACTCGCGCGCAATCTCGTAAACTCGTTTTTTCTTAGCTATTGTTTTGCCTTTTGTCTTCGCCAATAGGTTCACCTCCGATCATTCGTCATTTTCAGATGTATTGTCAGTAGATTTTGTTTCCTCTGCTTCTGCTTGCAAACGCGCTTGTTCTTCGCGGTAAGCAGATACTTTGTCATTAACAATACCCTGCGCGGTCTCTCGCAACTTCTCAGCCGTCGTTTCACCGATACCAGGCACTTTGAGCAACGTATTTAAAGATACGCGGACGAGGTCGTTGGCAGACAATATACCCGCGGCCTCAAGGCGATTTCGCGTCACTTGACCAGTGCCGGGAACTTCGGCCAATGGCACTGTCGTGGCCTGTCGTTCGGTTAGTATTTCCTCATAACGTGTTTCCGTCATGATATCGACATGCCAGCCAGTTAACTGCGATGCCAAACGGGCGTTCTGCCCCTCTTTGCCAATAGCCAGTGAAAGCTGATCATCATCAACTATAGCCGACATGCGTTTTTCGCGTCGGTCAATCACCACGCGACGGACTGTGGCAGGGTTCAAAGCACGCGACAAAAAGATCGCTTCGTCGTCACTCCAGGGGACAATATCTATGCGTTCACTACTCAACTCGCGCACCACAGCCTGTACACGCGAGCCTTTCATACCCACGCAAGCACCTACGGGGTCTATGCGCGCATCATTGGAGTAAACAGCAATTTTGGCCCGCACACCTGGTTCGCGCGAAACGGCCTTAATTTCGATAACACCTTCATAAATTTCAGGAACTTCAAGCTGAAAGAGCCTTTCGAGAAATATCGGATGTGTGCGACTCAACACCACCTGGGGGCCTTTGGCTGTACGCAAAACATCGAGCAAGTAGGCCCGAATGGGATCTCCCTGTCGATAGCGTTCCTTTCTGATTTGCTCCTTAAGCGGAATAATCGCTTCTGTTCGCCCCAGGTTGATCAGAATATCCCCCCGACTGATTTGCTGCACGGTTCCCGAAACAATCTCTCCGATGCGTCCCTGATAATCTTCGTAGATTTTCTCGCGCTCGGCTTCCCTGACCCGTTGGACGAGTACCTGCCT
Organism: Gemmatimonadota bacterium; assembly: GCA_028874765.1. Classification (GTDB taxonomy): domain Bacteria; phylum Latescibacterota; class UBA2968; order UBA2968; family UBA2968; genus VXRD01. Next base: position 13,916 of record JAPPIE010000260.1, read on the forward strand.
TGTCGTTTGAATCGCATTGCGCCCAAAATCGGCAAAATTGAGGCGGAACCTCACTTCTCCGCCGACCTTCGCATCTGTGTCTGCTTTTCGCGCTTGTGTCACGCCAATTTGGATTCCCGGATCTTCAACCAAGTCGTCGGCAACAATTTCTTTGACTGCTTCAACGACAATCTCTCCAGAGTTGTTGTCGAAGTTGACTTCCACATTGTCTCCGGTTCCAAACCGCTTTTTTGCCGCAGAGATTAACCCCATTTCAAGGGTTTCGATAACCATATCTCGGTTGACATTTTTTTCCTGGGCAATTTGCCTTAACGCTTCGAGTACTTCGTAATTCAAGTGAGGATCCTCCTCAACCATTACAACTTAAAATGCACAGTGGCTTTCTGAATTTTTTCGCGTTCAATAATGGTTCGTTCACCTTGTAACTCGACATCGAGATGATCGGCTTTGACCTGTAAGAGCGTTCCGACCACAACACCCAGGCCATCTACAACAAGGCGAAGTGCTTTACCAACTACCCGCTCAAAATCTCGGTCTGTCTTTAAGGGCCGCGTCAAACCAGGAGATGAAACTTCGAGCAGATATGTGCCATCAATAGGATCGCGCGTATCCAGCATATCTGCAATATCCCGACTGAGCACAGCACATTCGTCAACTGTAATTCCATCGGGGCGATCGACAAAGATGCGTATGATTTGCCGTCTATGGTTGCCAGAAACCGCTAACTCAACCAACTCGACATCCCGACGCTTGAGAAGCGGAAGAATCAGATGGGTCAGGGTGTCTTTGATAAGCATTGGATAACTCAAGACTGCCGCTTTATCACACGTTGGAGCTATGCCTTACAGTAGGCCTGGCGGTTCTAACTACCCCCATATACTCAAAAGAGTGGGCAGAAGCCCACTCTATAATCAGAAATTAAATATAGAAAATTATATAGTATAACGCAAGTTTTATTTCCCCGCATTCGATGTCTTATCTCCTTCTATCAGTTGCTTGAGTTCGACTAACATTCGCTGTAATTCAACCAGTGGATTTTCAATATTAGACGTCGCGCCTTCAATACTCTGGTTTTCCCATAAACTGCGGTCTATTTTCAGCCTTTCAACCGCCCCCCGAATCGTATATTTCTGGCCATAGAGCAAGTCCTTAATAGCCAAAACAACCTTGATATTTCGCTCTGTGTACGTGCGATTTCCCGACCGACCACGCCTGGGGTTCAGTTGGGAAAACTCCTTCTCCCAAAACCGCAAGACATGAGATTCTACGCCAGTGAGTTCCGATACCTCGCGGATCGAGTAATAGAGCTTTTTGATACCCGTTGAACGCATAAATATCACTTCTTTTTAAATAAGATGCGGATGGGTGTGCCCAAAAAATCAAACGCCTGTCTGAGTCTGCGCTCTAAAAACCGGCGGTAGTGCAGGGGAACATCTTTGGGCCGTCCGGTAAAAAAGAGAATGGTTGGCGGTGCACTGCGCGGCATAACGCAGAAAGACATGCGAAAGACCCGTCCATTCTTGGTAGGCGGAGCCGTTGTTGAATTGAGATGCGTCAAAAAGTCGTTCAAATCACCCGTTGAAATGCGATGGCGACGTTTCAGTGCCACATCCAGAGCCAGATCAATAACGCGCCAGGCGCGTTGCCCTGTAAGCGCCGAGAGAAAAACAATGGGATAGTTTTCGAGATGTACAAAGCGCGAGCGGATTTGTTGAGCTATTTTATCGGCTGTGTGGCCGTCTTTTTCAATCAAGTCCCATTTGTTGATACCTACGATCAGCCCCTTGCCCAACGCAACAGCGCGTTCTGAAATTTTGACATCCTGTACTGTACATCCTTCCACTGCATCAACCAACACAATCGCCACATCGGATCGCTCAAGGCTTTCCACAGTACGGAGCGAACTGTAAAAATCGACTTGCTCTTTGACACGCGTCCGCCGCCTCAAACCCGCTGTGTCAACGAGAACAAAGGGTCGTCCATTGCGTTCCATCGAGAGGTCAATCGCATCGCGAGTCGTTCCCGGAATCTCGCTCACCACCACCCGATCCCGCCCCAGCAGACGGTTCACAAAGGTAGATTTACCCATGTTCGGCCGGCCCAATACCGCGATTCGAGGGGGCAATTCTTCTTGTGAGTCGCCTTCTTCTTCTGGCAAACAGGTGAGGATTTCATCCAGCAAGTCACCCGATTGCCGTCCATTGATAGCAGAAACGCACAGCGGATCGCCAAGTGCGAGACCGTAAAAGGCCGCGCCATCGGCTTCGTTCTCATCTTTATCGACTTTGTTGACAATCAGCCGATATGGCGCGCCGGAGTCTCGGATCTTGCGCGCCATAATTGCGTCGTAATCCGTAGGGCCGGTCACTGCATCTACCACAAAGAGCAACAGGTCTGCTTCCCCCCAAGCAAGCTCGACCTGCCGAGAAACCAGATCGGCCATTATTTCGTCTGAATTGGGCACATATCCACCCGTATCGACCAGCGTAAACGTTCTGCCATTCCAGGTACACTGGGCATAATTGCGATCGCGCGTAACACCGGGAAAGTCATCTACCACAGCTTTGCGCTCGCCAATTAGCCGATTAAAGAGTGTTGACTTGCCGACATTTGGCCGTCCCACAATCGCCACGACGCCCATTGCCTAATTCTCCATCTGATGTGATGCAATATACGGGTGCGCCACAATCTCACTGCCTGCACCTACAACAGCAGACACACCCTCGACGGCATTTTGAATGGTCTCCACCAGATCATAAGTACCCACAATGATCCGACAGCCCACCTCTTGCACCAGGTCTTCAAGCAAAAGGTCATCTAAAAATAAACCATTATGATTTAAGCAGTTGGGAGGTAAAAGGACGGTCTCATCGCTTCTGATAGAGGCATCTGTCAGGGTGCGACCAATATCATAGCCCGATAGCAACCCAGAAACCGTTATACCTTCGCCAAGAAAGCGATTGACCACAGGGACAACGCGGGCGTTAATCCAGGAAATACGGTTCAAACGTTTGACCATTGCATCTAAAAAATGCGTACCCAACATACCCGTTACAAGAACAAAACGCTGCGGTGGTAATGCTAAATTCTCGAGATCCTCAATCCGATCTTCAAATCCATCGACAAAGCGGCGAACCATGCCAATTCCATTTTCGACGAGTGGAAACCCATCGTATTCAGATTGGGGAGGCACAGATTGGCCCGTCAGTAAATACATTTCATCGCCCAAATACACAAAGCGCGTACCCAGGCGTTTTTTAAGCATACTCTGCCACGCTGTTACCTGGCGAATTGCCAGGGCTGCATCGGCTTGTGTCACGCGGTTCAAGCTGGGGAGGTTTTTGCGAAATTTCGTCAAGCCCAGTGGCACAACCCCCACGGATTCAACGTGCGGATGACGCGCAGCGAGATCAAAAACCGTCTGTTTAAGTGCCTGATCATCGTTGATACCCGGGCACAAGACTACTTGCGCGTGCATCTGAATCCCATGCAGGGCTAAGATATCAATCCTATCCAAAACAGGTGTTGCCCGTCTGCGACCGAGCAACTCGGCTCGCAATTCGGGATCTGTTGCGTGAACCGAGATATACATTGGACTCAATTTTTGGTCAATAATGCGCTGAAATTCATCCTCAGATAGGTTAGTCAGCGTGACATAAGCCCCGTGTAGAAAAGACAATCGATAGTCGTCATCCTGGTAATACAGGGTCTTGCGCAGACCTTTGGGCATCTGATGCAAAAAGCAAAAAACGCACTTATTATCGCATTTGAGAATGGGCATGTCTTCAAAATCCACGCCCAGATCGTCTTCAATATCTTTTTCAATCTCAAATAAAAATCGATCCTCGCCTCGCCGCACTGTGACCGACACGTCTTCTTCACCCATGTAAAAACGATAATCAATGGGATCGCGCACCGGGTGTCCATTGATCGTTTCTACGACATCGCCGCGCTGCAACCCAATTGCTTCCCCAATGCCATCGGGATGTACCAGACGAATTTGCAAACCGGACTCAACGCGTTCAACACTGCGCCGTCCCTCGACCTGCGCTCCTTTTATAACATCCATTTCAATTCCAGTAATTGATTGTTAGACAATACAATATTTCGATAACTTATAAGTATCTATAAATTTCC
>JAPPIE010000039.1:0-4749 GCA_028874765.1 Gemmatimonadota bacterium
TTGTCTTCATGTTCAACGACCAGTAGCTCATAGATACTTTTTCCTATCACATTGGCAAATTCTAAAGGAGACTTCAACATGCGTAACACAGGAATAGCATTCTTGCTGGCCATCATTGTCGCCCACGCCGCTTTTACTGGCTGTGCAACGAGTCAGGCCAAGTCCCAGTTGCAGATACGCGAGTTCCAAACCCGCAGTTTCGAGACCACAGACGTCAAGGCAGTCCTCAAGGCTATAATCAATGTCTTACAAGACGAGGGATATGTGGTAAAGCAGGCTAACCTGGAACTGGGATTTATTAATGCCACAAAGGAGCATGAAGAGGGCATGAAATTCTCGGAATTGTTATTCAGGCCTCGCGGGGAGTGGTCGAGCAATACTATCATTGACGCGACATGTAATGTCTCTCAATATGGTGAAACATGTCGTGTGCGAGCTAACTTCCAGATAAAGACATTGAATAGGACAGGTGGTGTTAACAAAGTCAAGCAGCATGACTCTGAAGAGTTCTACACCAACTTCTTCGCCAAAGTGAGTAAGGGAATTTTCATCAATGTTGATCAAGGACTTTGATCCAACATGGACTCGTAGTAGGTACTGACCTTGCAGTCATCATCAACAGAAGGAGAAGTAACATGAAAAAATTACTGATCTCAGCAATAGCTGTGGTGTTCCTATCGGGTTGCATGATGACCCCGCAACATCGAAGGGCTGTGCGGGATGATTCTGGTGACCGGATGACTGTCGGAAAGGTTCAAAAGGAAATAAGAGTTGGCATGAGCGGAGCCGAAGTCGCCCAGGTACTCGGATCGCCAAACATCGTTTCAACAGATGAAGAACGGCGCGAAGTATGGATATATGACAAAATATCGACGGAAACAGCATATTCAACCAGTGAAGGCGGTATTGCTTCTCTCATCCTTGTAGGCCTGACCGATGTGTTCCTTGGGGGAGGTGGCGGAGCGTCAGGTTCATCCGGAGCAAGTTCAACATCTCAGAGAACCCTCACTGTCATAATAAAATTTGATGAAGATAAAAAGGTGAGAGACTTCGCATATCACACATCGCGGTTCTGAGCAATAAAGAGTTTTACCCTGAAAAGGAGAGCAGATTCGACAACTCACAGATGGGTTTCTACATCCTTTTAATATACATCATTCACCAACGGGTGCGTAACATCGATAAATTAGTTGAGTTTTGGCACTATATGTATATATAATCCCCTAAAATTTCTTCACATCTCTGGCAAAATCGATATTTCTGACCGCTCACGAGGTTGATTAAACGACCAGATCACGCATCCTTGTGCTCGCTTTTTCCTCAGACCTATAGCCTTCCCTTTCTCTGCATAGTTCTATAGGCAACCAGGCCTTCTCCCTTCTGATATTGAGTGAAACCCATGAAAAAATTCATTCTTTACTCTACCATTTTTACTCTCGTCCTCTTGCCATTCGTGCAGGATAGCCGCGCTCAAAATACCCTTGAGGGGCATACCAATGCTATCGAATCCGTGGCATTTTCACACGATGGGACAATGCTCGCTTCCGGATCAAGGGATGGCACGGTTGTGCTGTGGGACGCGATGACCAGACGCAATACCGACACCTTTGAAGGACATACGGATGTGGTCAGTGCTGTGGCGTATGCCCCCGATGGAACACTCCTCGCTTCCGGATCATCAATAGATGGCACAGTCAAGTTGTGGAACGTACAGGCGGGCACAAACATCGCCATTCTTGAGGATCAGACAGATGTGGTCAGTTCTGTAGCATTTACCTCAGATGGAATATTGCTCGCTTCCGGGGCCGTGAATGGCACCATCCTGCTGTGGGATGTGGCAACGAATACCGCCGCCACCCTTGCGGGACACAGGGCTGCCATCAGTTCTATGGCATTTTCGCAAGATGGGACGCTACTCGCTTCCGGGTCAGCGAATGGCACAACCCTCCTGTGGGATGTGGTGACGGGCACAAATATTGCCACCTTTGAAGAGCATACGGATGATGTCTCGTCTGTAGCGTTCTCACAAGATGGAACGCTACTCGCTTCCGGATCTGATGATAACACAGTCAAACTGTGGGACGTACAGGCAGGCACAAATATCACCACCCTTGAAGAACATACGGATGCCGTCAGTTCTGTAGCGTTTTCGCAAGATGGAACAGTACTATCATCTGGATCAGTGGATGGCATGGTTATACTGTGGAACGTGGCAAAAAGAGAACAAATCATCTCTCTTGAAGGAGATAAAAATGCGGTCAGTTCTGTGGCGTTTTCACCCAATGGGACGCTACTCGCTTCCGGGGCCATGAATGGCAGAATTTTGCTTTGGAACGTATCTGAATGGACGCAGCCTCGCCCTGACATACTGAGAAAAATCTCCGGCGACAACCAGCAAGGCACACCCGGAGCAATGTTGGCAAATCCCCTGATCGTCGAAATACGAGATCAGAACGATAATCCCTTACCAGATGTGCAAGTTACGTTCCGAGTTACCGCTGGCGCGGGAAAACTCAGCGGACGATTCACGATTGAATACGCAAAAACCGACGCAGATGGCCGCGCAGAGGCTACGCTTACCCCCGGGCCCAATCCGGGAACAAACACCGTTGAAGTATCTGTCGCCGGGCATGAGCCGGTAATATTTCATGCAATAAGCATTGGAACGCCTGCGGTGCCGAGCCTGGACGGTGATTATCCAACATGGCATGTACCCAACGGTGCAATCGCACGCCTAGGCAAAGGACCTATTGGTACAGGAGACAAAGCGGTCGCATTCTCGCCGAACGGTCAAAGTCTCGCTGTGGCAAGTGGCATTGGCGTATGGCTTTACGATGTGGCGACCTCCCGTGAACTCAGGCTATTACCCTCTGCAAGCGCAGTCAATTCTGTGGCGTTTTCAAGAGATGGGATGCAACTGGCCTCCGGATCAGTAGATGGCACGGTTGCGCTGTGGGACATCGCGACGGGACAAAATACCGCCACCTTTGAAACGCGCAGGGGCAAGATCTCTCCCGTAGCATTTTCACAAAAGGGGACGCTGACAGCATCCAGATCAGTCGAATCGGTAGCATTTTCACCCGATGGAAAGTTGATAGCTTCTGGACGAAAAGACGGTACGATTGTGTTGTTGGATATTGCGAATGGGAACGCCACCACCATTGAAGGACATACAGATTGGGTCAGTTCTGTGGCGTTTTCCAGTCAGGGGGTATTAGCTTCCGGGTCTTTGGATAGAACGATCAAACTGTGGGATGTGCAGACAGGTACAAGGACCGCCATCTTTGAAGCGCGCAGCGGCAATGTCTTTTCCGTAGCATTTTCCCCCGACGGGACAAAACTCGCTTCCGGATTGGGGGATGGCACGATCCTGCTATGGGACATCACGACAGAAAATGCCACCACACTTGAAGGGCATACCGAAGATATCCGTTCCGTGTCCTTTTCACCCGATGGAACAACGCTATCTTCTGGATCTGATGATAATACGATCAAGCTGTGGGACATTGCGACGCACACAAATATCGCCACCTTTGAAAAACATACAGATCATGTCAATTCTGTATCCCTATCTCTGGATGAGGATGAGAGACTGCTACTCGCTTCCGGATCTCTGGATGGCACGGTTGTGCTATGGGATGTGGTGACAGAAAACGCCACCGTCCTTGAAGGGCATACGCGGGCGGTCCGTTCTGTCGCGTTCTCCCCCGATGAGGATAAAACGCTACTCGCTTCCGGATCTCTGGACGGCACAATTCTACTGTGGGACGCCGCGAGAAGAGAGCAAATTACCAAGCTTGACGAACACTCAAGAGATGTCTTTTCTGTGTCGTTTTCTCCAGATGGTAGGCTGATAGCTTCCGGGTCTTTGGACGGCACAATTCTACTGTGGGACATTGCGACTGGAAACACCTCCACACTTGATGGACAGGCGGTCAGTTCTATCGCGTTCTCTCCCAATGAGGATAAAACGCTACTGGCTTTCGGGTCTCTGGATGGCACAATTCTCCTGCGGGACGTAGCGACTGGAAACACCTCCACACTTGATGGACAGGCGGTCAGTTCCATAGCATTTTCACCCGATGGGACAATACTCGCTGCCGGATCAGTAGATGGCACAATCCTACTGTGGAATGTAGCCACGCGCACAACAACCGCCACGCTTGAAGGGCATACGCAGGTGGTCAGTTCTATGGCATTTGCGCAGAATGAGGATGGGGAGCTACTACTCGCTTCTGGATCAATAGATGGCACAATCCTGCTGTGGGACGTAGCCACGCGCACAACAACCGCCACGTTTAAAGGACATACAGAGGTGGTCAGTTCTGTATCCTTTTCGCCCGATGGAACAATACTTGCTTCCGGGTCTCTGGATGACACGATCCTCCTGTGGGACATTGCAACTGGAAACGCCACCCTTCTTGAAGGGCATACGAACAACGTCTTTTCCGTGTCGTTTTCCCCAGATGGAATGCTGTTATCTTCCGGATCAGAGGATGGCACAATTCTCTTGTGGGATATGTCACCGTATATCACACCTCAAACGCCCAATCCCGACTTTGATGGCGATGGAACGGTTGGCTTTACCGACTTTTTGCTATTCGTAGCCCTATTTGGATTAAGCCAAGACGATGAGGCATATCAAGCGCGGTATGATCTGGATCGGGATGGCACCATTGGGTTTGGTGATTTTTTGATCTTTGCCAATGCCTTCTCCTCGAATTAACTACTGCTCTGATCGCGGACCAA
>JAPPIE010000039.1:4849-8372 GCA_028874765.1 Gemmatimonadota bacterium
GTGGTCGCATCAACGCCACAGCCATTGACAGAAGCGACATTGGATGGCAGTGTGGTCACCCTGACACTGACGGGACGTTCTTATGAGCGGTCCAGCTTCGACATTCGAGATAATGTGAAGGTATCGGGCATTGCTGGCGTAAGTGTGGGCACATTTGGGATAAGACGTGTAAGCGATACAGTGGTGACGGTAGAGCTTACATTCAACGGGAATATGACCACCAATGGCACACTGACCTTCACGGTAGAGGCAGATGCCATAGCGGGCTACGGATCTGCGCTCACGACAACATTGTCTGTTACCGCGCTGCAGGAATCGGTGGTCGCATCAACGCCACAGCCATTGACAGAAGCGACATTGGATGGCAGTGTGGTCACCCTGACACTGACGGGACGTTCTTATGAGCGGTCCAGCTTCGACATTCGAGATAATGTGAAGGTATCGGGCATTGCTGGCGTAAGTGTGGGCACATTTGGGATAAGACGTGTAAGCGATACAGCAGTAACTGTTGAGCTTTCATTCAACGGAAATATGACCACCAATGGCACACTGACCTTCACAGTAGAGGCTGGTGCTATAGCTGGCTATAACGGTCCCGCGCTCACTGCGACATTGCCCGTTACCGCTGGCCCTGGTAATGGAGGCCAACCACCGCCGCAGCCACCGCCACAACCACCGCCACAACCACCACCGGGCGGGGGCACGCCCACTGGAAGTCCCGATCTCATTGTCGAATCGCCTTCGGCCGATAATAACACCCTATCACCCGAGCAATCCTTCAGGCTAAGTGCGACTGTTCGCAATCAGGGTGGGGAGCGGTCTTCCTCCACGACATTGCGCTATTATCTGTCAACCGATATGACCATCACGACAGGTGATACGGAAGTAGAGACCGACTATGTGAGCCGCCTTGATGCTTCTGCAATCAGTGATGAATCCGCTCGTTTGACGGCACCATCGAGTGAGGGCACATATTACTACGGAGCCTGTGTCGAGGCAGTATCTGGCGAATCCAACACAGGTAACAACTGCTCCAGTGCTATCACCGTCACTGTTCTCGGTTCTGACTTGATCGTCGGATCCCCTACAGTCAGCGAAAGTAACCCGAAAGCAGGTGCATCCTTCAGGCTATATGCGACTGTTCGCAATCAGGGTGGTAGCCGGTCTGCCTCTACCACATTGCGCTATTATCTGTCAACCGATGGGACGATCAATACGAACGATCAGGAAATAGATACGGACTACGTGAGCCGCCTCGCCCCTTCTGAAACCAGCGAGGAATCTGCTTTTTTGAGAGCACCATCGAGTGAGGGCACATATTACTACGGAGCCTGTGTCGAGGCTGTTACTGGCGAATCTGACACAGGTAACAACTGCTCCAGTGCTGTCACCATAACCGTAGGCGGCACAGCTCCCCCACCTACTCCCAATCAGCCCCCAGTATTCACCGAGGGAACGAACACGACCCGCAGCATAGCAGAAAACACAGGTGCAGGACAGAACATCGGAAATCCGATCAGCGCGACAGATGGCGACAACGACCGCCTCACCTATAGCCTCGAAGGCGCGGATGCCAGAGCATTCACCATCATCTCAGGCAGTGGACAACTCAGGACCCGATCGGGTGTGACGTATGACTACGAAACAAAGAACAGCTATTCAGTAACCGTGCGAGTACAGGACGGCAAAGGCGGCAGTGCGACCATCGCCGTGACCATCACCCTCACCGATGAGAGCGAAACGCCGAGCAGACCAGATGCGCCCACAGTCACAGCATCAACATTGAACAGCCTGAGCGTGCGCTGGACAGCACCGACGAACTCCGGGTCTGCCATCAGCGACTACGACGTGCAATATAAAGCAGCAGGCGGCAGCTTCACCGACTGGCCCCATACTGGCACGAGTACGAACACGACAATCACGGGCTTGACCGCAAATACCCGTTACGAGATACAGGTACGCGCGCGCAATGCACAAGGCGTGAGCAACTGGTCGCCATCGGCCACCGGAACGACCACAGCCAATCAGTCCCCAGTATTCAGCGAAGGAACGAGCACAACGCGCAGCATAGCAGAGAACACAAGCGCAGGACAGAACATCGGAAATCCGATCAGCGCGACAGATAGCGACAATGACCAGATCACCTACAGCCTCGAAGGCAGGGACGCTTCTGCATTCACCATCCAGTCCAATAGCGGCCAACTTACAACCCGGTCGAGTCAGACGTATGACTACGAAACAAAGGACCGCTATTCGGTAACCGTGCGGGCACAGGACGGCAAAGGCGGCAGTGCGACCATCGCCGTGACCATTGCCCTCACCGATGAGAACGACCCCCCTGGCAGACCTGCTGCACCCACAGTCACAGCCTCATCGAATAGCCTGAGCCTGCGCTGGACAGCACCGGAAAATACCGGTCCTGCCATCAGCGACTACGATGTGCAGTACAGGACGACAGGCGGCAACTTCACCGACTGGCCTCATACTGGTACAAACACCAACACAACAATCACGGGATTGACGGCTAATACCAGTTACGAGGTACAGGTTCGAGCAATCAACGACGAAGGTACAGGCGACTGGTCACCATCGGGCAGTGGGACGACCAGTAGTACTGATGCGAATAATCCCGATCTGATTGTCGAATCACCTTCCGTCGATAATAACACCCTGTCACCCGAGCAATCCTTCAGACTCAGAGCGACTGTTCGCAATCGGGGTGGGGAGCGGTCTTCCTCTACGACATTGCGCTATTATCTGTCAACCGACAATACGATCTCGACAAGTGATACAGAAGTGGGGACGGACCATGTGTTCCGCCTCAATGCTTCTGCAAGTAGTGATGAGTCTGTTCGTTTGAATGCGCCATCGAGTGAGGGCACACATTACTATGGCGCCTGTGTCGAAAGCGTCAGCGGGGAGAGCGACACGGGTAACAATTGCTCCAGTGCTGTCACCGTCACTGTTAGTGGCTCTGACTTGATCGTCGAATCACCTTCGGTCAGCAATAGTAGTCCGGGACCAGGTGCATCCTTCAAATTGAGTGCAACTGTTCGCAATCAGGGTGACGGTCAATCTTCCTCTACGACATTGCGCTATTATCTATCAACCGATGCGACTATCACGACAGGTGATACAGAAATAGATACGGACTACGTTACCTCTCTTGATCCTTCTGAAACCAGTGACGAGTTGGTTTACTTGTCAGCCCCGTCAAGTGCTGGCAGATATTACTACGGCGCCTGTGTCGAAGCAGTCACTGGCGAATCCAACACGGGTAATAACTGCTCCAGTGCTGTCATCGTGACCGTGAGAAGCGCCCCTCCTCCACCCGCACCCAATCAGCCCCCAGTGTTCAGCGAGGGAACAAGCACCACACGCAGCATAGCAGAGAACACAGGCGCAGGGCAGAACATTGGAAATCCGGTCAGCGCGACAGATAGCGACAACGACCGCCTCACCTACAGTCTCCAGGGCAGGGATGCCTCTGCATTTACCATCGTCTCAGGCAGTGGGCAACTCA
>JAPPIE010000039.1:8472-17796 GCA_028874765.1 Gemmatimonadota bacterium
CTCCAGGGCAGGGATGCCTCTGCATTTACCATCGTCTCAGGCAGTGGGCAACTCAAGACCCGGTCAGGTGTGACGTATGACTATGAGACGAAGGATACCTATTCGGTAACCGTGCGAGTACAGGACGGCGAAGGCGGCAGTGCGACCATCGCTGTAGAAATCACCCTCACCGATGAGAATGAACCACCAGATAGACCAGATGCACCTGTAGTCACGGCCTCGACCTTAAACAGCTTGAGCCTGCGCTGGACAGCACCGACGAACCCCGGTCCTGCCATCAGCGACTACGACGTGCAATACAGAGAATCAGGCGGTAGCTTCACCGACTGGCCCCATACCGGGACTGGTACGACGACAACAATCACGGGCTTGACCGCAAACACCCGTTACGAGATACAGGTGCGGGCGCGCAATGCCCAGGGCGAAAGCTCCTGGTCGCCATCGGTTACCGGGACAACCACTGACAATCAATCCCCAGTATTCAGCGAGGGAACAAGCACGACCCGCAGCATAGCAGAGAACACAGGCGCAGGGCAGAACATCGGGAACCCAGTCAGCGCGACAGATGGCGATAACGACCAGATCACATACAGCCTCGCAGGCAGGGATGCTTCTGCATTTACCATAGTCTCAGGCAGTGGGCAACTCAGTACCCAATCAGGTCAGACATATAACTATGAGACGAAGAATACCTATTCGGTAACTGTGCGGGCACAAGACAACAAAGGCGGCAGTGCGACCATTGCCGTGACCATCACCCTCACCGATGAGAACGAACCCCCTGGCAGACCTGCTGCACCCACAGTGATGGCCTCATCCAATACTCTGAGCGTGAGTTGGACAGCACCGGAAAATACCGGTCCTGCGATCAGCGACTACGATGTGCAATACAGAGCGACAGGAGGCAGTTTCGCCGACTGGTCCCATATTGGGCCGGGTCTGAGCACGACCATCACGGGCTTGATGTCTGAGACCTCTTACGAGGTACAGGTGCGGGCGACCAATGACGAAGGCACGAGCGGTTGGTCGCCATCGGGTAATGGCACGACCAGTCGTCCCGCACCCGGCTTTGCCCCGGTAGATCAAAATGCATTCAATACATTTGTCAGCGACAAAATCCTATCCGTAGAATCCTATTATATCGAATTCTTGTCTGCTGGCCGCTTTGAGGAAAACAATGCATATCCGGGAAGTTATACATTTTCAAATACCGGCTCGAATACTGGCATACTGACGCAAAACTATGATGGGGGGCAGTTGGGTGGTACCTGTACAATCGAAATGACCTTCTCTTCAACAACCACAGGTACTTTACGCGCCAAATGTGGTAGCGAACAAAACTACGATTCACCCCAGGAGTGGCAGTTTTCCGATCCGCCCGACCCCAACGCCTTTAATATCGAAGTCATTTGGGTCGGCAGCGAGCCATCTGCAGCTCACCAGGCAGCCTTCAATGCCGCAGTTACGCGTTGGGAGAGCATTATCACGAGCGACATCCCCGATGTTTTTGTCAGTTCAGATGAGGGAGGTACGATAGAAGGCGTTAAGGTCTTCGGTCTCGTAGATGACCTGAGAATCTACGCACGCCTCACTAATATTGACGGTCCAGGTGGAACCCTGGGGCGTGCGGGTCCCCAAGAAATGCGCGAGCAATCAAAATTGCCGATTGTAGCACAAATGATATTCGACACGTCTGACCTGGGCAATTTTACGCTTGAAGCTCTGCAAGATCTCTATCTGCATGAGATGGGTCATTGTTTGGGGATCGGTACTGTGTGGAAACGCCGCGGCCTGTTAAAAAATCCATCAATTGAATACCAATTTTTTATTATTCCCATAGAAGTGGATGGTGCCGATACGCATTTCGCGGGTGCAGCGGCTATTGAGGCGTTCAATGACGCAGGCGGAACGAACTACGCGGATGGGAAAGTGCCAGTGGAGAATGAGAAAGGCGGACCGGGCACACGAGACGGGCATTGGCGACAGTCCGTGTTCGGTCCCCATGAACTCATGGAGGGATTTGCTTCTCCCAGTGCTGCGATGCGCCAACCATTGAGCGCGATCACGATCCAGTCCCTGTCCGATCTGGGCTACATCGTTGATGTCACCCAGGCTGATGCGTACACGTTGCCCTCACCTGCCGCTGCGAAAATGGCGATAGCGTCTGCGCACCGGATCCCGATTAACTGCCTCCTGATAGAACCCATCGGCGTGATTGATGAATACAAGCATATCGAATTGAAGCCCAAACGCTCGAGGATACGTGAGGATCAATAACACTCAAACCTTCAGAGCCAGGAGGGTGATTACATGAATAAAGATCCTATTGTTCAACCTCATCCTCTCTTGTTTAGTGCAGGAACCGGGCGAGGGCAGAGGAACAGACTCATGAAAACGCCAGCTATGAATTATAAATTTCTCTTACTGATTTTAGTCTTATCGGCCTTCGCACAGGGTATCGGCTACGGGCAAGAATCTGTCCCCCTGGTGAATGAATCAGGGACGGATGCCACACTAAGCGCACTTACCGTCAGCCCGGTAGATATTGTCGGCTTCAACAGCAATCTAACCAAATACCATGTCGGCGTTGCGAACACAGTAACACAGGTCACCATAACGGCTACCGCCGCAGATGCAGGCACAACCATCGAGATAGGTAAGAGTGAGACAGATAAGAACACCATCGCCAGTGGTTCAGCGCAGGTGTTCTTGCTGGATGAGGGTCGGAACACCATGTATGTATGGGTTACTTCCCAGAGCGGAACTATAAAGAAAATCTATACAATCATAGTGGGCAGGAGCGTCGATTCTGAGTACGGCTGGAAAGCCGTTGAAGACTTCAACACACTGCGTGCTGCTGGAAACCGAAGCATTGACGGTATCTGGTCGGATGGGACGACCATGTGGGTGGCGGACGACTGGGACGAAAAGATATATGCCTACAACATGCCGTCCAACGGAGGCGCCACAGCGGGCGTGACCGACTTTGATGGCGATGGCATTGTTGGTATTCCAGACTTTTTGCTATTTGCAGCACAGTTCGGGTTAAGTCATGGCGATGTGGGTTATGATGCGAGGTATGATCTGGATGGCGATGGGACAATTGGAATTGGTGATTTTCTGATCTTTGTGGATGCCTTTGGCAAAGAAGGGGGATAGATATGACAGGCCCAGTCGCTCAGAATCGGTTCTGGATGAGTGCGTTCGGTTCCGATCCAAGGTATAATGGCCTGATTGCCATGCTACAGACGCAATCCGAATAAGCCTTGTTCCTCTCTAATAAGGGCGATATATTGGATTTAAAATTCTGTAATTCATTGAGGATATGTGCATAAAATAATTTGATTTGCTCCAAGTTGGCTGAGAGCGGAGCGATCATTCAAAGCCGAGAATCAGATGACAGACAAAAAGTTATACGCAACCAAAATCGGGACAGTTCAAAGCCTATTTGTTTTTGTGTTGTGTTTCGGTTTTGTCCTGTTCAGCACGCTTCCTGCTTTTGCAAAACAGAAGCCCCGAGTCGCACTGGTGCTCAGTGGAGGAGGCGCGCGCGGCGGGGCACATATTGGCGTGTTGCGCGTGCTCGAGCGCGAAGGCATACCCATTGATCTGATCGTGGGCGTGAGTTATGGCGCACTGGTGGGAGGACTGTACGCTGCCGGATATTCTGTTGATGATGTCGAACGCATTATTGTAGGAACAGATTGGTGGGAAATAACCGACAATAGCCCTGATCGTCGGTTGTCAAATTTGCATCACAAACCAATGGCTGATCGTCCGATGATTGCGATGCGTCTCGATAATTTCAAGCCTCAATTGCCTGCTGGGATTTTTGCCGGGCAGAAGATTCATCATTTTCTCAATCAATTGACCATTGGCGCAACGTATCGGGCGCGAAACGATTTTGATCGGCTGCCAACGCCTTTCCGCGCAATAGCAACAGATATTTTGTCTGGCGAACATGTCGTACTTAAAAATGGCTCACTCGGCACGGCAATCAGAGCGAGCATTGCTGTGCCATTGGTATTTGCGCCGATAAGCACAGAACAAACCCTTCTCTTAGATGGTGGCATTGCCAATAATCTGCCTGTAGATGTCGCATTGGACGCCGGTGCTGATTTGGTTATTGCGGTGGATTGTTCTACGCCTTTGTACACCGAAAAGCACGAAGTTAATGATGTTTTCAAAATCGCCGATCAGTCCATCAGCTTTCGCATGGACCAGAGAAGGCTCGCCAATAGAAAGCTCGCTGATGTGCTGATCATGCCAGAGCTAAAAAAATTTAATTCGCAAGAGTTTAACAGGTCATACACCTTGATTCCGATAGGTGAAAGAGAAGCTGAAAAACATCTCTCTACCATCTATAAGCGGTTGCAGGCACTCGGCATTTCAAAGCGGCCTGGAAAGTCGCGACCATCGGTATTGCCAGATAATTATGACCCTAAGACCTGGGCAGACATACCAACGGATATTGTGATTGATCGGGTGCGGATTGCGGGTTTAGAGCGCTATCCACAAGAGAAATTTACATCGCAGTTAGAAAAGTTCATCAATAAGCCGACATCGTTTTGGGAACTGGAACGCCAATCTGGCCGATTCTATGCGACTGGATTGTTTCAAACAGTAGATTACGAAGTGATCTACCACGAAGACTACACCGAATTGGTTTTTCTGGTGCTTGAAAATCCTCCCAGCGAGGTGAAAGCGGGACTGCGTTACGATAACGATTTTCGGGTTTCGATACTGGCCGAGTTTTTACATCAAAATACTTATGGCCGTGTCGCAGAGATTAATGTCCGCAGTTTATTTGGCAATTTGAAATTTGCTGAAATGGATTTGATTTTTCGCCCATCCAATAATCTGGGTTTTCTCGGAGAGATTCGCGGGTGGGATCAAGACCGGATGTACTTTGAAAATAGGCAACGCAAGGGCACATATAACGAGAAGCGTCTTCGCGCACAAGCAGGCCTGCAGGTTTTGTTCAACAGGTGGGGAGGTATCAGAGCGGGGTATCAAGTCGAGCATGTCCGCATTCGCAATGCCGCCCTTTCAATAGGCAATGCGTCTGAGTATCATCCCAGCTATTGGTTGTCTGCAAGGATTGACACGCGAGACGATGCGTTTGTACCAAAGGCGGGCGTCTATTTTCACACCCGGGGAAAATGGGTTCATCGGAAATTTTCACACAAGCAGGTGCAGACACAACTCGCGTACTTCGCCAACCTCCATCCGCAATTGAGTGTGGGCATCTGGTCTCACGGAGGCTATGTGACACAGTCTGCGCCTATTTATGAACACTTCGCCTTAGGCGGTGCAGGATACTTTAGTGACGCAGCATTGCGCTTTGTCGGTCTCAGACGCGACGAACTGCGGGTTTTCAGGTTCGCATCGGCGGGCCTCTCTGTTTGGTACCACATAAAATTTTGGGAAGCCATACCGCGCAGTGCTGTTGGCGCTTTCTATCAGGGCGGTCTGTACAATATGTCTTCCAATCCGATACATGGTTTTGGCGTTGGGGTTTATGTCGGCATACCGTTTTTAGGCCCCATTCGCATTGATGCTGTAAGCACAGAAGAAAAGGATATCCGGATTTATACCTCAGTCGGATTTGCGTTTTGATGCATATTCATCTGTCTTATACGAATCACTTTGAAACGAAGGGAAAGCATGATATTTTTCAGATGGAACGCCATTTTACTCTTCCTGGTACTCGCTTTTTCTGTTCCGATAGAATCCACATCTGAAGAGGATTCACCACCGCCAGGATATAGGATTCACAGATCTATTCCTCCACCGGGTGCTAAGACCCACCTGGTAGTTATAGGAGAAAGATTCCGAGCCAGCGGGTTTAAACGCTGGTTCTACGGCAACAATTATCGGGACCTCTGGACCACCCCTATCGAGGTTGCAGTCCTTGACCTCAACAGCGTAGGAGGTGGCTTGACACCGCTCCGCACCGGCGGATTCGGACAATCCATCTCGCTTCACTTTACAGGGGAAGATGGCCGCCGATATACAGTGCGTTCCCTGGATAAAGACCCCACCAAAAGAATATGGGACGAACTCAAAGATACCATTGTAGATGACGTCCTTCAGGACTTGATCAGCGCGCTTTTACCAACAGGGGCACTCGTGGTTGACCCACTGATGGAAGCCACTGGTATCCTCCATTCCAAACATACGCTCGTAGTCATTCCGGATGATCCAGGGCTGGGAGAGTATCGCGAAGAGTTTGCCGGCCTTATAGGAACGCTGCAAGAACACCCGTCTGAAGGACCGGACGATACGCCCGGCTTTGCGGGTTCTCGGAGGGTCAGTGGAACGGAGAGGCTGTGGGAACACCTTGAAGAAAGTCCTTGCAACCGCGTCGATGCCCGTGCCTATCTAAAGGCGAGACTGATGGATCTTTTCATCGGCGACAAGGACCGTCATTACGGCCAGTGGAGATGGGCGCAATTCCCCGATGGCGATTGTTATACATGGCTTCCAATACCCGAAGACCGCGACCAGGCTTTTATCGGTTTCAAGGGATTTGCTATGGCAATGGCGCGCAAAAGGCTTCCCAGGCAAATCACGTTCGGAGACGAGTATCCGAGCCTGGTGGGCTTATCGACGACTGGTTGGGAGATGGACCGCGAGTTTCTATCTGAACTCAATAAGACCGAGTGGGATTCAGTCGTAACGACATTTTGCAGGGACCTGCCAGATTCGATCATTGAGGGTGCCGTGCGGAGGCTTCCACCACCTTATTACAAGATGATTGGAGAAACGCTTACACAAGCCCTCAAATCGAGGCGAGACGCATTGCCTGAATTTGTCAACAGATACTATGAGTTGATTACCCGCCAGGTCGAAATCCAGGCGACTGATAAGGACGAATACGCCCAGTGTGAACACCTGACGAATGGTGATCTCGCAGTCCGTATCGGTCTGATAGAAGGTACTGGAAAAAAGAAGACACCCTATTTCCAAAGAACTTTCCACCCCAAAGAAACCCGAGAAGTCCGAATATATCTCCGGGGAGGAGATGATCGTGCGGAAATATCGGGGACAAAGGGACAGATTGCCGTTCGCATTGATGGTGGCGGTGGGGATGACACGCTCACAAACGCATCCCAATCTGGCACCTCAAAGACCCGGTTTTATGATTATCGTGGGAAAAATCAGTTTGCCAAAGGCAAGGGCGCGAAAATCGACGAGCGACCCTACAAGCGGCCTCCCGCGCGGATTCTCCGTGCCAAGTATGCACTGGACTGGGGCGGGCAGCCCTTTACTCTCCCGATCATCAGAGTAAGTCCGGATCTGGGTATGTTCGTGAGCGTACACCATAGCCGGCAGTATTTCGGATATCGAAAGGATCCTTTCTCTTCGCAACATTCTTTTACCGTCGGGTCGGCATTCAATCTTCTCGAAGATCTCAATAGTGTTAAGCCCTTTGCTTCCTATACCGGAAACTTTCGCCAATTCACGCGCGACTTCGACGCGAAAATCTACTTCAAGTACTCCGAAATTCAGACTATACGGTTCAACGGATTCGGTAACAAAACGGAGATTCCGCGTCCGTCTTCCTTCTATAAAGTGGAGCAAAGACATCTCGTTTTCGCACCAGCTTTAGAGTTTCGAGCGGGAGATTATAAAGGAGATATGCCTCATGTTGGTATGGGATCGTTTCGCTCAAAATTAACCATTGACTTCGGGCCAATTATCAAGTATTCAAACACATCACTCAGTTCCAATCGTGAAAAATATATCGGTTCGCTCGATCAACCACTTTACGGTACGGATTCCTTCGGCCAGGTAGGCGCACTGGGTGAAGTCGCGTACGACACGCGTAATAGTCCAGAGTATCCCACTCATGGGCTTAGAGTCAGTGTTGCCGGAGCCATCTATCCGGGCGTCTGGGATGTAGAATCGACCTTTGGCAACGTAGAGGGAGCGGTGCATACGTACCTGACGGCTCGCATTCCGACCAATCCAATCCTTGCTCTAAGAGCAGGTGGCAAGCAGGTGTGGGGGACCTTTCCCTTCCACGAGAGTGCCTTCCTGGGAGGGACTGGCTTTGCAGGAAGTGGCATATCCAGTGGCAATTTACGCGGTTTCCGAAAAAATCGGTTCGCTGGAGAGACCTCGCTATATGGAAATTCCGAACTGCGACTGGTTCTGGCAAAAATCAAGCTTCTGGTGCCAGGAGAGTTCGGATTGTTCGGTGCGGCTGATGCCGGACGGGTGATTTATGACGAAGATCCGGACAATGCTGATAACTGGCACACCAGTATCGGAGGTGGATTCTGGCTGTCTTTTCTCCAGCGCCAGCAGACCTTTAGCGCGGCAGTCGTAAAAGGCGATGACTTGATGGGCGTATATCTGCGCGCTGGCTTTATGTTTTAGGGCATCGTCCTGCTAAATTACGTCTCTGATCTCTTGGATAGCAATGATAGTCGGGAATGTTGAGTGCGGCGGGTTCGTAAAAGGAAAAGGCCATCACAGATGTGCCGACAACGGATATAAGAAAAACGAAAGGAAAAGCATGATATTTTCCAGATGGAGCGCTACTGTACTCTTCCTGGTATTCGCCTTTTCTGTTCCGATAGAATCCACATCTGAGGAGGATTCACCGCCACCAGGATACAGAATTCACCGATCCATTCCTCCACCGAGTGCTAAGACTCACATGGTGATCCCGGGAGAAAGGTTCCGGGCCAGCGGGTTCAAACGCTGGTTTTACGGCAGCAATTATCGTAACCTCTGGACCACCCCTATCGAGGTTGCAGTCCTCGACCTCGGCAGCGTAGGAGGTGGCTTGACACCGCTCCGCACCGGCGGATTCGGACAATCCATCTCGCTTCACTTTACAGGGGAAGATGGCCGCCGATATACAGTGCGTTCCCTGGATAAAGACCCCACCAAAAGAATATGGGACGAACTCAAAGATACCATTGTAGATGACGTCCTTCAGGACTTGATCAGCGCGCTTTTACCAACAGGGGCACTCGTAGCTGATCCGCTAATGGAAGCCACTGGTATTCTCCATTCCAGGCACACGCTTGTAGTCATTCCGGATGATCCGAGGCTGGGAGAGTACCGAGAAGAGTTTGCCGGCCTTATCGGAACGCTACAAGAACACCCGTCTGAAGGACCGGACGATACGCCCGGATTTGCGGGTTCTCGGAGGATCAGCGGAACAGAGAGGCTGTGGGAACACCTTGAAGAAAGTCCTTGCAACCGCGTTGATGCCCGTGCCTATCTAAAGGCGAAACTGATGGATTTTCTCATCGGCGACAAGGACCGTCATTACGGCCAGTGGAGATGGGCGCAATTCCCCGA
>JAPPIE010000117.1 GCA_028874765.1 Gemmatimonadota bacterium
GCGCGAAGCGGCACCGGATATGGGCAAAGGAGACACCTCAATCCTGCACTTGCGCATCGCCGCACAAACTCTGAGGGATGAGGGAGTGACCGATCCCCTACCGGAACGGCTATGGCGCATTCTCCGCAGCATCGCCAGCGACGGGCGTGGCGAAGGAGGCGACGCTGGTAGCCTCGGGGTGCGACGACGGGATGCTGAGACAGTACAGGTGACATTGCGACGTGAATGGTCGAATTTGGAGGAACTCGCGTCTCGTCGGCGCGAGGGAGCAAAACGCCTGCTGGATCACTTACTCGCCTGTCTGCCGCCCGGGAGCCGGGGCACGGATCTACTGGCTGAGACCTCTCTCGGCAAACTATTGGAAGCGATCACGTCCGACCTGTTTATAGAGAGTAGAAATCCCGAGAAATTGCTACATCACGCTCTGCTATGGCTGCACGATCAAGAGGTCATTCGTCTCAACAAGGGCCTGGCGGTATTCCGCCCGGCCATGACCATCCGGCTGGAGGAGGAAAGGCGCGGTTTTGCCACCGCCGACTTTGCACCGCTCGATTTCCACTACAAAGGGCAGGTGTTACAGATCCATGTAATGGTGGAATTCGCGCAGCGGGGCCTCGACAACATGGCCGACGCTCTGCATCTGGCCATTGACTACTTTAGCCTGAAGCAAGAAGATTTCCTTCGCCGTTGGCTACCTGATCGAGACAAGGAGATTGCGCGGGAGACCACGCCCGAATCGTGGAGAGCCATCGTCGAAAGCCTGAAGAACCCCATCCAGCAGCGCATCGTCGCGGATGATCGAGAACAGACAAATGTGCTGGTGCTCGCCGGTCCCGGCTCGGGTAAGACGCGCGTGCTGGTACATCGCATTGCCTACCTCATACGCGCAAGGCGTGAAAACCCCCGCGGCATTCTGGCCCTGGCCTATAACCGACACGCAGCGGTCGAGATCCGGCGACGCCTTATAGATTTGATCGGCGACGACGCCCGTGGGGTAACCGTGCTCACCTGCCACGCGCTGGCCATGCGACTGGTCGGTGTCAGCTTTCAAGAGCGAGAACGCCGGCTACTTGACGAAGATACATTCCGAGAAGTTTTGCGCCAGGCAACGGCACTGCTGCGCGGTGAGGGGCTGGAGCCGGAGGAAGCAGACGATCAGCGGGAACGGCTTCTCGCGGGTTTCCGCTGGATTCTGGTAGATGAATACCAGGACATTGGCGCGGATCAATACGAGTTGATATCTGCCCTGGCCGGACGAACCCTGAAAGATGAAGATCGCAAGCTCACCCTCTTCGCAGTAGGCGACGACGACCAGAACATCTACGCCTTCAACGGTGCTTCGGTAGAATTCATCCGTCGTTTCGAAGCGGATTACGGGCCAAAGCCCACCTACCTGATCGACAACTACCGATCCACTGATCACATCATCGCAACGGCCAACGCGCTGATCACTCCGGCGCGCCAACGGATGAAGACCGGACATCCCATCCGCATTGACCGGGCGCGTGCGAAGGATCCGTCCGGTGGCGACTGGGATGCGCTGGACCCGATCTCTCGCGGTCGAGTCCAGATTCTATCCACCTGGCGCGATCCGATCTCGCAAGCGCAGGTCGCAATGGCAGAGTTACAGCGTCTCGCAGCACTCTCTCCGAATTGGGATTGGTCCACATGTGCGGTGATCGCACGCGAGTGGAAATATCTGGATCCGGTACGTGCATTCTGCGAAACCCACCATATTCCGGTGCAGATGGGAAATGAAGAAATTCCGAGCTTCTGGCACCTGCGGGAAACCCGAGAATTTGTTGAATGGCTACGTGGACGAGATACCCGCCTGGTAGAAAGTACGGATCTGACCGATTGGGTAGATGCACACCCCCCGGGACCCTGGATTGAGCTACTGCGGCAAGCCCTGGACGAGCACACCCTGGAAACTGGTGGCGCAGAAGTACCGGTGGACCACTTCATCGAGTGGCTGGCCGAGTGGGGGCGAGATATACGCCGCCGCCAGCGCGGACTCTTGCTGTTGACCGCACACCGCGCCAAGGGATTGGAGTTTGATCACATAGCAGTACTCGACGGAGGCTGGAGCAAAGTCGATAGGGACGAAGACCCGGACGCACCGCGCAGGCTCTACTACGTGGCCATGACGCGCGCCCGACAGACGCTCGCGCTCGTGCGTTTTCAAGGATCGCGCCCGGCAGGAGTTACACGACCAGATTTCGTAATGGAATCTGAATCTCCGATGTACTCAGGGCACTTGCACTCGCTACCGTATTCCTTTCCAAACAACGGCTCGGTTCTACATCGCACATCCGGTGACTCGCAACCGGAAACCCTGGAACTCGCACGTCAATATCGGCGGCCCAGTCTGCGCGAGGTCAATCTGGGATTCGCAGGGCGTTACTACACCAACCATCCAGTCCATCGCGCAATAGCTGCCCTGTCGCCGGGCGATCCGATAGAGGCGCGGATTGCCAAAACTGGCTCCTGGGAATTGCTGAACCAGTCAGGGATGGTGGTGGGGCGTCTTGCTCAGGCGTTTGACCCCCCACCGGGAATGCGGTGCAGGTCTGCCACAGTCTTCGCCATCGTGGATTGGAGCCGCGAAGCATCGGAGCCGCAGTACCACGACCATGTAAAATGCGATGCCTGGGAGGTTGTGGTGCCGGAACTGGTGTTCGAGCCAGAGCGTGAGTAGCATACTAAAATCTGTTGATTCAGAATTTTCCTTGATGATTTGGCGTCTTAATGGTACACTTATAAAATTCTACAGATTTGATTGAAAATGAATGGCAATGGAGTAAGCGCAATAAATCATGAACGGAAGAGAATTTGTCAGGCGTGCCAGACGCTATGCGCGAAAGACAGGTGAGGAATGCCGATTTGATCGACGCCGCGGCAAGGGCAGCCATGGGACACTCTACCTCGGCAATCGCCACACAATGGTCAAGCACGGTGAGATTTCCAAAGGCGTTTTGGCAACCATGCTCAAACACCTCGGCATTGACAGGAAGGAGTTCTGATTCATGCAATATGCCTATCCATGCAATCTGATTCCCGACCGCGAAGAAGGTGAGGGATTCATCGTGACCTTCCCCGACGTACCCGGAGCCATAACAGGGGCGCAAACCAGAGAAGAATCTCTTTTCTTAGCTGAAGATGCTCTCGTCGCTATGCTCGCTGTGTACGTCCAACAGCAACGGGAAATTCCAACGCCAAGCCCTGTTGCCGACGGTCAGGAACTCGTCGCAGTCCCGCCCATCGCCGCCGCCAAGTTGGCTCTCTATACGGCCATGCGCGAGCAAGGGATCACCGGAGACGCACTCGCTATCCGTCTAAACTTGAACGACTCTGCCATCCGCAAGTTGCTCGATCCGGACTGCTACTCTCATATCAGTCAGATCATGAGAGCACTACGAAATGTTGGGCGTAGCCTGGTCATAGAAGACAGAGCGGCATAATTGCCTTGATCTAAAAAAAATCTGGATTGCGGGCGAGGCATGCCTCGCCCCTACAATACCATAGCCTACCCCGCCTGCTTTAAGCAGGGACCGCGATGACGGCTTTCAGATACATGCAAGAAAATAAACAACAGGAGTTCTATGTGAGCGCACCACCAATTCCAGAACGTCCTCCCATCCCGGGTGTCAGACACATCGTCGCCATCGCCAGTGGCAAAGGCGGCGTGGGCAAAACCACGACCGCGTCAAATCTGGCTGTGGCAATGGCACAATCGGGACACGCGGTGGGATTGATGGACGCGGATATTTACGGACCCAATGTACCGATCATGATGGGCAGCAAAGCGCAGCCACAAATGACACCGGAACAAAAAATTGAACCCCTTGAGCTGTACGGTGTAAAAATGGTATCTCTGGGACTAATCGCTGGCGATGGCGTACCCATAATCTGGCGCGGACCAATGTTGGCCAAGATGGTCACCCAATTTGTGCGCGACGTGGCCTGGGCACCGCTCGATTGCCTCGTCATCGACTTGCCCCCGGGCACCGGCGATGTGCAACTGACCCTGACCCAATCGACCCCATTGGACGGCGCTGTCATCGTAACAACACCACCTCTCGTCGCCCTGGAAGATGTGCGGCGCGGCGTCGAAATGTTTCACACCGTTGAAGTACCCGTACTCGGTATAATCGAAAACATGAGCACTTATATATGCAGCAAGTGCGGCACAGAAACGCCGATCTTTGGTCAGGGGGGTGGCGAGCGCACTGCAAAAGCCTATAACGTGCCATTTTTGGGCGCGATTCCCCTACACCTACAGGTACAAATGGGAAGTGATACGGGAGAACCAATTGTCGCCTCTGATCCCGACTCGCCTCTGGCACAGATATACCGCGGCATCGCCGATAGCATCTGGCGATCCCTGGAAATATGAAAACTGCATCCACAATCGCGTATCATAAAAAGGCGGTCGTTATGCGAACGTCTTTTTTTATTTCTCCCTTGAAAACTATACACCCGTTCAGTATATTTAATAATGTTTTCCGAAACCAGTCTTCCCACTGGTGCGTCAAAGGTCTTGTAGAATTCAGGCATATTCCAACCTGTGAGGATAAATGATGTTGCAACGTGTATCGGTCATACTCGGAATTCTAATTCTTCTCTGGGCATTTTCGGGGTGCAGTGAGGAAGCCACTGCTGACAAAGCATCTTCTGATAGCAAGGCAAAGACCACTTCGGCCAAAGCTGATTCGGCCAAAGCTGACTCTGCCAAAGTTGCCGCAAATCAGAAAAAAAACAAACAACAGAATCCAAAGGCCAAAAAGCAACCAAATCCCAAGCGCCAAAATCAAAAACCGAGAGTCGCTGAAGGGGTCCCCGTAAAAGTATCTGTCGTGGGAACGGGCAAAATCTCCCAGCATGTGCTCTACAGCGCCACAGTAGAAGCCGAAGAAACCATTGATATTTACGCGCGAGGTTCCGGGTTGGTGCGGCGCGTACTGACCGAAGAAGGGGAAAATGTGCGCGAGGGCCAGGTGCTGATCGAACTGGTTGACGACGAATTAAAACTCAACGAAGCCGAGGCAAAATTGGCGTATCAAAAATTGGAAGGTCAGCTCAAGCGAAAAGAAGAGTTGTTTAATCGACAACTTTTGGCAAAAGAAGAATACGAAGACCTCAAGATCAATGTTGAACAGAGCAAAATTCGGTGGGAACGCGCCCGGTTATCCCTCGACTATGCGCGCGTGCGCGCGCCAGTAAGCGGAGTCATTTCAAAGCGCTCGGTCAAGCTGGGCGACCGCATTGGAGCCAGCACAAAGCTCTACGAAATGGTCAACTTAAGCCGCCTGATCGCATATGTACACGTACCGGGGCAAGGTATGAATAATTTGGCTGTTGGGCAGCCCGCACTCATAACAACAGATTTTTTGCCCGGTACAAAATTCCAGGGAAAGATATTGCGCATCAGTCCGGTAGTCGATCCGGAGACGGGCACTTTTAAGGTAACCCTGGAACTGAAATCAAAGAATCGGATGCTGCGGCCAGGCATGTTTGTCAACGCACACATCGTCACAGCGACTCACCCCCAGGCTGTACTCGTACCCAAGCGAGCCGTGGTGTACGACGATGGCATGCCGCATGTATTTGTCGTATCGGACAGCACAGTCAATAAAGTGCGCTTTGAAATGGGTTTTGACGACACCGAATTTGTCGAGGTGCTCGCGGGCGTAAAAAAAGGCGACCAGATTGTAGTGGTAGGACAAAATGGTTTGAAGAATAAAGCCAAAGTACGGATCATCGAAGGTGAAGGATTGCGCATTCCCGCAAAGCCCGACTCAACCGGGGAACAGGCGGAAAAGACGTAATGAGGTATCTTTTGTTTACCTGTTGTTTTACGAAAATAGCGAATCGCAGACTTTAATATGTGGGCGGTTCGCTGATTTTTTTATGCGGAGTGATACATGCAGAACAACCTGGAATCGGAAACTCGGGATAATATAAAACGGAATTTTTCTCGCACATTTGAGATTACGACCCGGCGGCCCGTAGCGATTTTTATGGTCGTCCTGGCCGTTGCCGTATTTGGCTATGTATCTTATCAGCAACTACCGCTAAATATGATGCCCGACATTTCATATCCAACGCTAACAGTGCGTACCGAATATCCCGATACCGCACCAGAGGAAGTTGAAAATTTGATCTCAAGGCCAATTGAACAGCGCCTGGGGGTGGTGAGCAACCTCGTGAGTATCACATCGATCTCCAGACCTGGCATGTCCGATGTGATTTTGGAATTTGGCTGGGACACCGATATGAATGACGCCGTGCAAACAGTGCGCGAAAACCTCGACCGCCTCAATTTGCCGCGCGGGGTCAATCGCCCATTGATATTGCGCTACGATCCCACGCAAGACCCGATAATGCGCGTGGGGATTTACGGCAACGAGAATATGTACGTATTGCGCCATCTTGCCGAAGAAGAAATCAAGCAAGAATTGGAAGCACTCAAAGGCGTAGCTGCTGCGCGTGTGAAAGGCGGACTGGAAGAAGAAATTCGAGTTGAGATCAGCGAGCGGCAATTGGCACTGATGGGACTCAATATCAACACCATCAACCGGCGGTTGCAAGAGGAAAATGTCAACCTGGCCGGCGGCAGCTTGTTAGACGGACAGACACAGTACCTCGTGCGTACGCTGAATGAATTTCGCACCATAGACGAAATTGCCAATCTGGTAGTAGGCGACCGCAACAATATTGAAATTCGGGTAAAAGATGTGGGACAGGTTTATCGCACGCACAAAGAGCGGGAGATCATCACGCGTGTCAATGGTGTAGAAAGTGTAGAAATCGAAATTTTTAAGGAAGCCGACGCCAATATCGTAGCGACAGCACAGCGCGTGCGCGACCGCTTGTTTGGCACGCCCGAACAATTGGCATACATAGAAAAACTCAAAGCGGGCGAAATTGAAGAAGCCAAAGCCAACGACCGGCGGGAACAAGTGCGGCAATTTGTGCAGATGAAAGAAATGACGAGTTTTATCGCTTTTACATTGCCCGAAGATGTGGCTATGGAACTGCTGTCCGATCAATCGACATTTATTGAATCATCGATCAATGAGGTCAAACAAACCGCGGTGGTGGGTGGGTTGTTGGCAATACTGGTCCTGTACATCTTTCTTCGCAATCCGTCTCACACCGCTATTGTGGGACTCGCCATCCCGATTTCAATTGTGGCGACATTTGCCCCTATGAACATCTTTGGCGTATCCCTGAATATCATGTCTCTGGGCGGGTTGGCTCTCGGTATTGGAATGCTGGTTGACAATGCCATTGTCGTATTGGAAAGCATTTTTCGATGCCGCGAAGAAGGCGACGATATGATTGCGGCCACCATCCGAGGGACCGGGGAAGTCGGCGGGGCGGTTTTTGCATCCACGCTGACAACTGTGGCAGTATTTTTTCCCATCGTATTTGTCGAAGGCGTAGCCGGGCAGATTTTTGGCGACATGGCACTAACCGTTGTTTTCTCACTCCTGGCATCTCTGGGCGTCGCACTATTTTTTATTCCCATGCTGGCTTCGCGGCAAGTGCATTTGTCACGCGGCGATAGCGAAGGGCAAGGTGGGCGTCTGATGCAGTCTGAAGTATTGCAACTGCGTTCGGTGGCGTGGTTACTCGAGGGCATGGGCCTGAAAAACAGGGACGAAAATGCACTTCAATATCACGCCATGAACTCTCGCACGCTGTTGATGCGCGTACCAATTGGCTTTATCTATTTGTTGGTCGAATACGTCATCCGCACATTGTGGCTTGCAAGTGTAATCGCACTCGTGGCACTCAAAGCTGTCTTTACCGTATTGGCGGTTCTCCTATACCCCATTATCTATCCCGGATGGGGATTTTATTCTTGGCTCGGTTCTGGACCATTATGGCGTCAGGAAATAAATCGCCTGTGGGGACCTTTATGCGCCTGGGCTGAGGACCGCGACCTGTTTGGCAAAGCATGGGTACGGATAATATGGGATAATTTGCTGGCATTTGTGACGCCCCAAAATTTGGGACGCGACCTGAGTGTGCAAACGAAATGGACAGGCAGGACATTGAAGCGCCTGTTCCGCTGGATTTTAAAACGCGCGATCTGGAAACGCGTCCTGGAAATCGCACCCGTGCTCCTGGGCGCGGCAGGTGTTTTGTTGCTCTTTGTCCTCGGCGCAGTTTATTTTCTTCTTCGATTCCTGATCTTTACAACACTCATCTTAATCGGCAAAATACTAATTTTGACGCTCATGTTTGTGTTTTTAACCGGATTGGTTGCATTGCTGTTGGTCGCCCTTGTCCTGTTGCCCCTCCTCGCGCCAGTGCTATTTTTGTTTGAGCGCGGTTTTGCAACGATTCGGCGTGCTTACACGCCTTTTATCCGCTGGGCTTTGCACAACAGACTGAGCATTATAGCGGGTGCTGTGGTGCCTTTTGCGATATGCTGGATGGTCTTGTTGCCCCGATTGGGCAATGAATTGATCCCACAGGTACATCAGGGCGAATTTAATGTGGATATTGGTTTGCCCGTGGGCACGCCGCTCGAAATGACCGACGAAACCCTGAAACTCATCGAATCGCGGGTGATGAATGCATATGATGTAGGCGCGGTTTCTTCGACAGTCGGCGTGGATAAAACCGATATCGCATCGTCTGATCAAGGCGAGCACACCGGGGTTGTTTCCGTGGTACTGGAGGATATCGAAACAGAGGGACGAGAAAATGTACTGGCGAGTTGGGGACAAGACCTGCTGACATTGCCCACACGTATTTGGGGTGGCATTAGTGGGGAAAGTGTTTTGGCACAGCGCGAAGACGCATTGATGGCTGATTTGCGAAGCAGACTCTCGGATTTGCCGCAGATAAAAGCCGATTTTTCACGCCCCGAACTATTTAGTTTTAAGACGCCTATAGAAGTGGAAATTCGCGGTTATGATTTGCCAACATTGACCCAATTAGGACGCGAAGCCGAGCGGGTGATGAGCGAAATTCCCGGACTTTACGATGTAAAATCGAGCCTTCAGCGCGGCAATCCGGAAGTGCAAATCGTCTATAAGCGCGACTTGTTGGCAAAATACAACTTAAATGTGCGTCAGGTCGCCTCGCTGGTGCGCGAAAAAGTACAGGGCAATGTGGTAACGCGATTTCGAGAAGCCGACCGGCGCATTGATGTACTGGTGCGCGTAGATGAGGCTGACCGCGCCGGAGTAACTGAGTTGCGTCGGCTGGTGGTGAACCCGGGGCGACAGCAAGTGCCCATTCGCCTATCTGCAGTGGCCAACATCGAAGTACACGAAGGACCCAGTGAAATTCGGCGCATAGATCAACAGCGCGCGGTTCTGATTTCGGCCAATGTGAGCGGTATAGATCTGGGAACAATGACCGCTATGATTCAGCAGACATTGGAAACAATGGAAGTCCCTCAGGACGTATCGATGGTCATTGGCGGACAAAACAAGGAAATGGAGACATCGTTGAACAGTTTGACCTTTGCATTGGGTCTTGCAATTTTTCTCGTGTACATCGTAATGGCCTCCCAATTTGAATCATTCCTCCATCCATTCGTAATTATGTTTAGCATTCCCCTGGCACTGATTGGCGTAATAGTCATTCTATTTTTCACCGGCATACCTCTCTCAGTCGTGGTCTTTTTGGGCGTTATCATGCTGGCGGGCATTGTCGTGAACAATGCCATTGTGCTCGTAGATTATATCAACCACCTGCGGCGCAGTGGTCTGTCCAAATTGGAAGCAATTGTCCAGGCTGGCGAAGTGCGGTTGCGCCCCATCTTGATGACCACATCGACAACCGTGCTGGGATTATTGCCCATGGCACTCGGCCTGGGCGATGGCGCAGAAATCCGCACGCCAATGGCCATCACCGTCGTCGCCGGGCTAATCAGTTCCACCATTTTAACACTGGTAATTATTCCAACGGTATATTCTCTAATGGACCGCGGCGAATGACCAGCCCCCAGCCCTACTGAACTCCCCGAAAATTTTTTTCAATTGACTTTTGATAACTTTCCATTTTCTTAAACACTTGAAATTTTTTGTGGCAAGTAAGCAAATACCCGGTAACTTTTTGGGCGTTTTTTCGTCTAACCCTTGTAACAACGATAGTCACCCTATTTGCCGAAACATGGAGAATTGAATGATGCGTTTTAGATATATCGCAGTATTGGCAATAATCTTTGCCCATGTGAATACAAGTGCTCAGGAAGAGCGAAGAGAAATGCGCCTGACGCTAAATGAGTGCGTGGAGATCTCGCTGACGAGCAGTGCCCAGATTGAGCAATTTAAGTACACGGTTGCGATTTCTGAGACCCTGGTAGATAATGCGCGGAATAGTTTTTTGCCGAATACTTCAAGTGTAAACTGGGGGATAAGCAGAAATGTTCAGGGACCGCGTGAAGGACAAGTTCTGGATCCGTCAACAGGTACTCTGGTGCAGTTATTGGGGGAAGATCGCGTTAGTGGTGCACAGAGTTTCAGGGTTACTGGATTGACAATGCCTGTTTATGATGGCAGGCTCATATCCCAGCTATCGAGCGCGAAAAACAGCCTGATGCAGACGCAAATGCAACAAACTGGCAATCGCCAAACGATCATTTTTCAGACCAAACAGCGCTATTTTCAACTTTTGCAGACGATTAAACTATTGGAAGTCCAGCAAGAGCGCGTACGAGTATCTGAAGAAAGCCTGCGTCGCGCAGAAACATTGTATGAGATTGGGTCCGCGGCAATTTTACAGGTGACGAATGCAAGATCGAATCTGGCGGGTTTGCGCGCAACCCTGATTCAGCGAGAAAATGATGTACGCATCGCCCAGTCGAATCTGGCATTTACAATGGGTCTGGGCACGGATGTAGATATTATTCCATCAGAAGAAGAGTTTGAACTTCTGTCTCCCCAATATTCAGAATCTGATGCACTATCTATCGCGCTTGCAGAACACCCCGACATTCTGGATAGCAAGTACGGTATGTTGTCGTCCCGAGATGATTACAATGCAACAAAAAAAGGGTTGTATCATCCCAGAATTACGATGAGTACGAATGCCTATAGCTGGAGCCTCGGTAAGGATGAGGATTTTGGCGGTCCTGAAGACATCTTTCTCAAAAACTATAGCTATGGTATTAGTCTCAACGTGACCATGCCCCTTTTTAACTTTAACACGAGCAATACTTTGAAGCGGCTAAAGTTGCAGTATTTGCGCAGTCAGGAACAGTTAGACCAGGCCAAACGACAAAAAGCATTAACCATTCGACAGCGCTATCTCAACCTGGAGCGCTTTCGGCGTTTGATTGAAGCGAATGAAGTGGCAGTGGAAGCGGCTGAAGAAAATTTCAAGCTGGAAGAAGAGCGGTATAATTTTGGCGGGGGAACATTTCTGGAACGATTGACCGCTCAGCGCGATTTGTTTGATGCGCGCAATAATCTCGTGCAGTCAAAATACAACTATTTGATCGAGATGGCGAATTTGGAAAACGAAGTCGGCACACCTGTTGTCGGAAATCCTGAATAATACGGAGGCGAGTTTATGGGTATGTTTCATCGAACTGGTATGGGATTGGTTGCGGCTGCTCTGCTCTTGAGCATGGCTGTACCTGCCCAGGCTGTGGGTAAGGACTTTTTGATGCGATCAAAATTTCACAGTGCATTGATGTTTGGCCTGGGTGGCATTCTGGTTAAAGAAGCAGTCGATGCCAAAAAAGAGGCCAATGATGCTTATAATCTTTACAAACAAGCCGGCACCTCTGCATTAGCGCGAGAATTTTACGATAATTCCAAGCGCCATGACACCCGCGCCGCAGTATTGGGTGTGGCCGGCGGTGCAACCATTCTTTTTGCCGTGCATCTATTTATGAAAGAAGACGAGAGTGGTTTACCGCCTCCGAAGATGGATCGAGGCATCGTGAACATCAAGGGTGTGGCATTAGATATAAAAGGCGATGTGTTTCAGAGAAAGATGCAGCTACAGTTAAAAAAAGGATTTTAAAGAAAAAAAACAAAAAAAGGGTCAATGCTCGCGTGAGCGTTGACCCTTTTTTGCATGGTATTTGTGGAGGGCGTTTGACATGCCGTCGGGTAAGACACATACGCGGATTGATCTTTTTTTCTTAGTGGTCATCATCGGCATAGGAGCCTGTTTTTGGAGTCCCCTCGTCGAATATTTCGGACGCGATGAAATGGTCGAATACGGAACTGTTTTTGTGATTGCCTATTTATTTGGCACGTTTTTACTATCGCCCGATCTGGACTTAAAAGCCAGTGATCCATTGAAGAACTGGGGGATTTTGCGTTTGCTGTGGCGGCCTTATTCCCATATTTTTAAACACAGAGGGCTTTCCCATACGCCGATTGTGGGCACCTTGACCCGCGTGATTTATATTTTCGTGGTGGTGTACGCACTCGCAGCTATGACGAATGCATTCTTTGATCTGGGTTGGAAAATGTCGTTTGACGACTTGAAGGACATGGATTTCAAAATCGCAATATGGGCACTTGCTGGGCTGTGTTTGCCCGATCTTTTTCACATTTTGGCCGATCACACACTTAAAAACGCCCGTTGACTTCTGGTTTAGTGCTCCTTATATTGCACACCCGCTGTGCTAAAAACATTGGGAGACATGTTGAACTGGCAACGCAAAAACTTTTCTGTGCTGGTCATTCCAGACGATGGCTCGAGAACCCTGAAGTTCAAGCTCAGTTATCACATGCTATTGGGGCTAGGTCTGGGATCGGCCTTTGCGCTGTGTATGGTACTTCTCGGCCTGTTTTTTTTCTGGAGAGCCACGTATTGGAAACACACCGCACAAATGCTTGAACAGGATAATGAACGCCTGTACGCCGATGTTACCCGCGTGGATGAATTGGCGCAAGTGGTAACGCGCATGAAGGTCGAAGAGCAAACACTGCGTTCTATATTGGCCAGTCACACCGGCTTGTCGCCGACACCTGTTGAAGCACGGGACCTTGAGGGGGACTATCCAGTTGCAACGCTATTGGTGCAAAACAAGCCACGTGGTGGTCTGGATATGCACTGGGTTCCCGCAATCTGGCCTGTATCCCCTTCTGTTGGATGGGTGGCACGCGAGTTTGAAGCGGGTGACAATTGCGTCAACGGACTATTTCCGGCGGGCATATTCAAAAACCGTCATTCGGGGATTGATATCGCAGCCAGTGAAGGGACGCCTGTGCAGGCTACAGCCGATGGGCAGGTGACATTTGCAGATTTCGATCCCGAGTTGGGGTATATGGTGGTTATTGATCACGGTGGAATTTATACGACGCGGTATGGTCACAATCGCACACTGCTGGTCAAAGAAGGAGAGTATGTCAGACAAGGGCAATACATTGCACTGGTAGGCACCTCAACGCAAAGCCGTGAACCTCATTTACACTACGAAGTTATCGAAGGGGGACGGGCATGCAATCCGCACGATTTCTTACCTCAAAATTAGCGAAGTTGAACAAACAAAACCACGTAGAAGCCATCAATACAATTGTGGGCGAAAGATCGGTTGTGGAAGGGCATTTTCAGATCGCCGATAGTATCCGAGTAGATGGGACTTTTCGCGGAAAAATCACGTCTTCTGGTTCACTGATCGTCAGTACTCAGGGAGAGGTAGATGCCGATTTGATTCAGGTAAAGGATGCGGTTGTTGACGGATGTGTCAAAGGACCTCTAGATGCCTCGCACTCCGTAAGGCTTGGCCCCAGTGCTGAGGTTGATGGCGACATTACAACTCAGGTGCTGATCGTCGAAAAAGGTGCTGTATTGCGAGGGACATGCGCTGTAGCACCCAATGCTGTGGATATAGAAACGCAGGAAGATGAAAAAATAGAAGAACAAGAAGATGCGGATATGGAAACGCAGAAGGATGTTGAGCAGGTAGCAGGTTGATCGATACAGCGATAGACAAAAAACGCGCGTTTATGACGCGCGTTTTTTTGTTGCCTATCCGAAGAGCTAACCCGCTAATACTGAATCGCTTTCAGCACATGATTTGATAGCGACCATTGGGCAAAAGACGCCGTGCATTGTGTTGGCTGAGTTTAACCTCCATTAAAACATCGTTGCCCTTGTAGTCCGTGTGCAAAACTTCGCCAATTCGGTAGAGTTCTGACAGGAGCTTGCCTTCGCGTTGCGGAATCTGAACCACGAGCGTCAGACGGTCACCCTCAAGATAATTGTAGATCGCCCACCTCAGATCTTCGAGTCCCTCGCCCGTTTCAGCGGAAAGCCAGACTGCATCGGGATATGTCGCTATTAGATATTCGCGTCGGGTCTGATCGTCTAATAGATCATTTTTGTTAAACACCATCATCGTCGGCCTGTCGGCTACGTCGAGTTCGCCAAGCACCTCAATCACCGTGGCGATATGTTCTTCACAAGCTGGATGGCTGACATCAACAACGTGGAGCAAAAGATCGGCTTCAATTGCTTCTTCGAGAGTACTGTGAAAAGAAGCAATCAGATGATGGGGCAGCTTTTTGATAAAACCAACAGTATCGGACAACAGAATATCGCGGTTATAACCAAGAGAGACGCGCCGCGTGGTGGAATCGAGGGTAGCAAAGAGCCGATCCTCGATCAATACATCGGCACCAGAAAGGGCACGCATAAGTGTAGATTTGCCCGCATTGGTATAGCCGACAAGTGCCGTGCGAAAAATATCGGTACGTTGTTTGCGGGCAACCGCGCGTTGTCTGGCAATGCGCTCAAGTGCTTGTTTGAGGATGGTAATGCGGCGATTGGTCGCGCGGCGATCTACTTCGAGCTGCGTTTCACCCGGTCCGCGCGTACCCACCTCGCCAGTGCCACCAGTACCGCCGGCCTGCCGCGAAAGATGGGTCCATTGACGGGTCAACCGGGGCAACATATAGATGAGTTGGGCCAACTCGACCTGTGTTTGCGCCTCCCGGGTTCTGGCGCGGCTGGCAAAAATATCCAGAATAAGTCGGCTGCGATCGATAATTTTAACTTCAAGCAGGGTTTCGAGATTGCGGGTTTGTGCTGGCGAAAGGTCTTCGTCGAAAATAACAACTTGTGCATGGTGTTCTGCGATCTGTTCGACAAGTTCTTCTGCCTTGCCGCGACCAATCAGGTACGCAGAGTCTCTCTGTCGGCGTTCCTGAAGCACCTGCACAGCAACATCAACACCCGCCGTATCCGCCAAAAGACCGAGTTCATCAAGCGTGTCTTGTGCTTCATCAAGTGAGATGCCGGGCAACGCAAGCCCGACGAGTATGCCCCGCTCAAGCGCGTGTTCTTTTGTGAGATCGTACATATTTGCCATATACTGTCCTATCTAAATCGTCTTAAAATTCGGCCTTATAATAGACGCAATCTCTTCCGCCCGTTCCCACGATACGATCACCTTCTGCTTCAAACCCCCATCTTTGGGCTGTAAGGCAGCGATATGAGGTGGCCCACTGCCCCAGGTGCTCGACTTTCGCCGAGGAACAACGTGCATGTGAAAATGCGGCACCTCCTGCAAGCTGGCCACGCCGTTATTCTGATAGACCGTAATCCCATCCGGATTGAAAGTTTTAATAAGTGCTGCCGCCGCTATTCGGACCGTCTTCATAATTTCACCAGCCTCTTCATCCGTCAGATCCAATATCGTCGGCGCGTGGCGGCGAGGGATAACGAGAAGCTGTCCGATTTCAAACTGCCTGGGATTGAGCAACGTAAGCGTCTTTTCAGTCGAATAAATAACATGCCTGTTTTCACCGCGTCCAGCAACTCTTTCACAAAATGGACAGGGATCCAACATCGGCATCTCAAATGCGGCAACAGTATCACTCATTTTTTCTCCTGTGTGATTTCTCAAAAGAAACAATAGTCATTCTATCATTGAGTTCTCGCGTAACGCCAGTTCTCCTGTATCCCATTTTCTCATAAAAATAACAGTTGCCTTCCTCTTGCAGGATCGTATCAAGCTCCCAGCATTCCGCATCAACAACATCCTCAACCAGCGCGACGGTATCCTGACCATACCCCTTCCCCTGATGCTCTGGGATGATAAACATGGGACTAATTCTCGCTCGTCTCACCTCGTCATCGTAGATAATTCTGATTGCTCCGATTCCCACGCCGTCAAGCATAATGAAGTAATAAGTGGTATGGGGCTGCTTTAATCTGTTGATAACTCTTTCAACATCTTCATTGGCTGGATTAGTCTCGTAATCCCGATACTTGCGAAGCAGTGGCAAAAATGACGCAACCTGAAGCTGGTGAATAGCTTCCGCATCTCTAATAGATGCTCTTTTTAGACTAATCCGCATAAATTCACCTATTTTTCCGCGTCTCCCATTCATCACGCAATAACCCACACCACACCATGTTTTTAAATTCGCCCCTCAGATAGATATCCTGGCGCAGGACACCTTCACGGACCATTCCGAGCTTCTCCATTACCCGGAGAGAACCGACATTTCTCTCATCGGCTGTAGCGCGAATGCGATTCAAATCTGGATAGGCCGAAAACGATTCGTCGATAACAGCATCCGCGGCTTCCGTAGTCAGTCCTTTTCCCCAAAAACGTCGGGCAATGCTATAGCCCATTTCGCCAACGCGATTATCAAAATCAAACCCAATATTGATTCCACCAATAACAGAACCCGCGTGTTCAATCGCCCAGGACACGCGTGTTTTGCGATCCTGCAACACTTGACCTGCCACAAATTTTTCGGCATCTGCTCTCGTATAGGGTTGGGGAACCGGAAGAAAGCGCGCCCATTCCGGATCGGATGCGTATAACAGAACATCTTCAACATCCACAAGGCTAAACACTCTGAGTATCAATTGATCTGTTTTAATAAGTTCCGACAGCATTCCCATATCTCTTTTTTATTTTAACCGACCTCATCCAACCACCTGAGAAAACTCTCGTCATTGGTGTACTCATAGGCAAAACCACCACAACCTCTGAACAACTCTGGCTCCTTGCTGCCATCCTCAATCAAGAGACTATTTCCATAGTGAATATCATCTCCCAGCGCCTTAAATGCAATGGGCCAGAGTACGCGTTTGTCGAATTCTCCGTAATCGGAAGAATTGATAATCACGTCAAATTTCTCGTCCAATCTATGCGCTGGAACAACGACATCTGAAAAAACATCCATATTAGCAGTTACAATTGCAGTTCGTCTCCCCAGACTTCTCTGAGCCAGTGCGAAATTCAAAACTGCCTCGTTAAAATCAAGATCTTTGCACCCCAATTCCATAGTTTTCAAAACCGCAGAAATATCCATATTCGCGTGATCGGAGACAATGGACGCAATATCTCTGAGACTCAGGGCATTCGTCATCCACATCCTGCAAATATGCCGATTGGCGAACACATGTTCTTGAATAATATCATGCCACTCGGGACATTCAGGTGGGGATACCTTGAAATAGAGATCCGAAGACAACGTAAAACCAAAATCAAAAACAATACACTTGATTGATTCGTACATCTGCATGCGATTTAGTCTCTCCATTTATCGCGCGGATAGGCCTGGAAATTGAATTCTCCTCTATTGAGCGCCTCATCGAATTGAATATTTGCCAAAACCGATTATGCAAAGTCTCTTCCTTGCCATTACAAATGATTTCCTTTATGTGCACTTCTGCTCGCCTGCTCGATCCAGTTGGGAAGATGCAAAACCAGATCATTCATTATCCTCTCTGTATTTTCTACATAAATCTGCACATTGCCTTCATAAGCCTCGCCGCCTTCAGCCCCCACCAAATCTGTAACCCCGCGTAAAATGAGACATCTGACCT
>JAPPIE010000404.1:0-6508 GCA_028874765.1 Gemmatimonadota bacterium
CGGGGGTTTCGTGCGTGGGATCTGTAAAGCGCAAGATTTCATATCCCGTTAATTCAGGCTCGGTGTTTGCCGTCCAGGTCAAGGTGATTTTCTGCACACCAGAAGTTGCCCGCACGTTGCGCGGGATGGCAAATCCCCTGGTGGTCACAGATATCGGCTGAGACCGGGGTCCGGCATTGCCGGCTTGATCCAATGCTCTGATTGCATAGAAATACGTGGCGAGCAATTCGACAGAAGTATCCACAAAACTCACCTGATCGCTCGATACTGTGGCGATCAGTGCAAAGGATGTATTGTTCTCGCGCGACCGGTAGATTTCAAAAGAGGCCAGTCCGGTCAGTTCATTGCCATTTCTGTCTGTTACAGGTGCAGTCCAGTTCAGCATCACCCGCTGGAAATTCTCATCGTCCAGGCTGACGATGAGATCTGAGGGCGCGCCAGGAGCACTCTGATCGGCAAGTGCCTGTCCGTCAATGAAAGTGGAAGTATCACTGCGCAATAGCCCAAGCTGAGGATCTTGCACAACGGTTTGAACTTTGTAGTAGTACACTTGATCGGTGGTGACGAGCGAATCGACATAGGTCGTCTGTCCCGTGGTAAAGAGCGTATCACTTGTTACGGATGTGAAGGGACCTTGTGTCGATTGTGACCGCAAGACCAGATAGCCCAGCAAATTGGGATCGTTCACGGGATTCCAGGAGATGACAATGCGCGCCTGTTCATTTTTCGTCGCGCGCAAGCCAGCAGGCACTGGTACGTTCGCGCCCGGTGCGCTTATGGTCACTAAAGCAAGTGCTGGAGGCCCGATGTTGCCATCTGGATCAACAGCGATGACCACATAAACGTGAAGCACACCAGCTTCGAGTCCATCGGTATCGAGGAAATAAGTCTGGCCGGCTGGCACTGTCCCAAGTTCGACGAAAATATCCTTCAAGTCGTCGGATATTGCTCCCAGATTATCGAGGTCAATGCCCAGTTCTGTTGCGAGTTGAACCAGAGCTGTTTGTGATCCCTGTATCTGGAGTTTGCCCTGCGAATCTTTGATCCTGAAAATTCTGTACCCGGACAAGCCGGTCAATTCCTGATTGCCCTCATCCGTTTCTGGCGCTGACCAGCCCAGTGTCACCTGTTTGCCATCGGCATCGGTGATAGCGACGAGATTTGTCGGCATAGCTGGTGCGCGCGTGTCATCGAGGACTTCTGCGCTTACAAATGCAGACAACTCGCTCGCTTGTCCATCTACATCTACGCTGCTGAGTTTGTAAAAGTATATTTTCGATACACTAACATCTATTGTTGAATCCACAAATGTCGTCCGTGCTGTCGTCACGCCGGGGACAGATGATTCGCCGCGTAACAGCACGTAGTCTCCCGTAGCCGATGTTGACCGCGATATGCCGTATCCCGCAAGGCTGGTGCTGTTTACCGGATTCCAGTTCAAAGTGATCCGTCCAATACCGCCCTGGGCGCGAATATTGCCCGGCGCATTCAGAGTTACGCTTCCCTCACCCTCATATTGTGC
Organism: Gemmatimonadota bacterium; assembly: GCA_028874765.1. Taxonomy (GTDB): domain Bacteria; phylum Latescibacterota; class UBA2968; order UBA2968; family UBA2968; genus VXRD01. The sequence continues at coordinate 1,523 of JAPPIE010000404.1, forward strand.
GTCAATTGGATTTACGCGCTCGCGTCCGCATCCCCACATAGCAATTAAAATTATCGCAATCCCCAAAAGGCCGACTTGTAGTCGGCGCGTCCACCAGTGATTCATAATAATCTCCTCATGGCCCATTATTGATGATTAAAATTTTTTCTTTAACACAATCCCAACAGACTTTTTGCGAATATCACTGTTGAGATCAATTTTGATTCGTCGATCAATTTTGGGCATTTTATCATCCACGCCGCTGTGCATGAGCAAACGCAAACCACTGATCAACAAAATTGCGGAAAATCCAATACTCATCTGGCTCTTGGTATCTCGATCACTTGTGCGGTTAAAAAGCCGCTCGGCTTCCCGTGCATCTGTCGCCGCCTTGTAGGCTTCATAGATGTCGTTTGCATCGCGCTTATAATCAATGGCGCGCTTGGCCATAAACGCACTACCTCCGAGAAATAAGATACCAAATGTGCGCCGTGCAGTAAAAAGGGACTGCGCTTCGGCAACAGGGGCCAAACACCCCCAAAAAAATGCGGTTGCCAGCACGACACAACACACTTTATACATCCGTCTATACATAATACTTACTCCTCCTCTTAAAATATTTCGAGGGTTTAGACGAGATCACATGATTAAAAGTTTCGGATAACTGACATATTCTATTCAAATCTTCTCTCGGATCCAGTTTTTTCCCAGGTGCGCACCACGCGAACGAGCCTTGTGCCGAGAATTTTATCGTGAAGTGCCCGACTGTCGCGATCCCATAGCATCCACAGACCACTGAGCCCCAGTGTCGCGATAAAAATTAGAGGCTGTAGAACAAATCTGCCCACCGCTTGTGACCAGGTTGGAACACCGCCTCCAACGCGCTCGACCCGAATGCCCAATTCGCGCATTCCTGGGGTAAATCCAGAACGCGCCCACCCCGATAAGGTCATGAAGACCCGGAAAACGAGTAGAATGACCAGGATGATACCAAAATCGTTCCAGATAAGCATCGCCCTGCTCTGTGCTGCGGGATCCCCTTCGACCAATCCAACAGCGATGTCCTTTGCACCGCCCACAAAACCCGTGATGTCTGACCAGAGGTCATCGGATTGATTGTCGCCGCCACCTCGTCCGCCGCGTCCCCCGCCACCTCGCCCGCCGCGTCCACCCCCGCCACTTGCGGTTGGGGCACTTGGAAAAAGAACGCTTTTGAGAAGAAAAAAAATCAAAAAGGGAACGAGCACTTGCATGGAGAAATCAATCGCGCTCGATGCGATGCGTCTCAAAAATCCGGGTGATCCAGTTAGTGTACTTATGCCTGTAGCTTTTGAATCAAAGTCCTTTAAGCGCGCTTCAATTTCGTCCCTGACTTGATCGAATCGCTCTGGAAACAGGTCTCGGTCCAGATGTGCATAAATATCTTCGAGTTCTGAAAGCGAATAGTTCTGAAGCGATTCGACAAACGCTTCATTTCGGCTCTGCTCCATGCTATTCCTTGCGGTCGGTTAGCGAATACAGCGTTGGGATCAGTACCAGGGTTACCAGTGTTGATACGACCAGGCCGCCGATAACAGTAATGGCCATAGGCGCGCGTATCTCTGCGCCCTGTCCCACGGGGAATATCATACCCACTACAGCCATGACCACGACGAATACCTGTCCGGACAATATGCCATCCAGCGCGCCTTCGATGCTTTTGACAAGGGGCTGAAAATTGAAAACGCCCAGCGCCATAGGCAACAAACCGAGCACGGTTGTCGAGGTGGTCATTAAAATGGGACGCAGGCGCACTTTGCCCCCTTCTGCTATGGCCTCCATTTTGGGCATGCCTTGATCTCTTCGAAGGGTGTTGATATAATCGATGAGCACAATGGCATTGTTGACGACAATGCCAGCGAGCATAATCAAACCGATGAGCACGACCACACTGATGGTTTGTCCGGTCAGGAGGAGCAGGGCAAAAACACCTACCAGCGCAAAAGGGATGGCAAACATGATCACGAAGGGGTGAACGAGCGATTCAAACTGCGATGCCATGACCAGATAGACGAGAAAGATCGCCAATCCAATCGCCAATTGCATACTTTCAAACGACCGCTGTTGCTCTTCATTTTGTCCACCCACTTTAATAGCAAAATCGGCGGGCAACTCCATCCGATCGATTTCGCGTTCGAGGTCTGCGACGACAGCACTCAGACTTCGCCCCACCAGGTTGGCTGAAATCAATGCCACGCGCTCCTGATCAATTCTGCGAATTTCAGCAGGTCCCATTTCCACCTGTAAATCGGCGACCACACTCAAAGGAACTGGCGATGGGGCATTGTTGGGGCTGATGATCAATCGCCTCAGATCATCTACTGTGCTTCGATGTTCCTCCTCGGCTCGGACGCGAATATCGACTCGCCGATCTCCTCGGGTAAATTGTGTGGCAACCTCCCCTTGAACCTGATTGCGGATAATTTCGCCAATGGCATTTATCGTCGTGCCCATTTGAGCCACACGCTTGCGGTCAAACCGAATTTGCACTTCGGGTGTACCGCCCTCGCTCGTGGTTTTAACATCTGTCAGTCCCGGAATGGTTTGCATGCGCGCCATCATTTCCCCGGCGATCATCTGTAGAGACTGCAAATTATAACCGGCGACTTCCACTTCGATGGGCGTGCGGGAAGAAAATAGCGATGGGCGAGTAAATTTTGTATCCACGGCGGGAATTTCCAGAATCATTTGGCGCAAGCGATCCATTACGGCAATTTCGCGATCTCGAATAATACCCTCGTGGAGTACGACATTGACTTCGCCTACATTTTCCCTTTCTTCTCCGCCGCTTCCTCCAGATGCCGATTGCGTACCGACAATGCTGTACACCAGACGTACTTCGGGTTGGCTGCGCACAATTCTCTCAATGGCTTGAATGGATTGCGTGGTCGCGGCAAGGGGCGTACCCAGTGGCATTTCAACTGAAATTGAGAACTCTCCCTGGCTCATTTCGGGGATCAGTTCACTGCCCAGTCTATTGCCAAGTGTCGCAGTGCCGGCCAGGAGGGCTATTGCCAACCCAATTACATACAGGCGATGCCTGAGTGCCCACCTGATAATGTGCGGATAGATGAGATAAGCGCGCCCAATCACCCTGTCGAAAAGCCAGAATAAGGGTGCCAGACAGGCCAGAATACCGCGTCCGAGCCATCCCGCAACCGCCCCGAGCATTCCCATTATGTGGGCGGGACCTTCTACTCCCCCCTTGTGTCCACTTTCCTTTTTCCGTTGCTCTACAGCGGCAAATTCGCCGATCCATGAAAATTCCAACGAAGCCAGCATGGGTATGACTGTGAGTGCGACAAGAAGGGAAGCGACAAGTGAATAGGTCACGGTGAGTGCCTGATCTCGGAAGAGCTGTCCGGCAATGCCTTCTACAAAAACAATGGGGACAAAGACGCATATTGTCGTCATTGTAGAAGCCACCACGGCTTGCCCCACTTCAGACCCCCCTTTATTGGTCGCTTCACGCGGACTCATGCCGCTTTCCTGGTAACGCTGTACGCTTTCGAGTACGACAATTGAGTTGTCAACCAGCATGCCTATTCCCAGGGCGAGTCCACCCAACGACATGATGTTGAGACTCACATCCGATGCGTACATGAGGAAAAATGTGGCAACAACTGAGATGGGAATGGATACGCTGATGATGCCCGTGCTTTTGGGGCTTTGCAAAAATAGGTAGAGAACGATGATGGCCAAAAAACCGCCCAAAATAGCGGTGTTGAGGACCTCGGATACTGAGTCTCGAATGAATGTCGATTGATCGGAGACGACCTCCATACGCGAATTACCGAGCAAATCGCCGGATGTGCGGCGGAATTGCGCGATGGCTTCTTTAACGGCTTGTGCAACTGTTACAGTGTTGGCGTCGCCCTCTTTGTATATGGCCAGTTCGACACTTTCTTGCTGATCAATGCGCGTAATTACCGTGCGTTCGCGATGTCCTCGGGTCACCAGTCCTATATCGGCCAATGTGATAACTGTGCCCTGCCGCTGGCCTACCACGATATCCTGAATTTCTTCTATTGTTTTAAATTCGTTGAATGTGCGAACCAGGTATTCCGCTTCGCCGTCTTTGAGTTCTCCGCCCGTTAAGTTCACATTTTCCTGGGCTAAGCGATTGACGACCTGAGCGAGTGGAATGCGCAATGCAGCCAGTTTGGGTTGGTCGATTTCAACTTGTATTTCTTCTTCCAGCCCGCCATTGACGCGCACAGATGCGACGCCTTCAAGGCTTTCCAGTTCGGGCTTAATTTCTTCTTCGGCCAGGAGGCGCAGCGAAATCAAACTTTCTTCGCCGTAGAGGCCGATACGCATGATTGGGTCGAGCGAAGGGTCAAATCTCAGCAGTACGGGTTTTCTCACATCCTGTGGCAGGCGCACTTGATCGAGCTTTTCTCGAATATCGAGTGAAGCAAAATCCATGTCCGTGCCCCAGGCGAATTCCACAACCACATCCGATATGCCAGGGCGCGAGGCCGAGGTTACCCGGATAACTCCGTTTACCACACCCACAGACCCTTCAATCGGTTCGGTGATTAAGCGTTCCATCTCTGAGGGTGCTGTACCTTCGTATTCTGTGCGTACCGTCAGGGTGGGATAGGTGATGTCGGGGAGCAGGTTAATCGATAGGCGTTGAAAAGCTACCATGCCGAATAGTACTGCCGCAGCCACAAACATAGTTACTGTTACCCGTCGCCGGGTCGAAAATTCAATGAGTTTCATAGGTTTAATTACCTCGTCCGCCTCGTGCTGGTATCAATCCTTTTTCTCGCATCTCATTCACAAAAGCGCGGAGTTTGTCCATATTTGTTGCGAGTTCGGGGTCGTCTTTCACGCGCTTTTCGTATTCGGTTTTGACTTCGGGGAAGCGCTCGATCATGCGTTTCATGCGGTCTGTGAGATCACCGCCGCCTTGTCCACCGGCAAAACCGCCACCTCGTTGTCCACCTTGCCCCATCTGCC
>JAPPIE010000404.1:6608-17710 GCA_028874765.1 Gemmatimonadota bacterium
CGCGTCCAGCGCGTCCCTGTCCATCACCACCTCGTTGTCCACCTTGCCCCATCTGCCCGCGTCCAGCGCGTCCCTGTCCATCACCACCTCGTTGTCCACCTTGCCCCATCTGTCCACGCCCCTGCCTACCCTGCCCACCTTGTCCCATCTGTCCGCGCCCAGCGCGTCCTTGTCCACCGCGTCCGGCAAATGCGGGAGGTGCCGCCTCGCCTACGAGGCGTACGGAAGAACCGGGCCGCAATCCTTCCTGTCCTACGGTAATGACTTGCTCTCCCTGGGAAAGACCTGTGAGAATCTCTAAACGGTCACTGTCTGTAAAGCCGATTTCAATGCGCCTGCGTTGTGCCTGACCGCGCCCGCTTTCGGGATCGGTTTCAAAGGTGAATACCTGGTTGCCTTCTCCTTCGAGTACGAGGGCTTTTTTGGGAATAACCAGGGTGTTTCTTCGCGTTTCCGTGATAATATAAACCGAGGCAAACATTCCCGGGCGCAGCAGACTTGCATCTGTTCGAGGTATCTCAACGGTTACTTTAACCGTGCCGCTTTCGGGATCTACCACCGGGCTGATCATTTTGACTGTGCCCGTAAATTCTCTTTCAGGTGCGGCTTCAACCGTAATGCGCGCGGTCTGCCCTACGGTGATTTTGCCAAAGTCCTTTTCGGTTACCTGGATGCGTGCAAGCAGGGGATCGAATTTGGCTACAGAGGCGACCACCTGATTGTTGGTGACCATGTTGCCGACCTCAATATTTCTCAGCGTCATAATGCCTTCAATGGGTGCTCTAATTGCCGTGTAACTCAAATCGAGTTTGGCCTGTTCGAGTTGTGCTTTGGACGATTCGAATTGGGTCTTGGCATTTTCATAAGACTGTTTGCTACCCAGATTGCGCTGAAATAAGGCATCTTCGCGTTCATACCGCTGTTTGGCTTCGCGATACGAAATTTCTCGCTGCGAGACGCTGATTTGAGCAGCGTCGGCGTCGAGTCGTGCCAGGATGGTACCCGCACGTACGGGGTCGCCTTCTTCTTTTAGTAATGCGATGACCTGCCCGGCTCTGCGCGCTCGAACGTCAACCCATCTTTCGGCTTCGAGTGTCGTATTTTTGAGAATATATGCAGAAATGTCTCCTCGCTGTACAGTCTCGACCTTGACGGGCGCAGCAGCGCCACCACCGCGTCCAGCACGTCCGCCGCGTCCAGCACGTCCGCCTTGTCCCTCTGCCTGTTGTGCTTCTTCTTCGCCACAGGCAAAGAGCGCGAGAAAAAGCAGCATGAACCATCGGCAAGTAGCTATTTTTTTTATCATTCTTCCGTCCTCTCAAATCTTTGAAGAAAGTAAACGATTACTCACTTATTTTTTCATAAAATTCTTTTTATCACTCGGCCTGATTGCCGGGGGTCCTGTTTTTGCGCTGATGATGCCGCAGAGCCTCTTGTTCGGCCATCATTTCATCAAATTCTTTGCGCTGATCAGGCGTCAAGATTTCCCGTATTTGAGCGCGGGTTATGTTTCTCACTTTTCCAAACTCTGAGCGATAGGCCGTGTTGATATCGACCATGCATTTGCGCCCTTGTTCGAGGATTGTGTCCAGTTGCGCTTTCTGACCATCTGACAGGTCGAGCTTTGCCACCATTTCAGACAGGCGCACTCGCCTCTTTCCAGAATCACCAGACGCGAGACTTTCGTAAACAGTCCCTATTACCGCGCCAAGTAAGAGACACAAAACGATCAGGCATATAAAGCGGAAACGCGAAATAAACATAATAAAAACCTTCTAACGCGCGTTGTCTGATAAGACGAGGTCGAGCACGCGGTCTTTGGAAAAATCATCTTCGGTCAAACTCACAACTTCTCGAACCTCTCGGTCGAGCGAACTCTGCAAAAAAGCATCCAGCGTGACGGGTTCAACAGTTCTGTCCAGGCGTTGGGTTAAAAATGCCAGAGAGCCAATAGAAATCAGCAATATTGCGGCAGTGGCGAATTTTTGAAACCCCCACCTGTTCTTCATTTGCGCCATTTCTTCCCGGATTTTTATATCTACACGCCGTACAAAAAAACGATCAGGTGCAGGTGGAGACCAGGCCGCAAAAAGTTGTCGCACTCGCACCATCTCGGCCAGTTCACGCCTGAGACTATCGGACACGCGCAATAGCTTCTCAACTCTCGTCCGTTCTGCTTCTGTAAGCGCATCGTCGAGATAAGCCGACAACAATTCGCAGTTGATGTCAACGGTGTTGTCTGCGTCCATATTTACGCCTCAATCCAGTTGTCGTATTGTACTTGCAAAATTTCGCGGAGTTTTGTCCGTCCGCGAAACAGGCGAGATTTCACGGTTCCTATCGAGCATTTGAGCACTTCGGCAATTTCTTCATAGGCCAGGCCTTCAATTTCTCGCAAAACAAAGGTCACGCGATATTCTTCCGACAGATCATTCAGGGCGCGTTCGAGAATTTCTTGAAGTTCCCGCCGTTCAACGCGCACATCTGCATTTGGGGGCTGACCCACCCAGATGCGCGGTGCGTCCCAATTTTCTCGATGTTCATCCAGAGAAACAAAGCTGCGCCGATGTCTGGACTTGAGATGGTCTAAGCAGCAATTGACAGCGATGCGGTGTACCCATGTTGAAAATAGCGATTGTCCTCGAAATCGTTTCAGAGCGCGAAATGCTTTGAGAAATGCTTCTTGCGCCAAATCGTCGGCTTCGTCGATATCGCCAATGAAGCTGTAAACTGTATTGTACACGCGTTCATGGTGTCGCTGTACCAGCACAGAGAATGCCTCTGTGTTGCCTTCTAAGACCCGGGCAACGATTTGGATATCTTCAATATGTGAAAAATTGGACGATTTGGAAACGCGCATTGTTCCTACCTCGCAACGAATCAACGAATCAACGAACCCCGCCCATCCTCCCAGAATCAGTGTTGCCATTCGTCTATTCGTCTATGAACTGGTCTGGGAAACGACCAGTTGTACCCCGCTCCGTCTATTCGTCTATTCGGGTTCCGCTGTGGCATTGGTAATCCGTCTGATTCCCACACCTCTGACGAGGTCCAGAATCGACATCACATCGCCATAAGGCAATTGGCGGTCTGCCCGCAAAATCAGGCCCCCACTTTCATCTATGGCCGCTGCGTGTTGTTTTAATAATTCCCGCAATGTCGTTTGATCGACGATCTGACCATCCAATGCCATTTGACCATCTGCCGATATGTTGAGAATATAACGCCTCGCGTGCTGCGTTTTTTCCGCGTGTGCCATGGCGGGCAGTTCGACTTTGAGCGCGGATTGATCGACAAATTGCGTGGTTACGAGAAAAAATGTAAGCAATAAAAACAGGACGTCGATCAAAGAGGTCACATTGATGGCCGGGCGGCGTTTGCCGGGCATTTGCAATCGCATCGCTATCCACCTTCGGATCCTTGAAATCCCCGGAGTTTTTTTAGCAGGGTGTTGGCGTATTTCTCAATTTCCAAAATCAGGCTTTCTGCCCGACTGCTGTATAGATTGTAAAATACAAGTGATGGAATTGCAATAAAAAGTCCGGCAGCAGTCGTTAGAATTGCTTCGGAAATACCCCCTGCCAGGAGATTGGCCTGCCCTACGCCCACTTCTGAAACCTGTTGAAAAACTTTAATCATGCCCAAAACAGTGCCCAAAAGTCCCAAAAGCGGCGAAACTCCCGCTACGGTTTCCAGAACTACCAGTCCCTTCTGCAATACCCCCATCTCTTGACGGCCCTGATCCAGAATACTTTCTCGGATCTCTTCTAAGGACAAATGTCGGTTGTCTAATCCCGCGCGCATCACTGCAGAGAAAGGACCTTTGTGTTGTCTGCAGACGTTCAAAGCCAACCCAATGTCTTCGGATCCTTGAATATTGTCGATTACACTGACAATCTCGGGCCGGATGATGGCGCGACGGCGCAGTGCAAATCCGCGCTCAATTGCAATGCCCAAAGCCAGTACTGAGCACAAAGTCAGAGGATACATCATGAGACCACCCTGTTCAAATAGTGCCCAGCCCATATTATTGTCGCCTTTGTCCTTTTCCAAAAATTAAATACTCAAAAGTCCCCACAATTTCGAGGTACTCATCCGGGAAATCGGGTGGTAATGCCTTGAATGGTGCCGAGAGTTCAACAGCCTTCAGGCTCGTATCGCGCAACAAGCCATGGCCCTTATAGTCGATCAGTTCGGGACCTTCAAGCCGACCATCGCGCCAGATTCTAAATTTTACCTGGGTCATGCCGTCGATCATACCCAACTCGAATGCGCGGGGTGGATAAATATGACGGTCAATATGTCGCTTGAGATATTGCATATAGGGCGCATAGTCCCAGGCATACGTGCTCAGTTGCAATCCCCCGCGTTCGAGTGCGCGGGTTTTGCTGTTGTCCATATCTATACGCACTTGAGGCAGTTCCCCACCCAGCACCGCGCGTTCTCGCTCTTTTCGCGCTTCTTCGGGATTTTTCTGCAATACCTCTACAAAGCTAAAGGGATTGTCGGTGGTTTCCGGTGCGCGGTCTGTACTCTGTGTCTCACTGCGCGACTTTCCCTGCGCTGGCGTCGCTATGTTCTTTGCCCGCGATATGCCATCGGAATATGGCAAGTGGCTTTCGGGCAAGGGGTCCATTTGTTGATCGCGAGAGATGTTATCGCGCTCTGCGAGCAACGGGGTTTCTTCAGGCGGGGCGTCGTCTCGATTTTGGGGCACATCGACAAATTCAAATGTCAGGGGCGGTGACACGGGTATTTTTTCTGGTTGCGGCACAATGATCGCAGACAGCGGGTTTTCCAGGAGCAGGAGTAGAATGTGCAACAGAATGGCTGCGGTATATGCCCAGAGATATGGATTGTCGAGTCGCATTGCCATGTGCCTATTCCACCTTTGTTTTAGTTTGCTTCCGCGACTTCAATTGATTGCGAATGCATCTTTGCCCAGGTACCCTGGAACAAAGACAGGCACCCTACATAAAAAAATCCAGAGGCAAACAAAACCAGGAATGGTACGGGGAAATACAGTCCTTTCGCAATCGAATACGCCATAGCGGCCAGCAAATAAAAACCGAGTCCAATTTCCAAAAATGACGTCATGTTTTTTCGCAGGGCGTAATTTTTGCGATACCAATTTCCATTCCGTCCGATAACGCGATACTTAGGGGTGCGGTTAAATGCAGTCTCGTGCCCTCGCAGTGCCTGAATTACTCCGCGCGCGTTGTTCAATGAAATTCCCATGCCCAGGGCGAGTACAAATGGCAAATACAGGATGCGCGATTTCCAATCCGAATATATTTCCCGTTGCGAGTGGATATAGTATCTCGAGATCACGCCCGTCGCGCCTACAAAGAGGGGAAAATCGATTATTACCACCCGGAGCCATCCCAGGTCTTCCCTCAGGACAATTGCGGGAAAGATGAGAATGGCGATCATTGCCATCAAACAATATGCGAAATTGGTTACCAGATGAAAAGCGGCTTCGCCCTTCACGCGCCAGGAGAGATGGCTTTTCAACAGGGTCTTTAGTGTTTTTTTTGCGGTCTGAACCGAGCCTTTTGCCCACCGAAATTGCTGTGACTTCCAGGCATTTACTTCCACGGGGATTTCTGCCGGTGTTACAGTATTCTCAAGATAGACAAATCGCCAGCCCGCCAATTGCGCGCGGTAGCTCAAATCGAGGTCTTCGGTCAGGGTGTCGTGCTGCCAACCGCCGGCTTCATCGATACAGGCTCGGCGCCAGACGCCCGCTGTGCCGTTAAAATTGAAGAACAAGCCCGAGCGGCTACGCGCACCGTGTTCCATCACAAAATGACCGTCGAGATAGATGGCCTGTACGCGTGTCAAAATGGAATAGTCCCGATTCAGATGTCCCCAGCGCGTCTGAACCATGCCGACCTGCGGTTCGACGAAGTGCGGGATGGTTTTGTTCAAAAAGTCTGGTGGCGGCAGGAAATCGGCGTCAAAAATTGCGATCAATTCACCCCGTGCAACCCGCAATCCCTCTGCGAGAGCACCGGCCTTATACCCGGTGCGCGTGTTGCGGTGTATCAGCGCGATATCCAGTCCCGAACGCCGAAGTTCATCCACGCACTGTCTGGCAATGGCGGTTGTTTCATCGGTTGAGTCATCTAAAACCTGAATTTCGAGGCGGTCGGTTGGATAATCCATTTTGGCGACCGCGCGAATCAATCGTTCGACCACATAGCGTTCATTAAATACGGGCAATTGCACTGTCACAAAGGGCAATTCATCAAAGGTGCCGCGGGGAATGGGTTGTTTGCGACGGTGCTTGTAATAGAGGTGTACCATTAAGTGTCTATGCAGACTTACGAGCATCAGCAATGCAAACACCAGGCTGTAAGTGGCCAGCAAAACGGATTGCCACCAGGCCATACAGATCTCCAAAATGAGAGTCAAAACAGATATGTCACAAGCGCAGTGCAGCAAAATATAGGGTTTGGTTACGTTCCGTCAAAGTATTTTGTGCCAATGTCTCCGTGTTGTATAAAACATGGTGAAGCCCTTAAATCGCTTTGTCGATTACTTGACACAGACCGTTTGAGGTAACTATATTGGATTGCGACAAAATAGGTGCAATGGGCAGCGTTAAACCACGACTCCGATTGGGCTGTAAAGACCATGGTCGGATTTAAAATAAAGGGTTAAAACCGTGTACCAGGAATATTGGAATCTGACAGAATTGCCGTTTGAAAGTGTGCCGGATCCGCGTTTTTTTTATTCTTCAGCAGATCACCAGAGAGCACTGTTGCAAATGTTTTACGCGATTAATACTCGCCTGGGGGCTGCCGTGCTCACGGGCGATGCGGGCTGTGGCAAAACCGTTGTGAGTCGCATGCTCATCCATGAACTGTCATCTGATAGGTATAAAATCGCGCTTATGAACAGACCCGGTCTTGCGCCGGAAGACTTTCTTCGAGATATGCTCGGGCAATTGGGTGTTGAGGACCAATCGAATGGAAAATTGCAACGCGCACTTGAGGTTCAGACTGTCAAAAGTGCCAATGCGGGCAAATATACGGTTGTCATTGTCGATGATGCCGATGCAATAGCAGACGACAATACATTTGAAGAGTTGCAATCTCTGTTCAGCTTTCAACGCAACGGGCGTTTTTTTCTTACTCTTCTCCTCATTGGACAGACAGGTCTCAAGGACCGGGTTGCTGGCATTGAGCCATTGGGACAACAGGTCGCACGGCAATATCACCTCGCACCATTTAAGCGCGAAGAAACCCTGTCTTATGTGCAAACACGTCTGGAAAAAGCGGGAGCTGATCGATCCTTGTTCGACGAGGACGCGCTCGACGCGCTCTATCAAGCGTCCAATGGTGTTCCGCGAGATATAAATAATATTTGCGATATTGCCCTGTTGCTCGGTTCTGATGCGAAGGTCAAAACCGTCGGAGAGGAACAGATAGAGAAAGCTGTTTATGCGGTTGATAATCTGTAATGGAAACGGAGGACATTATGACACCAGAAGAGAAATTTCGATTTGATTTGCAGGGGTTTTTGGTTGTTAAAAATGTGTTGAGCGCAGATGAGGTGGATGCGCTGAATAAGTTGGCCGATGAGGTATGGCCTGCCAGCGAAGATGATGGCAATGGGCACCGCCGCACGAGTCGCGTTTCGATGTGGGGTCCAGAGACGCAGGCGTTGTTCGATCATCCCAATGCGTTGCCGTATATGATTGAGTTGTTGGGGCCGACATTTCGCGTGGATCACGATTATTGTATTTTTATGAAGAAGGGCGCGAGGCGCGGGCGATTGCACGGTGGGCCATCACTGCAGGCGGGTGTGCCGGGCGATCATTGGTACAAATACCACGATGGCGTGATGCGCAATGGGTTGACGGTGTTTACGTATAATCTCGCGCCCGCGCGCAAAGGGGATGGCGGCTTTGCCTGTGTTCCCGGGTCGCATAAGAGCAATTTTGTCAATATTCCCAACGATGTGCGCAGTTTTGAGCGACCGGCGCACTATGTACATCAGCCCGAAGCAGAAGCCGGGGATATGATCATTTTTACAGAGGCACTGGTGCATGGAACAATGCCCTGGGAAGGCGAGCACGAGCGTCGTGCATTGCTGTATAAATTCAGTCCGGGGCATTCGGCGTGGGCACAGAATTATTACAATCCCGATGATTATCCCAATGTGACAGATCAGCAGCGACGGATTATGGAGCCGCCATCGATTGGCGGGCGGGAAAAAGTCGTGATGTGATCGGAAAGGAAATATCTATGGGGCTTACAGCAGAAGAAGTTAGACAGTTCAAAGAGTTGGGTTATGTCGTTAAGGAGTCCATCTATTCTTCGGACGATTTGCAACTTCTGAAGGATGGGTTGACGGGCGCAGTTCAGGAGAAGTGCGATGAGTTGATTGCCGAGGGCGAGCTGGATCGCGATTTTGCCGAGGAGCCGTTTGAGACGCGGCTGACCAGGCTTAACCGATACAATCCGGAGGCCGCTCACAAGGTGTTGATGTCGATCTGGTCGGGCAGATTTCACGGTCCGGGAATTTTGAAGGCGTTGCGGCATCGGCCTTTGATTGCGTGTATTGAGGATATTATTGGTCCCGATATTATGGGTACATCAATTTATCGCATACGCCCCAAGGTACCGGGCTATTCGCGCGGGGAGGTGCCCTGGCATCAGGATGCGGGTTATTCGATGGCGCATTGTTACGAGTATTTGATGGTGACGTGCTGGGTACCGCTGGTGGATGCGACGCTGGATAATGGGTGTTTGTGGGTGATTCCAAAGGTGCAGGATAAGGGGATTATCCGGCATTATACGGGTGGTCATGCGGGCTTTTTGGAGATTGCACCTGAAAATGTTCCCGAGGGCGCGATACCAGTGGAGATGTCGGCGGGGTCGGTTTTGTTTTTGACGAATCTGACGCCGCATGCTTCGTTTGAAAACAAAACGGATATTGTGCGGTGGAGTATGGATTTGCGATATCAGGATTTTAGCGTGCCGAGCAATATCGACGAGGTGCCCGAAGATTATAAGCCAGAGCGCGAGCCAGTGACGATGGCATGCCATCCGGGCGAGGCGTATTTCGTGATTCAGGATACGCAAAATCCAGAGCGGGAGATGCGAGATCCAGAGGCTTTTGCCACGCTGCGAAAGGATTGGGATAGAAAGAAGGTTCACACCCCCGGGCGCGGTTGGACGCCGCTGGATGAACGCCATTGAGCATGGAGAATTACATGGGTGAAGTAACTTATCGGGTTGAGAAATTACACGGCAGGCCAATTGTCGAGGGGAGTGATGTGCGACGGCTCAGAATTGGGGCAGATCCCAATCGTTCGAGATTGCGCGGCGATGCGATGTTTCCCACGGTGGTTCGGATTCCCGATTGGGTGCCTGCGGAAGGTCGGGCACATCCGGATGCGGAGTACTATCTCTATTTTGCGTCGCATCACGGGACGAGTATTCACATGGCGTGGTCAGATCGGGTGGATTCGGCGGATTGGACGATTTTTAATGCTGGTCGGTTGGATGATCCGCGTTTTCCCGGGCGCGGAGTTTTTGATTTGCGGTTGGGCAATGCGACTGAGACGATTGATATGGTGGATGGGATTGTGTTGAAGGGGCATGTGTCGTCTCCCGAGGTGATTGTGGATGAGGATAGTCGGCAGTTTATCATGGTGGTTCACGGGAGCAGCAATGATGGCCAGCGTTCATTTGTGGCGACGTCGAAGTCCGGGTTGAATTTTAACCGCCCCGAGGTAGGTGGAGAAGAAGGCCATGGATTGAAAAGGTTGAAATTTGCGGATCGAAATTATCTGCGGGTGTTTACCTATCGTGGCGATTGGTACGGTTTTGCACAGCGCGGATTTTTTCTGAAGCCAGTTGTTCCCGAATGTCCGTGGGATGCGCCAGTGGGTTGGAATACGAGCGATCCTCTGTGGGTGTCTGCTGAATCGTCGCCTATTGAGGATGATCTCGTCGCCGATGGGCTGACGGGCGATCATCTTCCCAATGGGGGTTTGGGATTGCGCCACGGATGTGTGCGGGTGATGGAAGATGGGGAGACGCTGGAGGTGTTTTACAGCCGGAAATGGGAAGAGCCGGAATATATTATGCGTTCGACTGTGGATTTGAGCGCGGGCGATTGGCAGACGTGGCAGACGAGTTATCCCCCCGAAGATATGGTTCGCGCCGAGGAGGATTGGGAGGGCGATGTGGTACACGATTCTTATGCGTTCAAAGAAGATGGTCAGTTGTATTTGTTTTATACCTGCTGGGAAGAGGATGCGATTGCCGTGGCGAAGTTGTACTGTGAATAACAGGGAAATTGTATGGTACGATTTAAAGCAACGTGGGAATCTTGACAGCAGTACAATTGCCCCTAGTGGTTTCGATTGGGTTCTGGGCACACTGGGGGCATTCGCGTTGATAAATAAGGAGAAAAAATATGGTACCCTCACCCACTGAATGGGATGATTACCGTTTTGATCTTCAGGGATTTCTCGTTCTGAAGGATGTCGTTTCTCCAGAATTGATTGCGGAGATTAATGAGACGGTTGATCACTGGGTTGCTTTACACGAGGCCGGACACAAATGGATCGGCCATGTTCGCGGTAGCGATCCCGAACCCGTACAGGGTCCCGATATCAAGTTTGCCAATATTATTGAGGGTGGACCAGCTTTTGAGGCGTTGATCGATAATCCCAATTGGCTCGAGTACGTGAAGCGCTATGTCGATAATGATGGGTTGTACATCTGGGCGAACCATCTGTCTGTCAGTCGAAAAGGTAGCTATGTACCTGTGCATTCCGGCGGGCATAATAAGAGTTATCGCACCAGTTTTCGATATCATAACGATAATTTCTATTGTGGCAATTTCAATGTTTTGCTCGCGCTGAACGATATTGGTCCCGGGGATGGCGGTACTATGATTGTGCCTGGATCACATAAATGCAATGTGGTTAATCCTCTGGTTTTTGAGCAGGAGAATGGGCGACATAAGACTGCGGTTGAGGAGACGAAATTGAGGCCCTATTTAAAGGAAATGCATCTCGATGCTGGAGATGCTGTTATTTTTACGGATGCGTGTACACACGGTGCCAGTGTGCGGAC
>JAPPIE010000023.1 GCA_028874765.1 Gemmatimonadota bacterium
ATGCTTTTTGGCCTATTATTTATTTTTACGCATAATTCCAGATGTTAATCCCCCTGGATACCAGCGAGCCCCTTTAGTAGCTCCGACTTAGAGATACGTTGTCCAATCAAATGGGTCAAGTCCAAATTTACTTTTAACGGAATACTTATCCCGGTGGAGAATACGTCTTTGCCGGAATCGCCCGATAAAACTCGAGCTTCTCTCGATCCAATCGGTCTCTAATCCCACTCAAATGCGTCTCGATCAAATCTCGCCTCACAGATTCCAGAACGGGATCCTCAAACACATTATTCAGTTCGCAGGGATCATTTTGACAATCGTACATCTCAACCGGCTTCTCAGACGCGGACTCGACCACCAGTTTGTACTGCCCATCAAAAACCATCGTAAACCCATCTACCTCACTAAACACAGCGTCTTTGCCCTTTTGCGCCCCATCGGCATCCGGACCTGCCAACACCTGCGATACAAACGAAACCCCATCGCTGTCTTCCAGAGATTCTGCTCCTGCAACATCTAAAATCGTAGCCGTAATATTCAAACAATCCATCAATCCTTCAGAGATCCACCCCGCCTGTCCCCCCGGAGGACGCACAACCAGAGGCACCCGTACAGCCATATCGTAAAACACGCCTTTGTGGCTCAACCGATGATCCCCAGCCATCTCACCGTGGTCCGAACTGTAAATAATCCAGGTATTATCCAAAATGCCCTTTGCCTCAAGCGCTTCGATAATACCTCCGATCGCATTGTCGATCAATGTAATCTTTGCATAATAATTAATAACCAGTTGTTTCTTCTCTTCTTCGGTCATCGTTTTGGCATCGCCAGCGCGAAAGAGCGACCGCACAATATATTTGGGATACGGTTCTCTGGGCAGATCCATAATACCCACCGGAATATCATCCACACTGTACATATCCCGATACTCCTGCGGCGAATCAAAGGGATTATGTGGACCGGGAAACAACACCTGCAGATAGAACGGCTTGTCCCCATCGTAATCGCGCACCCATTCTGCGGCCGTACGCCCGGTATAACTGTCCAGATGACATTCAGAAGGCAATGGACAGGGCGGATCTTCCCAGGCCCGTGCCCTGCCCTCTTCCAGGCGCGTCTTTGACCTGACCACATAATCTCGATGCGTCTCCCACAAACCCAATTCCTCCAGATAATCCGAATACTGCGATCTATTCACCCCCGATGCGTGGGGACCGTGCATCTCCTGAATATCTACAAACCCCCAATTTTCCAATATTGCCGTCTTTTCCTGACTTTTTGTTCCGCCCGTGTGCGTATATAAGTGGGTCTTGCCCACCAGGGCAGTATGATAGCCCGCATCGCGCACATTTCGCACATGACTGGGACCGCGCTGATCGGCCTCAACAATATTCTGCCAGACACCGTGTTCCCGCACATACTGCCCCGTCATCATCGTCGCTCGCGCAGGCATACAAATCGGCCCATTGGTATAACACTGACTAAACACCACCCCCTCGGCCCCCAGACGATCCAGATATGGTGTTTTGATCACCGGATGCCCCGCGCACCCCACCGCATCACCGCGATGCTGATCCGAATATAGAAAAACAATATTGGGTTTTGACATACACACCTCCAGTAAAAACCCGAATGCTTGAACTGACACGCTCACTCGGTCGATTCGATGTCCCAACTAAAGCGATTATTGGCCGGATCACTGTCCTTGGGCGCAAGACAACGCTGCATGCGCTCTGCAAAGTCGCACAGAAAATCTTCGCGCCACTGGCTCACTGTTTTGGCACCGATGTGGTCACTTTCGGCGAACTCCGATGCTGGATTATCTGTCCACCAGTTCGGATACTGGGCAGATGGATTTTTTGCGGCATCGGGCGAAGGCAGGCAGGATGTCATTTCCCCTGTTTGTCCATCGAGTGTCGGGACATTGCTATGGATCTTGTAGTTCCAGGTTTGCACACTCTTTGGAGAAAAGCGGAAGCGCACCGCGCCCTGTGTGCTAAAGTCGCCGACCAGCAACTGGTTTTCGATTTGCATCGAAGCTGCGGGATTTGTCGGCGTTTCTGAGCCAACCGGCAAAACCAATTCAAATATGCAGAATGCCTCTATTTGGTCTGCAGAAATTGTCAGCCGATTAAATACGATGTGTGGCCGTTCCCAGGCGCGCACAAATTGTCCGCCCCATCCGGGTTGCGATGGATCCTCGGGTGTGCCTTTGAGCAGCCAGCCCACGGACGGGGTATCGCCCATCTTTATCGTGCCGCCGAGTTGTTCGTTAAAAAAATCGCCGAGGGCACCACGGCCAGCAATATGTTTGGTCACAAATGCCGTGTTACCCCATTCGCCCGACTGGTTGCCACCGGTGAACCAACCGCGATATGCGGCATTGTTTTCTATAATCCATAGTTCGGGATGGTTGTCGGCAATGTACTGGTAGGCATCAGGGCTCCATTTTTTATTTGGCCCGCCGATCCAATACACACGCAATTTTGTCAGGATGTCGGGCGCGTCGTACAGGGCTTGCGCGATATCCTCGATGCCCCCCCAAACCAGGACATACAGGGGACGCGGATCGTCGCGCCGTGCACACTGCACGATCCACTCCGATCCTTCTGTTGAACGTCGAACACCTGCGTAGGGAGCCATTTCGATCTCACCCTGCCTGGTGATGGCACGCAATGCGTCGGGTGTGGGATAGTGTTTGGAGCAGGTCTGAAGGTTTTCGTAATCGCTCTCATAACAGGTGATCACCCGGAGGATGTCCTCCTTGCGGCCCGGACCGTAGGGCGACGAAATCAAGCCCTCAATGTCGAGGACATCTGCATACAGAAGCAGGTGTACCATCGACTGGAAGTCGTCGGGATCGGTTCCGCCGATGTCTGTTGAAATAAGGGCGCGGTGGCAATGACCGTCAAGAGCACCGTGTGAAATTTGCATATCAAGATTCCTCGCTCAGTGCCTCTATAATCCTGCTCTCTTCACCATCATAATTTAGATCTTTCAGGGCAGTCAGGTTCTCTGTCAACTGCTCCGGAGAGGAGACACCCAACATGATGGTGTGAACCCCGCTATCCTTGACTGCCCACTTGATCAGAGCCTTAGCAACTTGCGCTCTGTTGGCGTAGCCTTTTTCCTCTGCAATCGCAAACACCTTTGCTTTCTGAAAGAGCACGCGCCCCAGGATGCCCAACGCTTGCTTTTCCGCTTTCACAATGGTATCACCAAATTTGGTCTTTTCGAGGGGATTGCAGTTTATGAAAGTTGTATCAAAGCAGCCCTTGTCATACTGTTTGGCATAAGTCTCTGGACCTGAAAATGTATCTGCCGAAGCAAATCGGATCAGCCCCTCATCCTTGAGCTTCTGGATGTTGTCCGCAATTTTATCGAGGTAGTCCGGATCGTATTCCAGGGCATCTGCCATGAAGGCAAAGTTGTAGATGTCTATCACTTCCCACTGTATGAGCTTCAAAGCTCGGATCGCTTCAGCTCTCAAGAGGCTGTAGTCCGCCATCTTCCGGTTGTGCGGGTCATAGGTATAGACCATGCCCTCTGGCCGGGTTTGTATAAGGATCTCATCTTTGACATCCACCGCTCTCAGAATTCTGCCCATAGCCTCTTTCTCAGAATCGATTGTCAGATCGAAGAGGTTGACCCCAGCTTCCAGGGCTGTCTCTACAATCCGCAGTCTGTTCTCTCCGCCAAAGCCCGGAAAAATGTGACCAGGAGTTACTGCCAGATCCTTGTTATCCCCAAAGCCAGCGACACGCGAATCAGGATGGAACTCGTGTCCTCCCAGACCGACAACAGATACTTTAATGCCAGTGCGCCCAAGATTGCGATATTGCATTTTTATCTCCTTTGCCAACCAGCAAAACCAATTCAAAGTTACCGGCAATATACTGGTCTTCCAATACTATGATATGCATTTCTGCCCACTTTTTCACACCAAAAAATCGACCGTCCGTCAGAAAATTCGCTTGACAACATTTTTGTATCCATATAGCTTTTGCTCATATCAGGCTGTGTGTTCTTTCAAATTAGTGGGCGATTAGCTCAGGTGGTTAGAGTGCTTGCTTGACATGCAAGAGGTCACTGGTTCAAGTCCAGTATCGCCCACCATTAAAAACAATGGGTTACGCTAATTTATGCGCAACCCATTTTTCTTTGGTACCCATATTGAGCAGAGATTTCTCAAACCATCCAGAAGTGTCGATCCTCAGTCTCAGTCTTGTGCTATAAAGAGTTTCTCAATTGTTGCCAATCTGCATTTAAAAACGAAAACACCTCAACATCGAAAAACTCACCGGCTCTAAAAGTATGTTGCCTCAGGGTACCTTCTTTTGAAAAACCGACTTTTTCAAGGACGCGCGTGGAACCATAATTCCTGGAAATCGACCTTGCTTCGATTCGATTCAATTTGAGGTGTTCAAAGCCGTATTCTACAATTGCAGTGACAGCTTTCGTCATAATTCCGCAGCCCCAGTACTCTTTTGCGAGGTAGTATCCAATTTCGGCTCTTGAATGGATAGCGTCGAGATAAATATAGTGACATCGACCAATGGCACGATTATCCTCTGTGATGACCCAATAAATCGATTGTTTCTTTTCAAACTGTTCAATCATAAGTTCAATCCATGATTGGACCTCTTCAAGCGTTTCTGCATGTAAGCTGGTAAATTGGGTTACCTCTTTATCCGACATAAATTGGTAGAGAGCGCGTGCGTCCTCGGGTTTTATCCCGCGCAGGTTATAAGATCCGATTGGGAAGGATGGGACTTTCGATGGAAATCGGTCTGTTTTCATATTCGAAGATGGTTTCGGTGATTGGCAGCACGCACAAATTCAGTGACAACAGACAGATAGTGAAAGACGTTAGAGAACATCGCGCTTACCTTCTACAAGCGCGTCGTATTCCTCCAACTGCATACGGAGTTCCTCACATTGACTTCTCAATGCATCCTGATGAGCTTTCTGAAGTAGAGGGTGAATATTTTTATCTTTAGTTTGAGCCAACTCCGCCAAAGCGCCCTCAAACTTTCTCATCTGGGCCTTGGTGATCCGATATTGTCTCTCATTTTTGATCATATCTGCTCCCCACTCAGGTCTATGGTGTCTTGCGGAATCGAGGTCGAGACTCTGGAGATAACCTCACCATCTTCAGAAAGTATTTCGGCGATTTTATCCAGATATGCTTTCAGGGACAAACCGTGACTTCTTGCCAGAATCCCCAGCGTATCCACCTTTGTCCGTTCTCCCTTTTCGATTCTGCGCACCTGGCGTTCCGAAAGACCTTGAATATCGGCTTGCTTAAGCTCGCACTGTTTTCGAAATGCGGCAACAGCCTCTCCGAACCGAATGTCATACATAAGCCCTTTCCTGATCCTTTTTTTCACGCCACTCATCATCTTTCAGGTAGCGAACAGCATCCAGGTCGATATGTACATCAGCCTCCGGCCAATGGATATAACTGCCTTCGCTTGAGAGTGTAAATGAAGAACGCTGTTCTTCTGGAATACGCTTGAGTGCGGGCATTTCTTCAAAGCCTACTCTGAACAGGGTATGGTCACAGGCCATGACAAAAAGCTCATCATCAATGACCTGTGCAGTGGCAATCAACTGATCCGGACATCCAAGACTCCAGGCCGTGAGCACGCGCTTTGGCACATCCTTATCCGAATGCACAAGAATATTTCGAGTCATTCTAAATTTAGCCTCATAAAGTGGTAAAAACTGAGCACCTCCGTCTTCTCAGACAAAAAGGGTTCGAAGATGGTTTCGGTGATTGGCAGCACGCACAAATTCAGTCACAACAGACAGATCGGGAACAGAAATGAGCACAAAAATATCCCGAGAATTTACCCTTCGCAATAAAAATCTAATTTTTTGAGCATAATATCAAGCCTGTAGTTGTAGAAATTCATCTTGCAGCCATTGGTTCACAAAGCTACATTTATTTGGATTTTTCAATCGTTCTATACGTTCGCTTGTTGTTCGGCTTGAATTGACGATAACAGGAGCATCAAACATGGCAGATAATATACCAATCGAACACCGGTTCCATTTTGACCTGAGTGGCTTTCTGGTCCTGCGCAATGTATTGACACCCGAAGAATGCGAAACCACTCTGAATGTCCTGTCCGATTTGGAAAGCCGGACATATAAAGATGAATGGATGGCATCTGCACCCACTTTTGGCAGACCAAAACCACTGCCGACCTGTGATAAGAGTCGAGAATTTCAGATCCGTTTGAATGGTCTCTTACGACTTGATCCCGTTTTTGACCTGATGATCGCACATCCGAAAGTCGTGCCTTATCTGAAGGCATTTATGGGCGAACCACAACTCATCAACACCTGGTCAATTTCTAAATCCAAAGGAGCGCAACAGGGGGGATGGCATCGCGGCGTGCCAACGACGGATTACAGTTATCGAAACGGCGATATTCGCTCTCGAATGCTCAATACCGTGTATTTTCTAACAGATAATGGACCCGACGACGGGTGTGTGGTGGCTGTACCGGGTTCACACAAGAGCAATTTTGATCTGAGCTGGCAGGAATATCAGGGATTGGATCTTCCAGGCGCCGTCGCAGTAACGGGCAAGGCGGGCGATGTCTTACTCTTTTCCGAGACCGTCATCCACAATGGACTGCCCAAGACCACAGAGCCAGTGCGATCCAATCTGTATTTCAACTACACACACGCACACTATAACGTAATGATGCGCGAGCCGCCAAATGGATACCACAGATGTCTTCCACCAGAGATCCGCGAACGATTTAATGAGGCGCAAAAAGAGATGACGCGGTGGATGGAATTGGCAAGGTGGGATATGTAGCACTGCGTTGGATAACGCTGCATCATCGAAAGCCAAATGAGAGCACGAGGAAGATCAGTTCATTTCGAGAATGCCCAATCGATCTTCACGCAAATGATTTCTCAACTCGCGATAATATTGTTCTCGGACTTCTATGCTTTTCATGTTGGCATCAATGGTATATCCTGCGGGCTTAAACACCATAAACATCACTTTCCGGGGAAGCGTGTCAATATTGATAGATGCGCCGTGGACCAGGGCCGTCGTGCAAACCGTCATCTGCCCCGCCTTTGCAAGCAAAGGAACCGGATCTGCAAAAGGCAACTCGGGAAGTTCTCGAAATGGGACTGGATTCTGAATATAAGTCCCATGCTTTTCCACATCCTCGGCAACCAAACGGTGGCTGCCGGGTCGGTACATGAGAGGTGCCCGTTTTTCCGTCACATCGCTCAACCAGAGCAGACAACTGCAAAGCATCTGTTTGGGTGTGGCATCCAGGTCTGAAAGGCTATATTTAATATCCACATGTTCGGAAAAACTGAATATTGCGCCGGGCTGTGGATAGGAAGTAACAATAAAAGCATTAAAAAAATGCACAGCATCGGCCCCCAACGTCTTTTTCGCCACAACTTCCAAAAACGGATCCTGAATCAGATCCAGCAATTCAGGCTCGAGAAAATACCGTTGCCCCACACGATACTGGGGCGGTCTCCCCTCTTCTGAGCCTTCAAACGGCAGCATCCGATCAAAAACCCTCGAAACGCAATCCAGCCGCGCTTTACTAAAAGGCGTATCGATAGTGACCGCCCCGACCTCTTCAAATTGTGCAATTTCAGATTCGCCAATCATCGCATACCTCCTATAATCCATCTAAGCATCCAGCCATGCATCCTCAAATACCCGACATCCGACGCCCTCCTGCCCCATGGAACTACATGCGTAAAGGGTGATGTACTGGGATTCATTGAGAGGACCTACAGTACTGTAAGAAAAGGTCTCTGGCTCGATAACCTTGTGGCGCCAGATCTGACCTTCGTCATCGCTAAAATAGATCGCACCGCGCTGCCGCTCTGTAGCGTGCTGCCGCTCGGATTCGGGCAGGCTGGAGCCATTGGGAATGGAAAAGAGCAAACGCCCCTCGCCCCGGGCAAGTGTGCCGTGACAGAGCACCCCACTGATATCGACGAGAAAGGGCCGGGACCACGTCTTGCCACAATCCGTCGAAATATGGGCAATGCGCTGCACGGGACCGGGACGCACCTCCGCGAGAGGGGTGTGGGCTTCGAGCATACCGCGCGAATTCAGCCTGCGAACGAGCAGCAACTCCTCACCGCGGTTAATCGACACAGCAGAGGCCTCGTTAGCCAAATAATCTGTAATAAAGCCATCCACGCGCCAGGTCTCACCCTGATCATCGCTGTAGATAACGGCAGAACCGGACTGGGGATGGTTGCGAAAATAATTGGTAACGGCCTCCCCTTCGGGCACCACAGTAACAGGTCCCCCCAGAACGTACCGCCCCCGATATGGACCTTCGGAAATCGCGTGAACCTGACCCACCGCATTGAACATAATCAGCGTCCCATCGGAATAGCGGTGGTTCAGAGGCGACCGGTCCCCGAGCAACATCTCCATCGTCCAGGTATCGCCATCGTCATCCGAATCAAACCGGCAAAGAACCATAGGCGTATCGCGCCCCACGGCATCGATATCGATACCGGACTGCGCCCGCATCTCGTCATAGTCCTTGTCGTAAATATTCTCTGTACCTCGCAAATCAATCATAGACAGAACAGACACGCGCTCACGTCCATCTCGTTCGGAAAGATACGCAGACACCGCGTAGTGGGTGATCCGACCCGAAACCGCCTTTGCTGGCGACCACGTCGCGCCCCAGTCGCTACTCCTGCTCGTCAGAATCACCTTTGGATCGTCGTCGCGACCGCCGCGCAACCTGCCCTGACAAAAGGCGATCAACACGCCGTCGCGCGTGACGACATACGACGGCTGAAACGTGCGACTCACCACCTCACCATGCACCTCAGAGCCAGGCTCAAAAGCCAGCGTCCGTTCACTCAATCCATTTTCAAGCTGCCTCATACGGGCCTCCCATAAAAAATAGCTACCGGATCACGCGATCCCCGCAAGCCAGTTCACAATAGAAGCGACCTCTTCCCCTTCGGACGCCTGTGTTTCGATCAAAAAACCCTTCTCCGCTTTCAGATTCGAGAATGCCCATACTACTCAAACCGTGAAGAGGTATAGATCGTCGGTCGCCTGAGCACCAGCGAAAAAAACGGGCAGACCGTCACAGATCAAATCGGTCTTGCACACATCGTGGATCGTCGGGGCCCTGGGATATCCATCGCCAAAATCTCCGTAGGGAAACGCAAGCCTGTCGGTTTCGTGCAAAAGGTCGCCATCGATGTCAAAGCGGCGCACAATATTCCCGGACCCGACGATCAGGCACTCGCGGTCCCTGTCGAGATAAAGCCCCGTACAGGTCTCGGAACCAGTACAGGGGTAATTGCCCAGGAACTCCGGGGCATCGGGATGCGCCACATTGAGAACTGTGACCGATGGATCCAGCAACCAGTCCTTCCTGGGATCCTGGATCCTTGAAATACCAGTTGCCACATAGGCGCGCTTCCGGTACAGGATAATGCGGTTCGAAATGTTCATATACCACCTCGAAGGCTCACCTCCGTTGGCAAGCGTCCAGCCGCCTGGATCGGTGAAGCGTCCATCCTCATCCACAGCGTCCGGAAAAAGGCCGAGAGGGGTCTCTACCCTGCCATCTCCTCTGAATCCCGTCACGCCAACCAGGGATCCTTCATGGCTTGCCCCATGGCAGCGGGCGAGCACATCTTCGCGCACGCCGATTTCAGTCAGCTGGCCATCGTCCTCAACGCGTACAACTTTGATGACGTTTCGCTTGCTGACGGCGAGCACCGTGTCGGCAGCCACTTCAAAATCGTTGACTTCCGGGGCAAATGCGCTGCAGTCAATGGGGACGAGATCCGCCTTCGAGAAGCGCATGCTTTCGATTCCGCGATCACTGCCCACCATCAGATATCCATTGCAGAAGGCGACTGACTGGCAATCGGGGCGGTCAGGCAAGTCCGCAACCAGTTCAGGGCGTTCGATGTCACTCACATTCCAGAACGTGACGCGATTGCCGTATTTTGACGGTGCGGCTACCAAACCGTCTCCGAGATACGCCGCCGCATGCGGCCCACACCCCGGGTACCGCCAGTAGTTTTGTATGCGCATAGAACCCCCAGTAAAGCGCGATCATCTCATCCAAACCTGCCACAGAAAAAGCGATCGCAGTGAACGCGAAAGAAGACGCCAGCATCAACGCGGCAAGTCTCTGAAGCCCGACGCCCCGGGTGCGCCGCCGCCCAGGTATCCCCCACTGGATCCCAACCTGTCAGAGGTGACCCAGAAAGCGTAAAGACTGCCATTGCTAAGGCGAAACTGGAAACGCACCTCCCGGTTCGAAATCGCCGACAGATCAGTCGCTCTTCCCCAGGACACCGCCTGGCAGGTGCCATCCTCCCGAAGGGGCGTGCAGTTCTCGAAAGTGAACGGCGCGATGATTTTTCCACTTTTGTCCAGGACCTGCACCCGGAGTTCTCCGACATCCACAACGGCATTTACAAACAGGAATTTGCCGTCAAACCGCACCGGCCTTGTCGTGAGTTCCCCTGTATCACCGTCCGCTTCCATAGCGGCAAATCCATCTCGCCGCATCATCGCCAAACCCATAGACATCGTTTCCAGCCGCGTCTCACCCTCTCCGTAGTTTCGCCCACTTACGTAAAAATAGAGCTGATCTCCCACAACGAGACAACAACCACCTGCCGACTGCACATTTCCCCAGTTCCAATTTGTTTTTCCATCTGAAATGCCCATCATCGCCTCGCGGCATGGGCGATCCCAATGGAACCCATCCCGGCTGAATCCAAACAGCACCTCATTGATTTTGGGGCGATCCGCAGGCTGGTAACGCCAGATACTGAACAGACCGAGCATAATGCTCTCATAAGCCACCGCATCCAGATTGTACAATTCGGGCTGAATATCGGGTGCCAACTCGTGGTGCCCGTCCAACCGGTCCGCACCGATCCACCAGGTAGGCTCCTCATCGCGCCAGGCCGCCCCCGCAACAAAATCGGAATGCTCCCGGTATCTGCGCGATCTTCTCAGAGGATTCTCCGGATACGAGGATCGGCCAGGCCCCCTGATATGGTCCCGAATGCTGTAAACCCACACCTTTCGGAACGGATTGTAAAACATCGTACTGCGATCGCCAGTTGTTCCAGTCCATGCTTTGAAGTCCCATTTCAGCCCATCCGGAGACAGGTAAACAGAAGCTCGCCACGGATCCCGGTGGAAAACGAACATCTTGTAGCGGGCATCCGCATCCTCACAGTCTAAATCGGGCCAGACCGTAGATGAATCGCGGCTACCGGACAGACAAATGATATTCGTCCCCGGCATAAAATCCAGTTCCGGGCGCTCCCAGTGCATCCCATCCTCGGAAATGGCGATGCACGTCGTATTTCCCGCCCTGTACCACATCCGAAATACCCCCTCCTCGGCATCGTAGAAAATACCATCGCTAAAAGCCATAGCAGTGGGACGGCGAGAGGTAAATTCCCATCGCTTCTCGGGTTTGAGAATCGGATTTCCCGCCCAGTATTCCGGCCGGTGGAAAGTGCGCCGAAGCGTTGTGTTCTCGATCAGGAAGTCGTCGACGAATAACTGCCGTCCCGGGTCAATCGGTATCACCTCGGGAGGATTTTCCAGATAGGGCACGCGCATAGGTTCGAAAGCGAGAAGATCCTCTCGCGTGCGCCTCGGCGGCCAATCTTCAGAAAGCACAATACCATTATAGAGCGAGCGCATAAGGCGGTCTCCTTTTGTAGTTGCGACGCAGGGAAAACCCAACCGGTCCTATTGCCAGTAGCTCAAATCTCTCCCTGTGATCTCCTGCAACGCCTCAATATCCTCCTGGAAAATCTTGCGCAGTGAGTCCCGCACCTCTTCTGAGATACCCTCGGCAATAATCTGATCTTCCGGCTGCGGTGCCTCCGGCGTGGGATAGTGCGTCACCTTATTCACCCGCTGATGCAAAATGGACGGCTGGAAACCCGAATCCACTTCCAGATACTCAAAAAGCCCACGCAAAAAGCCCGCTGGATCTGCCACGAGGTCCTCATAGAACATAATTCGCAGCCGTTCGCGCGAGACGTATTGGAACAGCCGCTTGAAATGCAGGCTGTAGAGACTCGGCATCACCCACAGCCCAAACAAACCGTGTCCATGAGGATCCAGCACCCGCTCGAACTCCATCCGCTGGTCCGGCTGAAACCGGCGCTTATTCATATGTACCCAGCTCAAAAACGCGCGATCAATCGGGTTGCGCACCGTTGCGGTCAACTTCACGCCGGGAAGATCCCGGACGATCCGCGCAATTGCAGGTTCGAATACCATATAGGAATTGCTCATCTCTCCCACTGCCTTCTCCCCGCACCAATCGTCGAAATAGGTCTCCTGATACCAATCCAGACCTTTGTGGTAATCAGCCACAAAAAAGTTCACATTATCCAGGTGTAATGGCACATACACATCTGGATGCTCTTGATAGACTCTCCACAACCACGACGAAGCGCACTTGGCAGCACCGACATGTATGAAATTGGGCAACATATTCTCCTCCCTGTATTTCAACTGCACACACGCACATTATAACCTGAATAATCTTATCCAGATCCTCCGTCGCGAAACCGCAGCGAATAGAGGCCCACGTTCTTGAGGTAGAAGCGGAGGAACACAGGCATGCCCACGAGTTCGGCCATATCCTGCTTGTTTTTCCACGTCACTTTGTGCTCGACAAGGTCAACAGCCTGTGTGGTGCAATCGGCAAGGGTGAACCCGGGCACGGGACTCGGGGCACTGCTCTCACTGAAACGCAGCACTTCGACAGCGAATTCGGGCGGAACAATCGCCGTGGCCGGATCGCTATTATAACCGTCGGCCACGGTCGTATTGACGATCAGTTCCGGTGCGGCAACAACCATTTCGCGAGTGAGCAGGAAGCCCCCCGTGTGCGCGCCCATCTGCGCGACGAATCGATCCTGGAGAAATTGCGCCCGGCCGATGCCCGAGACATTGTTCCTGTTGCCCTGTGCCTGGCCGTGGCGGGATCCGCGATAGTAGATAAAATCCGTATTTCCCATGCTCACAATGCCTCCGGCCCCCGAGGTGGAACCCGAGTCGAAGGCGTCGGATCCGCCATGGGGAAGATATACAGACCGGTCGGGCAACATATTCCAGTGCAGGCCATCGCTGCTAAACGCCAGATGCAGATGGAATGCCATGTGCGGCGGAGGCCCCATCATTCCGACAAAACCGATAAAATGGCTACCCACCCGAGAAACCACCATGTGGTCGATATCCGGATCATCTACTTCTTCCGGCCACATCACCACCCGGGGCTGGCCAAAATCATACGGCGTCTCCCCGACCATCACCGCTGTCCGGCGCTTGAAGTTGTGCTCCGTCGGTCCACCCGGCACATCCCCAACACCAGCGGTACACACGGGCCGCCCGAACATCAACCAGCGCTCCCGAACAGGGTCGAACACCATGTTTTGCCACGTGTCCCGCAGACCGATGAAAGCCGGGTTCGACGGGTCCTCCCGCCAGTGAATCCCATCATCCGAATAAGCCAGACACAGACATCCATAACCCTCGGCCAGATTGTCCTTATAAGTCATCAGAAAACGACTCTGCTGCACGCCACCGAGGGGATTCCACATCACGCGCACCCCCTGGGCCTTTTGCTGTCCCGTGACCACCACATTGGTCTTCTCATATTGCCCGTACGGCTTGCCCTCCAGCATCGGCTTGTCCCAGTGTACCCCGTCCAGACTCTCGGCATAGCAGACAAAATAGGGATACCCGTGCCGCTCCGCCTTCCAGTCTTTGAAGCGGAACTGGTGCATCCACGCGTTCCAATCGGTTCCGGCATACCACATGCGGAACACGCCAGCTTCATCGTCGTAAATCACATTTTGCTGACCCACCGAATCTTCCCACGGCCTGTCGGGCATGAGCACGGGGTTGTGCGGATCCTTAATCGGCACATTCAGCACACGACTTACCCCCCAGCGGTCTTCCACCGTGGCATTGTCGATCAGCAATACGGTTTCCGTACCAACCTCAAGTGGCTCCCCTGCGCAGTAGAATTCCAGATTCATGTCACAACTCCTCTAATCAAAAGGCTGCTCCGCGTGATAAATCTCCCGATCCGCCTCCAACAGAAACGAGCCGTCTGACTGTTTAATCCACTGCGGAACATCGGGATGACCTTCTCTATTCGGCACAAACCCCATCAAAATGGGATCCTCAGTCTCCTCGAGAAACGCGGTTAATTGCCTCTCCAGATCATCGCGAACCTTTGAAAAACGCGGATCATCTGCAACATTGTTCAACTCATACGGATCGTCTGCCAAATTGTAAAGCTCCCGTTCCGGTGCCGGGCTTGAAAAAAGCGCCTGAACAACCTCTCGCCTGTTCTGAAAACGATTCACCCACCCATTATCGACATAATTTGGCACCCGCGCAAAGTTGCGAATCAGCTTGAACCTATCCGACCGAACACACCGCATCGGCGTGTAATACCAGTTCCCAGCACGCCGCCCCCAGGTCTGCTCGCTAAACACCACAGACCGGCCAACCCAACCCGCACCGGAAAACAACCCCCGAAAACTCCGCCCCAGAATACCATCCGGCTCCTCCAGACCGCACAACTCCATCAACGTCGGCAACAGATCCATGTTGCTAATCAAATCGCCATACACAGTTCCAGCGGCGATCTCAGACGGGTATCTCATAAGCAACGTCGTTCGGATACCCGCATCGTAAAGTGTGTGTTTTGCCCTCGCAGTTGCCACACCGTGTTCGGTGGTAAACACCACAACGGTCTCATCCGCCATCCCACAATCATCAAGTGCATTCAAAATCCGCCCCACTTTTTTATCCAACTCCCCAATCTGCCGACACAACGCGGCGAGATCTTTACGCACCTCCGAACAATCGGGCAGATCCGGCGGCACAACCATTCTCTCCGCAAGATCTGGATCGTAATCCAGACCAAAAGGTCTATGCACCTCCGAGAAAGAGACCTGCAAAAAAAAGGGGCGCTCGATAGACGGTGCTTCTGCTCGCAAAAAACGCTCTGCCAAAACTTCCACACCAGCCTTCCCCTCTATCACACGCGAAAAACCCGCCCAGGATGGATCATTCAAAATCATCAACCGGTTGCTCAGCACCGTCTCATAGCCCACATCCTGAAAATAACGCGCCATGCACACAGCATCATCCGCATAGGGAAATTGTCCCCACACACCGATCATATGCGGCATCTGACTGCAATACAAGCCAACGCGACTGGGAATACAAATAGGTGCCGTCGCAATAAATTGCGAAAACCGGGCACCTTGAAAAGCCAACCGATCCAGATTTGGCGTCGATACATCGGGCCGGTCATAACAACCGAGCCAATCGCCCAGATCGTGACAGTCGATAAACACAACATTGGGTTGTTTCATACTCTGGTTCCTCTATCCTATCAAAGACCTGAAATTGCCACATCGCACATCTTGTGGAAACAAAATGTGGGCAACCAGTATCACAGTTTTCTGGTTGTCACATTAACTCTGGTATAAACACATAATAATATAAGCCTTTTGTGTAATAATATTGACAAAAAATTATAAATAGATATACTTTGACACATGTCTAAAAATTCACCTGAAAATCAAGTTCTGGAGCTGGCACAGCAAGGACTCTTGAGAGTTTGCGATCTGACATCCCGGGGCCTTCATCCCGAATATCTGCGTCGGCTATATCAGAAGGGACTGGTGAGACGGGAGGGAAGAGGCCTGTACATTGCAGCCGACGCCGAGATTTCGGTACACTATGGGCTGGCGCAAGTAGCAAAGCGCATTCCCCACGGGGTGATCTGTCTGCTGTCAGCTTTGAGCTTCCACGAAATCGGCACACAGCTACCGCATCAGGTCTGGATGGCCATTGACCGCAGAGCAGCGAAGCCAAAGATGCAATTTCCGCCTCTGAGAGTGATGAGATTCTCCGGTGCTGCACTGACTGAAGGAATCGAAACATATCGGATTGAGGGCGTTCCCGTTCAGATTTTTAACCCCGCCAAAACAGTTGCAGACTGCTTCAAATACCGCAACAAAATCGGCCTGGACATCGCTCTTGAAGCGTTGAAAGAATGCATCCGAGACCGTCGCACCACAATGGACGACCTCTGGCATTTCGCACAAGTCTGTCGGATGACCAATGTGATGCGGCCCTATATGGAAGCTATCGTGGCATGAAAAGAGCGCGTCCCAAAAATCTGCCTGTATCCGTCCATCAGCGACTTTTAAACCTGAGCAGAGAAAAAGGGGAAGAACCCAACCAGATTTTCTTGCGATATGCCATTGAAAGATTCCTCTACCGTCTATCCCAGTCTCCATTTCGCTCCAGTTTCATCCTCAAAGGAGCCCTGCTTTTCTTTGCCTGGACAGGTAGTGCCCATCGTATAACCCGAGACCTGGATTTGTTGGGTCATGGCGAAGCCTCCCATGACCATATCGCAAAAGTCTTTAAAGCAATCTGTCAAGAAAATGTGGTGGCAGACGGGCTTTTTTATGACCCTGAAAGTGTTCGGGTGCAAGCCATTCGAGATGACGCAGTCTATGAAAGCCATCGCATCCGTCTCTCTTGTTCGCTTGGAACTGCACGGTTCCCGGTGCAAATTGACGTGGGATTTGGAGACGTGGTAATACCCAGGGCCACTACTCTCCTGTATCCGGGGTTGCTGGATTTTCCTGTACCCGAACTCAGAGCCTATCCTCCTGAGACAGTCGTCGCCGAAAAACTGAATGCCCTGGTTGTTCTGGGTATGCAAAATAGCCGTATGAAGGATTTCTATGACCTCTGGCTAATAGCCAGAACATTTTCTTTTGAAGGACCGGTGCTGACTCAGGCCATCCGGGGGACTTTCGAGCGACGACGGATACCCTTACCCAGCGAACAGCCGGTCGCTCTGGATAAGCAATTCGCCGAATATCCGGGAAAAGCAGAGCAGTGGCGTAGTTTTCTTGAACGGAGCGACCTGACAGATGCCCCACAGGAACTTCCTGAACTTATTGAAACGTTGAGCACTTTTCTTGCTCCACCCCTTCTTGCAGCCACAAGAGGAGAGGAATACAATCAAGTATGGCAAGACGGTGGTCCGTGGCAAAAAGAATAAGGAATCTCAGAAAATGCGAGTGGTTTAGATTCAGGAGCGGTACTTTCCAGAAACCTGACTTTTCATACGATCAGGTAAAAAATCACCGGTCCAAGTACAGTATTACCCACCATGAAAAATTAGCATAACAGGTAGAGAGTCTCGTAATTCTCTACCCGTTTTTTATTTTTCTAAAAAAATTTTACATTCTCTGAATCTTTTATCTTTTTAGCTTTGTCAGAGTCGATACTGCACCAAAGCAATGCATAAATGCATAAATGGCGGG
>JAPPIE010000203.1:0-1922 GCA_028874765.1 Gemmatimonadota bacterium
CCCATCAGAAGTATCGGCAATACCGCTCCGTAAATTCACAGTATGCGCGGCAACGCCTGCGGGTGTGATAAAGTCATGCGATGGTTTACCTGTGCTCTTCATAAACGCAGCCCAGATCGGTGCCGCACCGCTCCCGCCGGTAATCTGGCGTCTGCTCCTCTTCTCGACCAGCCGACGGCCGCCCTCGCGGTTGTCAAAACCAATCCACACACTCGCAACCAGATCGGGTGTAAACCCCGTAAACCAGGCATCTGTATTGTCATTTGTCGTACCGGTCTTCCCCGCAGCAGCACCCTGAAACCCAAACGCGCGAATTGCACGCCCCGTACCGCGATTGACAACATGCTGCATCAAATTGACCATAATCACCGCATGTTCGGGATCGATAACAAGCCTGGGATCTGGCCGATGCTCATAGTGTATTTGACCTGTAGCATCCTCAATCCGCGCGATAAATGTCGGCATCACGCGAAAACCGTAACTCGCAATCGCGCCATAGGCAACAGCCATATCGAGCAAAGTGACTTCCTGCGCCCCCAGGGCAATACTCGGATACGGTTTGAGACCGCTCTGAATACCCAGGCGTTGCGCCAGATCGACAATGCGTTCGGGACCTATCTCCATTGCAATTTGCACACTCGTCGCATTTGCCGACTTAACCAGTGCATTTGCCGCAGAGGTAAGCCCCAGATAGTTGTCCGCAAAATTCCTGGGCGACCAGTCCTCATCATTCACGCGATAGGTACGCAACGTATCATTAAAAAGAGAAACCGGCGAAAAAGCACCGCTTTCAAAAGCCGCCAGATAGACAAAAGGCTTAAAACCCGAACCCGGTTGACGCCGCGCTTGCGTGGCCCGGTTGTAATAACTGATAAAAATATCGCGCCCACCCACCATAGCTTTGACATATCCAGTGCGCGGATCCAGGCAAATCAACGCACCCTGTACATAATCGGCGCGCTGATCAGATGAAGCACTGCCATAATCTGAAAACCCCAGCCGCGCATCCAGATCTGCCAACCCCCTGGCCACGGCGCGCTCGGCAGCCTGTTGCATAGACAAATCAAGCGTCGTATAAATATTCAAACCACCAAAACTCAGCGCCTGAGCACCCCACAGGCGTGTAACCTCGGCTTTAATCGTCTCGACAAAATAAGGCGTTCGATTCTGGGGCATACGTCCAGAAACGAGTTGCAAATCCGAAGCCAGCGCATTTTGAACTTCCTCTGAACTAATAAAACCCAATGCCTGCATGCGGTTTAAAACGAGCGTAGCACGCGCCAGAACGCGAGACTGGTCCTTGCGGAACGGATTGAGCACACTCGGCGCATTGGGAAGCCCGGCAAGTATAGCAGATTCGAGAAGCGTAAGATCTGTGGCGCGCTTGCCAAAATAGGTCTGCGCTGCATCGGCAATACCATAAGCATTGGCACCGTAAAAACTGCCATTGATATAAATCTCGAACAATCGGTCTTTATAGCCCGCACCGTAGTGACGTTCAAAAAGGGCTTCGAGTTGCGTAGCCAGAAGAATTTCTTTCAATTTCCTCAAATAGAATTTCTCTCGCGTAAGAAAGATATTCTTCACAATCTGCTGCGTAATCGTGCTACCGCCCCGCACCCTGCCCCAGTGTCGGATATTACCCAAAAAAGCACCGACCATACCTTTAATACTATACCCGCGGTGATGATAAAAATCCGCATCCTCAATAGATAGCACAGCCTGAACAAAATGCGGATGCACCTCATCGAGACCAACGCGCCCCACGCGCTGATTAACCGTATAGAGCAACTCCCCAGACGCCGCGTAAATATTGATACCGGACTCCGCCAATAAGCTATCGGGATCATCGGGCAGCCTCGGCAGGGTAATCACAAGCCAGCATGCCGCGCCCAACACAATCAGCAAAACATCGGCAATGA